>URRB01000014.1 GCA_900550195.1 uncultured Collinsella sp.
GGCCGCGGCGATGGCCTGCGGGTCGCGGGGCGTCTGCACGGTCGTGCGGGCACCCTCGGTCACCTTGCGCAGCGTCGGGGCGAGATCGGGCAGATCGCCGTACAGGTTGTTGACCCCGAAACGCTCGTCGAACCTATCGACCGCGACGCGGTTGGCGAAGTTGCGGATGGCCTCGATGCCGTCGAAGCCATGCTTATACACGCACAGCTCGCGTTTACCGCCCAATCGCTCGATATCGTCGACGGTGATCTCGTCGTCCCCGATGAGGCCGGCATCGATCTTGTAGACCGCCAGGTCGCCATCCTCGCTATCCACGGCGGAAGTCATGACGAACGCGGCGTCCCTATCGCTGCTCGGCCAGACGACGGCCTCGGTGAAGCTTGAGAGCCCGAAGGCGTCCCTGTAGAAGTCCGCGCCTTGTTTGGTCGAGATACCAAGGTCGAGCGCATCTTCGTCGATGATGGCGCTGATGGTCTCCCAGCCGTCCTCGATAGAGCGGTCCTGGAAGCCGTCATGCGCCATGAGCTGCCCGATTGCGGCATCGATGTTCTTCTCGGTGGCGGGGACGGGGTAGGAGAGGAAGTCGGAAAACGCTTCCGCGACGTCATCGCGGCACCAGCGGATCGTGCAGAACTCGTCGCCGCGCAGCTTGCCCTCGGCGAGCGGGTAGGGATGGCGGCACGAGCGCTCGTAGTCGATCTTCGCCTGGGCGATGTCGGTGAAGTAGTGCCCGGCGCCCCAGGAACGGGACTCGAAATCGTATCCGTCGGCGACGATGTAGGGCGATGCGTGCCCGCTCAGGACAGGCTCGTGGCCGCCCGAAGTGGCGACGACGAGCGCGGTGCGCGTGTTCTCGTCATATTCGAGGACGATATGCTCCATGGCGCAGCTCCTTAAAGGGATCCGCCGCGGAAAAGCGGCGGCGATGTGGATATTGCCCTGATGATATGGTCGGGGCGCGGCCGTGTGAACGCATGTTCCCGAACGGGAAGCGCCGTCCCTAGAGCGCGGGCCTGCGCCCGTCGGCCGTCCCGTCCTGTTTGCTCGAACCAGCTGCCCTCTTGGCGCCGCGGGCCTGCGTACACGGGTCGGTGAGCGAGCGGGAGCGCTCTCGCGACTCGGCGGCGAGGCGCGCCACGAGGCAGGGGTCGGCCGTGTTGGGCGACAGCGTGGCGCACGATGCGGCCAGGGCCGCGTCGGCGAGCCTCTTGACGCCATCGGCGATGTCCGGGACCTCGCGCATGTAGTCTCTCGAGTCCTCTGCGGTGTCCACGAACCCGAAGAACGCGCGCTCCCTCCCGCCGTCCGCGATGGGATAGGCGGCGCCCTCGATCAGGACGCCTCCGTCACTGCGCGCGTCGACGCAGTTGACTCCGATCTCGGCGGTATCGGTCCCGCCGAGGCCGATCGTGGCAGAGAACAGCCCTTCGGAGGTGCCGATCGCTTCAGGGACCTTAACGCCGAACTGCCGGGCCGTCGATATCGCCGTCTCGGCGGCCATGAGCGCGGTGGCGTACAGCTCCGGGCTCGACAGCCCGCGCACGAGCGCGGCGCGGCAGCACCCGGCGAGCGTGTAGGAGTTCGCGGCGGGGGCGACGCTCTCCAGGCTGCTGCCGCGTATCTCGCGGCGTAGAAAGGAGTGAGTACCATGACCAGCGGAGAAGAAGATTTACCTCGCCGTGGCGGGCGGGCTTATTGCCGCGGGCATCGTACTCGCGGGCATCGGCTTTATCGCCTCGGGCCGCGATCAGGCCGTGTTCACGACCCAAATCGACATGCGTGACAACACCATCGTGCTCGGCGGCGTCGAGGTGGACGAACCCGAGGGCATCCCGTTCATCAGCCGGCTCGCCATTCTTGGCGAGATCGACACCTCCGACGTCGCCGACCCCGCCGCGCCCTAGGCGCAACGAGCCCGGGCACTCCGTCCGCTAATTTGATTGAGATGGATCGCTCCTACTACGCGAGCATTGAGGTCGGGCAGCGCAATGTCAGCCTTTCAAATCTCAACAAGATTGCCGACGGCTTTCACATCACCATTTCGGAGCTCATGCGCGGTGTCGAGTAGATGATTCTCATCTGACTTGGCTCGTTCATGTTTAATCTGTCTCGTTAACCGAAATATGCAAATCTGGTTAATCAAATAATTGAAATCTGGTTAAATGAAAACTGTAAATTCGGTTAAACGTGCTGGTAATCAATGGTGAAAAATATGCCCAAAAAGTACTACACTCGAATTATCGAAAATGAGCTCGACCAGATGCTTGGGATATTCGGTGCCGTTCTCATCGAAGGACCGAAATGGTGTGGGAAGACAACCACGGCCGGGACCCGTGCGGCGTCCAGGCTCCTCCTCATGGACCCGTCGCGCAACTTCGAGAATCGCTTCCGTGCCGAGACGGACCCGGCGCTTGCCGTTTCCGGCGAGGTGCCGCGGCTGATCGACGAATGGCAGGAGGTTCCGAAACTTTGGGACGCGGCACGGTTTGAGTGCGACAACCGCGGCGGCGAGCCTGGCCAGTTCATATTTACGGGGTCGGCGACACCGCGAGACAATGATCGGCCGATGCACAGTGGCGCTGGAAGGTTCGCTAAATTGCGCATGGACACCATGACGCTTTTCGAACTTGGGAAATCTAGCGGTGCGGTTAAGCTGTCGGGCATCATTTCTGGCGAAAAGTTCAGGGGCGCCTTCGGATCGATGGGTTCTGCCGAGATCGCCGAGCGCATCGTTTGCGGTGGATGGCCGGCGTCGATTGGGCGTGACGCGCGAATTGCGTCCGCGACGGCAAAACGATATATCGAGATAGTCGCTGAGGAAGACATCCCCCGCGTCGATGGCTCTCGACGAGATCCTGAGAAAGTGAAAGCCGTCATCGCGTCGTTGGCGCGCAACGAATCCACTCTTGCGACGCTCAAGACGCTTGTGGCCGATTTGGGTGGCGACGTATCGAGACAAACAGCGGCATCATACATATCCCTTCTTAGCAGATTGAGTTTCGTCTGCGATATCCCCGCATGGAATCCCGCGATGAGATCTCCGGTGCATCTGAGGGAGGCGCGTAAGCATCATCTTGCCGACCCGTCGCTTGCAGCGGCTGCGCTCGGGGCGACTGTGGAGACGTTGTTGTCAGACTTCAAGACACTTGGGCTGCTTTTCGAATCGTTGGCGCTCCATGATCTATGGGTCTATGCGAGGGCAAACGGAATGGGCCTTTATCACTATCACGATTCCCGCGATCTTGAGGTCGACGCTGTCATAGCGGCTCCAGGTGGGATGTGGATTCCCGTTGAGGTCAAGCTCAGTTCCGCTCAAATCGAAGAGGCATCTGACAATCTTGTTGCCGTCGAAGAGCGGATGGTTGCTGCCGGAAACACCCCGCCGGTTTCTAAAGTAGCGATTATTGGATTTGGTTCACAAGCCTATGTTACCGACCGCGGCGTCCAAGTTGTTCCATTGGACGTTCTCGCGCCGTAACGCTGCGGGCGAAGTGAAATCGACGCATCTTTTAGATTTCTTCAATTTGTGCGTAAACCAACAATGCCGTAATTACGCTATGTCGTTAGTGCGAACATCGCATCTTCAGTAGTCGAAGCTCGTTCGCAAACGGGCCTCTTTACTTGTAAAAACAGATGGCAACGCCACCGTCCCTTGAACCACGTAGCCACCGATGCCCAGGCAACGCCAGCAAGCAGCACAAAACACGGGATTCAATTCTTCAGATAAATGCGCCTTTACGGGTGATTTTTGGACGACGGGGTCCGGGAGGCGGCGAGGTATTTGGTAGTCGAGCGATCCCGCAGGCAAAGCCGAGGACCAGCGAGACACCAAATACCTCGCCGCCTCCCGGACCATGTCGCGGCACCAAAAAAGCGCCCGTGCGCTCGATGGATTCGGATGCCCGACAGAGGCTCCTTATGGCTGCTTCCTTCCGGACCTGACCAGATTCGGAACATGTCGTCATCCGAACCCATCGAACGCGCTAGGCGTTCGATATATCTTACCCGCTCCCGTCCAGCAGGGCAAGTGGGGCGAACCCATCGGATGGATTCGCCCCGCTATTGCATACCGCTAGCGGCGCCTGCGGTACAGGGCCGCGCCGCCCGCGACGGCCAGCGCGCCGATGCCGGCCATGACACCGAGTGCCGCCGCCGGCAGGCTGTGGTCGCCGGTGTCGGGCATGCCACCCTTGGAGCCGCCGCTTCCGGAGCCGCCGCTTCCGGAGCCGCTATCGGAACCGCCGCCCGGCGTACCGGGATTCTCCGGGGTGCCGGGGGTCCCGGGATCCTCGGCATAGCTGTTGGTGAAGACCGGCGGCACGTCGGCATCGTCCCCGTAGGAGACCTTCGCCGACAGGTAGCCCGTCTTGGTGCCGTCTGCCGCCTCGTCGCTCACCGTGACGACGATCTTGTGCACGGCCTTGTCGTAGGTCACGTGCGCCTGGCCGTCGTCGACCTCGCTCACCGTGAAGGTGTAGGTGCCGGCCTGCTTGAAGGTCAGCGCGTCGAACGTGACGCTGCCGTCGGCGGCGTTCTTGGCAGTCGACATCACCTTTCCGTCCCGGCCCTTGAGCTCAAAGCTAAACTGCCCCGCCTTGAGCTCGGCACCCTTGAGCACCTTGGCGGCGCCCAGCTTGAGGGTGACGGGCGCGGCCTTGTAGCCGTTGGTGAACGTCACTGAGCCATCGCCCGCGGGGTTGCCCTCGGCATCCGTGAGCTCGTGCTTG
The DNA here is from genome assembly GCA_900550195.1 of uncultured Collinsella sp. Classification (GTDB taxonomy): domain Bacteria; phylum Actinomycetota; class Coriobacteriia; order Coriobacteriales; family Coriobacteriaceae; genus Collinsella. Next base: position 4,728 of record URRB01000014.1, read on the forward strand.
ACGGTGAGCGTGCCGTTCCCGGCATCGGAGACCGTCGTGCGCACGCGGTACACTGCCTTGTCGTACGTCACGCCGCCCGCCGTGCCGGTGACCTCGCGCAGCTCATAGCCGTGCGTGCCGGGCGCGGTATAGGTGACGGGGCCGAGCGCCACCGTGCCGTCTGCGGCGTTCCTGCCCGTCGCCGCAATACTCTCGCTGCCGTCGGCGTTGATCTCGACCAGCTGGAACTCAAACTCGCCCTCGGCCAGGTCGCGGCCCTTGAGCTTCTTGTTCACCTTGATCTGATCGGTGACGGAGCTCGGGGTGGGCTCCACGCCGTAGGTGTTGGTGAACTCGAACGCGCCCTTGCCCTCGGGCGTGCCCTCGGCGGGCAGGACCTTCGCGGCGAGCGTGCCCGTGTTGGTGTCCTCGACCACCTTGACCATGAAGGTCCTGGACGCCACCGCGTCGTTGGCCACGCCGTCGACCGAGCCGGACTCGCTCACCCGGTAGGCGAACGTCTTGGTGCGCAGGCCGTCGCCGTCGATCTCGACGTCATCGAGGTCGCTCGGCTGCCTGAACGTGACGCTGCCCAGCTCGACGTTGCCGGCGGCGTCGTTGGTCGCCTCGGTCACCGTCTTGCCGGAGGCGTCAACCGGTGTGGGCGCACCGTCCAGCGGCTCAATCTTGAAGGTGTACTTGTCCGCGATGTCCGCCTGCGTCAGGCCGAGGCCGGCCTGGCTGAGCGCCAGCGTCTTGGTGCCCGCGAGGTCGACCGACGCCTCGTTGGTGCCGTAGCCGTTCACGAACGACAGCTTGCCGTCGCAGCCCTCGGGGTAGGTCACGGCCACATCCAGCCCGCCCTTGCCGTTATCGGTCACCTTGACGGTGATGTCGAAGCTCGACGCGGTCGCCGTCACGCCCGCGGGCAGCGCCGCCGTGTCCTCGGACACGGTATAGGGGATGGACCAGGAGCCGTCGGCCGCCTTGGTGGCCGTACCGTCCGCCGCCATCTGCTCGAGCGAGCCGGTGGTGTAGGCGATGGGCGAGAACGTGAGTTCCGCCGCCTCGCCGTCGCCGGAGACCCGGTTGGACGCGGTCGCGACCACGTTGCCCTGGGCATCGCGGACGGAGAACTTGAACTCGCCCGCCGCCGCGGCGCGACCCGTCAGCGTCTTGGTGGCGTTGATGGCCGCGTCGCCCTCGCCGCCGAGCGTGCCGGTAGCCTCGTAGGAGTTCTGGAACGCGACCGTCACGGGCGCGGGCAGCGCCGTGGCGTCATCGGCCGTCGAGACCTCGCTGCGGGCGACCTCGACACCGTCCTTGACGACCGTGGTCGTGACCGTGAGCTTGCCCGTCGCGGCGTCGTAGGCGGGCGCGATGGTCACCGTGCGCGGCGCGGTGTCGTTGGTGTAGCCGTCGCCGCCGAGCTTGGTCTCGGCGACGGTGAAGCTGTAGGTCTTGCCCGCGTCGGCGTCAGTGAACGTCACGTCGCCCTCCGCGGCGGCGCCGATGAGGTCGATAAAGTCGGCCTCCCCGTCACCTGCTGCGGAAACGGCGTAGGCGTCCTTGCCGGTCTTGAGGCCGAGCTTGGCGGCCGTCTCGGCGTCGGCGGTCACGGTAAAGGCGAACTGCCCCGCCTCCATGTCGCGGCCGGAGAGCGTCTTGGACAGGAGCACGCCCGCGCGGGCCGAGTAGTCGAGCCCGGTCGTGTAGGTGTTCACGAAGTCGCCGCCGCTCGCCTGCACGATCGCGGGCGTCGAGGCCGTGAGGTTGCCGGAGCCGTCGTCGGTCACGGTCACCGTCATCGTGGCGGCGTGGCCATCGTAGGCCACGCCGGCGATGGCAGAGCCGTCAGCGGGCCTGGCCTCGCTCACCGTGTAGGTGAAGGTCTTGGCGCGCACGCGCTTGCCGCCGACCTCCGCGAACCCGGCGTCCTTGATGTCGTCGAGCGTGTAGCGGATGGACCCGAAGTCGAAGGCGACCTTAGCGCCCGCCTTGGTGCCGGCGGCGGCCGTCACGCTGACGGTCTTGGAGCCGTCAGAGGAACCCTCGGGCATGGGCGCGCCGCCCTCGCCCGTAAGCGTGAACTGGAAGCTGTCGCCCTCCGCCCAGTCGCGGCCCTTGAGCGTCTTGGTGAAGAGACCCGCGATGGAGACGTCCCTGCCCTCGGCGGCCGTTCCGTACGTGTTGGTGAACGCCGCGGTCGCGCCGGCCTCGGTCACGGTGCCCTCGGCCTTAGAGCCGGACGCTCCGTTGACCGTGGTCGCGTAGCCCTCGGCGGCATCCTCGGTCACGGCGTAGCTTGCGCCCACGGGCAGGCCGGCGATAGTCTTCTCCCCGCCGTGCTTGAGCGTGAAGGTCGCCTTGCCGTCCGCGAACGTCACGGCGTCCTCGCCCTCGCCGAAGGTGCCGGAGACGGGCTCGCCGTCCCCGTCGGTCAGCGTGACCGTGAAGCCGAACTCGCGCTGGCTGTCGCCGCCGACGACCGTCTTCTTGACGGTGAGGCTGCCGGTCTTAGCGGTATTGATGAAGACTGCCGCCTCGGCCGTGCGTTCAACAGCGCTGCCGGCATCGTCGGTCAGCTGCGCAATCTTAGTCTTGGCAGACAGTTTACCGGCGCCGTCGTCAGTCACCGTGACGGTGGCGCGATAGGTGGCCTTCGAGAACGTGAGCGCCGTCTCGTCACCCGCCTGCTCGGCAATCACATAGGTATAGGTGCCGGGCTTGGTGTACTCGATGGTGCCGAAGTTGCCGACCTGAACGTCCTTGCTCAGCACGATCGTCGACACACCATCCTTGGCGCCCTTGGGCATGGGCGCCTCGCCCTCGGCAGCCAGCGTCATAGTAAAGGCATCCGACGTCGTCCAGTTGCGGCCAGAGATCTTCTTTTGGACCTTAAAGGCGTTCTCCACCTTCGTGGACTCCACGCTATAGACATTGGTAAAGCCCACCTGCGTTGCCTGTCCGACGGTGCCCTTCTGGGTGTTCACCTTGTCGGCAACCGCAAAGCCGTCCTCGCTCGTCATGAGATTGCCCTTGGAGTCGAGCTCCTGCACCTCGTAGCGAGCGCCCACAGGCACGGTAACCGTCACGGAACCGCCGGCCTTAAGCGCGATGGTGTCCCCACTCTTGATCTGTCCGCTTACATAGGTGCCGTTGGTGCCGCCGGGACGACCGACGTACGTAAAGGTACCGGCCAGAGGCGTTGTGCCATCGACCTGGCAGAGCAGCACCTTAAAGGTAAATGCCTTGTTGGGCGCGGTAATGCCTTCGGCAGCCGTGACCGTCTTGCTCAGCGTCAGACGGCCGTCAGAGACCTCATCGGTAGTGGTGTTGGTCTTAACGGCAGGGTTGTTGCCGACCTTCACCGACGCCTGGTTGGAGATGTCATCCGAAGCGCCGCCGCTCTTAAACGCGTCCTCGGTCACACGAACCTTAAACTGAACCGTGCCCTCCTTGCCGGCGGGAACGTCCGCCAGTTTCCAGGTGAGGTTGCCGTCGTTGTCCTTGGAACCGGCGTTCGTATGGTCGCCCGTGAACTCCACGAACTCGGTTCCCGCGGGAACGGCATCGGTAATCGTCACCGTGGCAGACGCGCCCTCGGTGTTCTTGTAGCCGATGGTATAGGTGAGCTCATCGCCCAGCTTAATGCCCAAGCCACTCGAATCCTGAGCATCACTCTCGGACTTCTTGGGCACGTAGTTGGTCGTGGTGCCGGTATAGCTCTTGTTGCCAACCGTAATAGTGGCGGCGTTTTTGACGGTGCCGACAGCGCCCTGGGCATCCTCCACGGCGTCCTCGGTAATCTTGACGCGCACGCGCACCGAACCGTGGCTGCCCGCGGGTTGCTTACCCAGGTCCCAAGTAAGCGACTGTCCGCTCGCGGCGCCCTTATCGGCACACTCGCCCTCAAAGGCCTCGAACACAACGCCGGCAGGAAGCTTGTCGGTCACGGTCACGTTGGCCGGAAGCAAGTTGCCATTGGCATCGGCCTCGGTGTTGACCCAGTTAATGGTGTAGACGTAGGAGTCGCCCACGGAGAGCAACTGCCCGTCGATGTCCACATCGGGCTTCGCAACCGTGCCGATCGTCTTGACCTTATCGCGTGTGTTGTGGAAGACGATCTTGCCGTTCTCGGTACCATTGCGATAGGTCACCTTGGACGTAAGCTTGCCGTTGTTGTTATCGGTCACCTCGAGCAGCACGCGGCACGTCGCGGACGTGTCCACGGGACGCACGCCCTCGGGCAGGTTGGCCAAGCGCTCTTTTGCCACCAGGTTAAAGCTGTAGGTAGTGGTGTGGTCGGCATTGTGTTGCTTGGTGGCAACACCATCCTTCACAGCGCCAGCAAGGTCAATCGTCAGCTCATGGGATCCGCCGAGAGCGCCGCCAAGCTTAAAGTTAACCTTGCCGAAGTCGACCGTGGCGATACCGTTATCGCTCGCCTGGGTCTTACCCTCATCCATCTTTTCGAGCGAGCCATCGGTCTTCTCGGCATACAGGTCAAACGTATACTGACCCGCCTCAATCTTGTCGCCGGAGTCCATTACCTTCTCGGCAGCAAGACCGTCGAATGTTCCGGTCGCGATGTAGCTGTTGGTAAAGGACACCTGGGCCTTGGCGGTACCGCTCTCGGAGCTAAAGGTATTCGCATCGCGGGGCTCTTCAACGTCGTTGGCGTCATAGTGCTTGACCGTGGTCACGGTATAGAGCGAACCGTTATCGCGCTTCTTAACCGCAATCTCTACCTTCCAATAGGTGGAGTCGTATGTATAGCCGCCCCTACCGCCGCCATTCTCGACAATCTTGTAGGCAAACGTCTTGTCCGCATCGCGCGTCGCGAAGGTCAGGCCGCCCAAAATACCGGCGTGGGACGTGCCATCGGCCTGCGGTTCATCGTTCGTAACGGTGAGCTTACCCTCATCCGCGCGCAGCAGCTTGTTGAGCTTTTCGATTGAAGCATTGTCTTCGCCCGTCACCGTAAAGCCAAACATGCCGGCATGCAGATCGTGCCCGTTAAGCGTCTTGACGATCTCCAAACCGCCCTGGAGCTCGTAGCTCGTTGAAGTTTGGTAACTATTGGTAAAGATGAAGCCTTCCGAGCCGGTCGTGCCATCGGCACGCGCTACAAGTTTGCCGCCCTCATCGGTTACGGTGACCGTCACGGTATAGACGTGCTGGTCATACTTCCACTCGCCAAGACCGCTGTTCGCAGCCACCTCGTTAATAGCGAACTTATACGTGCCCGGCTTGTTGAAGGTGAGCTTCGAGAAGTCAAGCTGGTAGTGCTCCCCGTCCTTGAGGCCCTCCTTCGTTTGCTTCTTCTCAGCGTAGCCGTTCTCCGCACTCATCGAAGAGCCGGTGATGAGCTTGCCGTCGATAGCAGCCTTGGTGACATCATCGGCCGCGGTCATGGCAAAGGTAAACTTGTCCGGAGCATTGGCACCGGCAACCACCTTGGTCACGGACGGAGTATAGGTTGCTGCCTCGGCGACCGTATAGGTGTTCTTGAATTTGACCGTCGCGACACCGGTAGACGTCGCATCCGACGGGTAGATCCACTGGCCCTCGAGCTCGTCCTTGCCATCGACCTGCTTGCTTACCGATGTCGTGACCCTAAGCGTGCCGTCGCCGTTATCCGCTACGACGGCCCTAACCGTATGGACCGTCTCGTCGTACGTATAGCCCGTCGCTTTGTCGTCAATCTCGCTCACCGTATAGGTGAACGTCTTGCCGGCATCATCCTGAGTGAAGGTCAGCCCGCCCGCAGGTACCAAACTTACGGTCTTGGGAGCGTTGGCCTCGACATTTGCGGTCTCAAAGACCTTGCCATTCGTGGAAATGCCAACCTTGCTGGCAGACGTCTCGTCAGCAGGCTTGACGATATAACGGAACGTGCTCTTAGGCGAGCCAAAAATGGTCGCGTCCTTGGGATACGTCAACGTCTTCTCGATCTGCAAACCGCCATTGGCGCCATAGTCGAGATTTGCCGTGTAACGGTTCACAAACGAGACAGCAGGCGTCGTGGCGCCGGTCTCACTTGCATCGTACTGCTGCACGTAAGTATGCGAATCTTGCTTGAGCTCGACGATCTTTTCGTCCGTCAGCGCGCTCGCGTCGGCGCCGTCGCCCAGCAGCTCCGTCACACCCGCACCCTTGAGCACGGTCGTCACGGTGTAGAGCTTAGCGGGGTCGTCCTTGCGTGCTAGAACCTTGACGAGCACGATAGCGTCACCAGTGTAGCCGGTGTCATAGGCGTAGCCGGCAGCCGCAGGCTGGTTCTCGCGGATGCGATAGGCAAACGTATGGCCCAGATCCTGCTCCGTGAGCGTACGAGCAAAGAGCTTCTCTTGCCCGCTTGCGCCCACCACGGCACCGGACACGCCGGCCCCCGCAGCCTTATTGGACAGGCTAGCATCGGCGCCGTCGACCGACGTCTGAATGTCGTTGTACCAAAGGCCCGTCACGGCAAAGGTAAACTGGCCCGCGGTAGAGGCGCGACCCTCAAGGGTCTTGCTCACCGTCACACCACCAAAGGTGCCCGACGCATGGTATGCGTTGGTAAAGGCGGCCTTGTCAGTTACGGCCTTGTCCGCATCGGAGGCGCCGGTGTTGGCGTAGGTCACGCTCGACACGCGCAGCTTGCCCGTGTGGTTGCCCGACTCGTCCAGATCGGTCACCACGACGGTCGCGCGTGCGGTGTGCTTGTCCATGGACATGCCCGCCTGGCCATCCTGCGCAGCTTTCTCGGTGATGTTGAAGCTAAAGGTGCCTGCGCGGTTGAACGTCACGGTCGGGGCGGCTTCGGTGCCAAAGGCGAACGAGGCCACGCGCCCCGTCGCGGGCGCACTGGCGACAGCCCGGTTGACGCCGATGGCAACAGTCCCATCCGTTACCGCCTGCTTTGTGGTCTTGCCCAAACCGGTCGCACCGGCATCGTCCGTAGCGGCAGCAAGGTTAAAGGCATAGCTCTCGCCCTGATTCCAGTCACGACCGCTCACCGTCTTTTGGCCCTGTAGGGTCACGCTCGTGGGATCCACACTATATATATTGGTAAAGGAGGGCGTGACATTCTCGTCCAGCTGCTTTACCGAGTTGTTTTCTGCGGCCTTGTAGTACTCGACCGAGGTCTGGATGCCGGCACCCTTCTTGTCGTTGCGCACCACGGCGTAATAGACCGATCCATCGTAGGTCATGCCCGTAACGCTGCCGCGATTCTCGGCGAACTTGTAAACGTAGGCGCGTCCCGCATCCGCCTTGGCGGTATAGGAGATTTCTGGCCACGTCACCTTGCCGTCGGCGTTGTTGCCCACGGTTGCGATGTTGCCCTCGGTACCCTGAGGCATGGGGGCCGCCATGTTCTTATCGACCGTATCGAGGCTGAATACCGCGCTGGCATCCGCATAGCCACCCACGCCCTCGAGCGTAAAGGTAAAGGCATTCCTGGCAAGCGGGAACGTTCCGGCGTTGTCGACTAGGTTCTTTTGAGCATGGATAATCTTGTTCGATTCGTGCGTATCGTAGCGGTTGGTAAAGATTGCGTCGGCAACCTCTGTCTTGGTGTCGACGCGCGCGTCGTTGCACTCCTGCATCATCTTCACACTCTTAATGACAAGAGCGCCAGCCTGGTTGTCCTCCACCACGACCGTCGCGGTATAGGAGGCGGCGGAGTAGCTTATGCCATCTGCCCCGGCATCGGAACCGGGGACAACCTCCGAGATGGTATAGGTGTACGTGCCGGGCTTGGTATAGGTAATGTCGCCAAACGTTGCCGTCTTATAGGTGATGTCGCCAACCGTTTGCGTCTGGGAATCCTTGGTAAGCTCGACCGTCGACACCTTGCTCTTGGCGCCATTGGGCATGGGGACGCCGTCGTCGGCTGTAAGCTGCACGGTAAAGGAATCGTCATCGGCCCAATCGCGACCTTCGAGCACCTTCTTGGCGCCCAGCCTATTCTGGGCGTCGAGCGTTACGGGCTTGGCGCTGTAGTTGTTGGTGAACTCAAGCGTGTTATCGGCGGGAATCTGTCCGCCCGCAAGCGCGACAATCTTGCCCTCGATGGTGTTGCCAGTTCCCGACTGCTCCTCGCCGCCGACCTTACGGCTCACGAGGCTAAAGCCGGCCGGAAGCACCGACTCTTCGGCGGAACCGGTCACGGTGTTGACGATACTCGCCAGCACGTCGCCGTTGGACGCCTCGCGCTTGGTGGTGAGCTCGCTCACGCTATAGCTGCCACCCATCTTAAGGCCGTATACGCGGATGGTCTCGCCGGCCTTGATGGAGTGGGTGTCTCCGTTCTTGAGCGTGAAAGATTTGCCCACGGATTTGCCGTTCGCATCGAACACATGCGCCTCGTAGCCCTTCTGGGACTCCGGCAGGGTGAACTTAAACGTAAAGGTCAGGTCGTTGCCTTTCGCATCCTTGGTGGGTGCAGTAAGACCAGCATCTGCCGTCACCGTCTTGGTCACCTGCAAAGGTGCCACGCGACAATCGGTATACTGCACGGCCGTTGCCGTGGTAAAGAGATGATTGAGCTGAAGCGTGCCCAGATCGGTGCCATTGGTGGCATCATCGTCTTGATAAAGGGCCATGCGGTTGATGCCCGTATCGGCAAAGATGGTCGCCAGCTGGCCGTCGCGCTCGCCACCGTCCTCGACATAGCGCAGGACAGTCTTGGTACCTTGCGTCGTCTTGTCATAGCGCATATGCATCAAGTCATTTTCGAGCGAAGGCGTCACGCCCTCGGCGGTGCTCTTCTGGCCCCATGTCAGGTTTCCGTCGGCGTCAACGACTGCACTCTGCAGCTTGCCTTTGATGTGCGTAAGCGTGTTGTCAATGGAGTCGGGAGAGCCAAACTGTGCCAGGGAGGCGATCAGCGAACCCGGGCCGCTCATGCTGAGCACACCGTCGCCTTTCTTGCCGGCATCCACATACACACCCGAATCGTCCACGATTACCTTGGTGATGGTGTTGTTAATCTCATGGTCATCTGGACTTACAGACTCACGCAGGTAGTACGTACCCTTGATAAGGGGCGCATGCTTTGTCGAATCGAGTGGGAAGCATGCAGCACCCTTAATGTCATACGGATAGGTCATGCCGTTTGCCTTCACGGTGTCATACGGCTCGGCACCCGATTTAATGGCATACGTACTGGGACTATCGCCGGTAACGTCCTTGGCCTGGTACAGTTCAAACGTTGCACCGTTCACGGGCTTGCCCAGGTCGTCAACCTTCTGCACAAACAGGCGGTTCTGAACGTTGGTGAGGTGAATCACCGTAGAGAACTGCCTGTTTATCGTTTGATATTGGACCATAGAGGTGTTGTCGATGGTTGCCTCCGCCAGAGACGATGCCGTGGTGTGATACACCGCCACGGTATATTCGGACTGGGACTTGTCCGTCATCATGGCGGCGTACTTCTCGATATCGCCGGGCAGCGACCTGACCGTTACCTCGTAGTCGCCCTTGGTGTTGACGCCAAAGACGCTCGTATCTGCCGATTTGGCAGCCTCGACCGCGCCGGCAATGCCATGCGCAGAGCATAGCTTGTAGCCCTCGAGCGGGTTGCCCGTGACCGCCGTCCACGCGTTTACGTCCGTGTCACTCTTGTTTTTATCGGTGCGCTTGAGCACGACAGCAAAGGTCGTACCCGAGCTAATGGGTTTGTCCTTATTGTCTTTTGTCTCTTTGCTAAGGGAAATGGTCTCCTTAGCGGCCAGATAGCCGCCGTTCAGCCACATGCGGCTACCCGTCCATGACTTGCCGTCGGCTGTTGTAACCGTTGTCTGCGGTGCAACCACCACGCCACCCGTGCCGCTCGCAGCTTTCTTGTATTGCAGATGCAGCTCACCTGGCGTTGCGGTAGTCGATGAGGTCAGACTCGAGCGATATCCCGCGGGCAGGCCAACCTCTTCGAGTACAAAGTAGTCGTGTCCCTCGGCATGCTGGTTATCGAACGAAAGAACGGAATCGTCCGACTTTCGAAGTATCAGCTGGCCCCCGTCTTTCGTCGTGCCCTGAGCGACGAGCTCGCCCTTATTCCAGTGTCCCTCGGCATCTGGTCCATCGGACTGGTACAGCTTGAAAGTTGCGCCATTGACTGCCTCGCCGTTTTGGTCGACCTTCGCGACCTCGGACGATGGCAGCGTGGTGAGGTTGAACTTAAGTTTCATGTTCGATGCGCCCGCGCCGCGCTCCAGATAGAAGAAACTCAGCGTATGCTTGCTGCTGTCACGGAAGGTGTTGCCGGAGAAGTTAGAGGTATCTGCGCCGGCAGCTTTGAACTTTGCCTTGATGTTGGTTTTTTTCGATTTCCTTCTCGGCTCCATTTGCACCGTCAATATGACCGACTTTTACTTCACCGTTAGCAAAGTTGATATCAAGCGTCGCCTTCTCGTGAATGCCACCCAGATCGCCCACGAGTACACCATCGATGTACACCCATGCGTCGTCGTCACCCGAGAACTCAAAGACCATGTCTTTGTTATCGGTGGTCTTGCCGCCCGCAGGCTGGACAAACTCTGTGGTCATGGACATGCCAAAGTGGTGGTTGAGCTTATCGTTCGTTCCGTCCGTTATTCCTATAGGAGAGAGCTGACCGTTCTTCTCTTCAAAAACCTTGCGGGCCGAGTCAAAGGGGAAGAACTGGCCCAGATTGGTTTCGCTATTCGCATCGCCCTTATATACGCCCGCCTTATCGTAGACGTCAAAGGAGTTAGTCGTGGGGTTATACACGGCATAGTTGCCGTGAGAACCATACGAGTCGTAAACGTAATAGCCATTCTGGAGCTGGAAGAGGCCTTTCACGTTGTTGTAAACGGCCTTGCCGTCCTGTTTGCCATTTGCCTGACTGTCGTTGTTAAAGAGATAGGCCAGCGACTCATCGGTGTAGTTAACACCCTGGCCTTGGGAGGTGTGGGTGCCCTTGTTGATTGCCGGATAGCCATCCACCAGCATGGTCTTCACAAATGAAAGACGTCCAAAACCGTTGATATTGCTTCTGCCCGTCCATTTATTAATGCCCGATCCGGCACCGCCATTGAACTTGAGCTGATGGCCTTTATTGATGCCGGTGTTGTCATTCTTGTTGTCGTTGTTTATGTTCTTCGAGCTGTCGTTGTCGCCATTCACTACCCAATAATCGAACAGATTGACCGTGGTGCCGGTTGGATTCACCGTCTTCACGATGTGGTTGCTAAAGGGAACTGTCTGGTCGGCCGACGCACTCGTCGCACCAAACAAGAGCGCACACGCCGCCAGCGGGACGGTCAAAATCCTCAGGACACGCTTTGCGGTATTGGTTTTCTTGCCAAAAGGCTTTAGCATTTCTCGAGCTCTCGCACACGCGCGATTCATGAAGGCCCTCCCCAATCCATGAGGACGGCAAGAAACAGCTCATTGTATGTGTGTCGTCGTCCCCATCGATGCAAATATACGCCCCCCCCCGCGCAGAAACGCAAGGCAGGACATCGCTATATGCTTAAAATTGTAGCAATTTGGGTGACCCGAAATTTCGCCTCGGGTTGCCACTCAGGCTCAAAATCGAACCACTCGCGCCATCGACATACCCCAGTAGGACAAATCGACCGGCAATCTTTATCCCCCACATCCCACAAAGTAGCTAGTTTGGGGCGGGGCTATTTTGACTGCTCGGCCAAACCGGGCTCCCGTGGGAATAAGTTCTAGAGGCGGGCGAGGTCGTAGGATTGGGCGGCTGCCTCGCCGGCGCAAATGAGGTTGGTTGTGGCCTCTTGCGGATCGAGTGCCTGTTCCAGGCCCATGGGCTTGCGGCAGATCGGAAGCACCAAGTCGATGCCATGCTCACACACCGCATCCAGGTTGACGGCGCGACCGCCCACGACGGCGACCACCGGCTTGCCATATCGCTTGGCGCGGCGAGCCACACCAACCGGCGCCTTACCGGCGGCGGACTGCTCGTCCATATTGCCCTCGCCCGTTATGACTAGGTCGACATCGCATACGCGCTCGTCAAACCCAATCAGATCGAGCACCGTCTCCACGCCCGAGCGTAGCTCCGCGCCGAGCACCAGCAACGCCGCGCCCAAGCCACCGGCAGCGCCCGCGCCGGGCACGCCAAGCACCGAGCCAAATGTCCGTGCGTTCTCGGGTGTGCGCAACAACCCCTGGGCTCGCGCCTCGAAAATTGCCGCATCGAGCAGGCGACCGTAGCCGACCATCCAGCCGTCGTATCTGCACAGCACCTCGACATCATCCGCCGGCAGGCCCTTCTGCCCGCCAAACACCGCCAGTGCGCCTCGACGCCCCACGAGCGGATTCTCGACATCGGAAAGCACAACGATACGAGCATCATCCAAAGCCTGCAGAGCTGGCGCCAAATCAACGCTCGCCACCTGCTCAAGGCCGGCAAGACCGGGGGCGACATCGCATCCCTGATCATCGACCACACGCGCGCCCAGCGCCTGCAGCATGCCGGCGCCACCGTCGTTGGTGGCACTGCCGCCCAGACCAATATAGATAGTCTTTGCCCCGGCGCGAACCGCACGGAGCATCAGCTCGCCCACGCCATAGGTCGAAGCCGCGAGCGCCGCCGATTCCGTGCAGGGTGAATACCCAATACCCGCCGCCTCGGCCATCTCAATTACAGCCGAGTCGCGCTCGCCGTCCACCAGCATCCGGGCAGACACGCGGTCGCCCAAGGGGCCTGCCACCTCGCAGGTCACAATCTCACCGCCGCACGCGGCAACGGCATCGAGCGTTCCCTCGCCACCATCTGCCAGCGGCAATGCGCGCACCTCGGCATCGGACCACACACGGCGCACGCCTTCGGCAACCGCCGCCTCCGCCTGCGCACTCGAAACGCTGCCCTTAAAGGAGTCGATCGCCAGCAGCACACGGCGGGGCCGGCGGCACGCAGGACCAAAGTCAACCGCCGTGTCAGCATCCTCACCGGCACCTGCAAGCGCTGCGGCGTGAGCGGCGTGTGCTTCAAGATCGGCCCCACAACCGCAATCAGCGCCGCCCGCTCCGCGCAGACCGCCAAAATAGTTACTCAGCAGCTCGCGACATTCATCCGCCAGGACCCCAGCCGTCACGTTAAACCGATGATTCAGGCGCGAGTCGGCATTCAAATCGTATAGGGATCCCAGCGCGCCCGCCTTGGCATCAGCCGCGCCATACACGCAGCGCCCCACGCGCGCGTTGACCATAAGCCCCGCACACATGCAGCAGGGCTCGAGCGTCACGTAGACCGTGCAATCGGAAAGGCGCCAGCGACCGAGCGACCGAGCGGCAGCGCACAGGGCCGCGAACTCTGCATGAGCCGAAGGATCCTGATCGAGCTCGCGCCGATTGTGCGCCCTCGCGACGATCTCGCCGTCGCGCACCACTATGGCACCGATGGGCACCTCGCCCACCGCCGCGGCGGCGCGCGCCTCCGCCAGCGCCTCGCGCATGAACTTCTCGTCGATTTCGGTGATCGTCATCGTTCGCCTTCCCTGTTGCAAATTCAAAACGATGCTATCATTACGACTCACGGAGAGATGGCAGAGCGGTTGAATGCGGCGGTCTTGAAAACCGTTGAGCGCGAGAGCGTTCCGGGGGTTCGAATCCCCCTCTCTCCGCCACTTTTAGTGATGCACCGGCGTCATGGTCCGCTCAAACAGCGCATCGACCACGTCGGCAATCTCGGGTCGGCGCTCAAGATCGTGACCCGATTCCCACCAGTTTGTGAACAGTCGAATAATGCCGCCGGCGATAAACTCCGATGTCGTCTCGAGCGATACGGGGGCCAAGGCATCCTCGGCAAGCACGTTCATCACACGCTCGCGGATGGAGCGAGCAATGCGGTCGCAAATAACGTTGGTCAACATGCCCGACATGCTGCTTGCCAAAATGTTATCCATGAGCCGCTCGTGCGTCAGAATCAAATCCATAGCATCGTCCAAAATCGCGTGCCGAAGCGCGCGCACGTCCTCGGCAGATACCGCGCCGGCCTCATCGGGCTGTTTTTGCGGCAAGCCCGACATGAGCTCATCGATATAAAAGGCAAAGTAATCGTTCTTGTCGCGAAAGTGCTTGTAGAACGTCGTGCGGCGAATCATGGCGCGGTCGCACAGCATGGCAACCGTCAGGTCCTCAAAACGATGCTCCTCGAGAAGCTCGGTGAAGGCATCGAACAGGGCGCGGTAGGTTTTCTTAATGCGAAGGTCCACTGGTATCGCCATCCTCAGGGCAAAGACAACACTCGTCAATCTGTCGCATATCTTACACCTGTACCTCGCGCGCTTTGCCCCGGTGCCGACCCCGCCGAAAACATAACGCTTGCCGGAAAGTTCGGCACGGCAAAACGTTGCGGGTATACTAGTAGCGTTATACCAACGGCAGCTGGCGCATGCCGCCGCGGCCATTCGAAACGGAGACATCATGATTACCGTCATCATCGGCATCGTTGTTGTCATTGTGATTGTCTGCGCCATCGCCGGCATTTACAACAACATGGTCACCAAGCGTAACCGCATCGATAACGCCTGGCAGAACATCGATACGCAGCTGCAGCGCCGCAACGACCTGATCCCCAACCTGGTCGAGACCGTCAAGGGCTACGCCAAGCACGAGCAGGAGACGCTCTCCGCCGTGATCAGCGCGCGTAACACCGCCGTCAAGGCCACCACGCCCGAGGCCAAGATGGAAGCCGACAACGTGCTGACCGGTGCGCTGCGCCAGCTCTTCGCCGTGGCCGAGGCCTATCCCGATCTTAAGGCAAACACCAACTTTACGCAGCTGCAGGCATCGCTCGAGGATACCGAGAACAAGATTAGCTATGCACGCCAGAGCTACAACGATTGCGTGCTCAGCTACAATAACGCCATTCAGACGTTCCCGGCTGTCATCTTTGCCGGCATCTTCCAGTTTAAGGAGCGCCAGGGCTTCGAGGCCGCCGAAGCAGCCCGCCAGGCCCCGACCGTCAAGTTCTAGTAGTTTGGCAGCGCATCCTTAATCGGCCAAATGTATAAACTGCCCCGTCGAATGCATACTTCGACGGGGCGGTTTCCTTTTTCGCGAAGGTCCCCCTCTGAGCGCCGTGCATTTTCAGGAGTATTCAACATAACCAAGAGCTTCGGGCGCCACGATAAATGCCAAAGACCGCGAATATCCCTGCAAATCAAACGCTGCCAGCCCATAACCCCGCCCATCATTCGTAGAAAACATCGAGAAATCCCGATTTTTTGCCCGAGGTCGGTATGCAGGGCCCTTCGATTGCAGAATACTCGCAAAAATGCACGTCGCCACCACCCCCACATGGCGCGACCCAAAACAAAAGCGCGGCCTTCCTTTCCGGCGCACTTCGCAGGACGAAAGAACCCCCGCCGCACGTAGTGCGCAGCGGGGGTTCTTTCATGTCCGAGGACGCGCCGGAAAGGAAGATCGCCCTCGGGCCGGACAGCTAAGACTGCTTACGCGACGGTGTAAACCCAGTTGTGCTTATCCTCGACAGCACCAGACTGGATACCAGTCAGAGTCTCGCGGAGCTTCTTCATCACGGGGCCGATCTCGGTGTAGCCAGCCGGGAAGGTCACGGTCTCGTCGGCACCGTAAACCTTGTTGTCAATCTCGCCAACCGGGGAGATGACGGCAGCGGTGCCGCACAGGCCGCACTCGACAAAGGTACCGGCCTTGACCTCAGCCCACTCGACGGGACGTTGGTCAACGGTCATGCCCAGGTCCTGAGCAACCTGAACGAGCGAACGACGGGTGATGGAGGGCAGGATGGAGTCGGTGTGCGACTGCGGAACGACGAGCGTGCCGTCCTCCTTCACGAACAGGACGTTGGCGCCACCGGTCTCCTCGACATAGGTGCGGGACTCGGAGTCGAGATACAGGTTCTCGGCATAGCCCTCGCGATGGGCCTCCATCGTGGGCTTAAGGGACATGGCGTAGTTCAGGCCGGCCTTGATGTTGCCGGTGCCGTGCGGTGCAGCACGGTCATACTCGGAAACGCGCAGCTTGACGGGCTTGAGGCCGCCCTTAAAGTACGGACCGACCGGGGTCACGAGAATGCGGAACGTGTACTCAGGAGCGGGAGCCACGCCGATCACGTCACCGGAGCCGATCATAAACGGACGCACGTACAGGGTCGCGCCGGAGCCGAAGGGCGGAACCCAGGCGGCGTTGGCAGAAACGACCTGCTTGACGGCCTCAACGAACTTGTCCTTGGGGAACGGGGGCATCTCGAGGCGCTGCGCAGAGTTATACATGCGCTCGGCGTTCATGTCGGGACGGAAGCAGACGATGCTGCCGTCCTCGGCGGTGTAGGCCTTCAGGCCCTCAAAGACCTCCTGGCAGTAATGGAAGATGCCGCCGCACTCGGAGACATGCAGGGTGTGGTCGGTGGTCAGGCCGCCCTCGTCCCACTCGCCATCCTTCCAATGAGCCTCGTAGCTGTAATCGGTCTTCATGTAGCCAAAGCCGAGGCTACCCCAATCGATATCCTTCTTCTCGACAGTCATATGTCGCTCCTTACATACACAGTTGCAAACTCGCGAACCCGCACGCAAGGACCGAGGCCGGCCGCGTCGCAACGTCGCACGCCCGGAGCGTAGAGCCGGACGGGACACGCAAACGGCATCAAAGCCGATGGCACGCCGATTCGCATGCACGAGATTGTACTCCGCGCGCGCGTCGGATAAAACGTTTTTCTTTAACTAACTAAAGTATTTTCATTTGACCGAAGCAAAGAGGCCCGCCACCGTAAGCGGTGACGGGCCTCGACTGCACGGTTTGCGCGCTGGCTCGAGCTACGCGTTCTTTTTGCCCAGCTTAGCCTTAACCAGACCGACCACGGTCGGGATGATCGACACGGCAACGATGCCAACGATTAGCAGCTCAAAGTGCTCCTGCACAAAGGGGATACCGCCAAAGAAGTAGCCCAGCAGTGTAAAGAGCGTCGACCAGGTAATACCACCCAGTACGTTGTAGACGACAAAGTTGCGCCAGTGCATGCCGCCCATACCGGCGATAAAGGGCACAAAGGTGCGGATAAACGGGAAGAAGCGGCCGAGGAAGATGGCCAGGTGGCCCCACTTGTCCAAGAAGTCCTCGGACTTTTTGATGCGCTCGGGCGTCATAGCCTTGACCTTGCCCGAAGCGATGATCTTTTTGCCAAAGAAGTGACCGATCATAAAGTTGCACTGATCGCCCAAAATGGCAGCGGCCCATGCGATGGCCAGCAGGGCCACGATGTTAAAGCCACCGTTGTGGGCAAAGAAGCCCGAAGCAAACAGCAGTGAATCGCCAGGAAGGAACGGGAAGAACACCACGCCCGTCTCGATAAAGATGATCAGGAACACGCAGCCGTAGGCCATAAGCGGGCCGGCGGCGATCCAGCTGGCGATCGCGGTGCGCGGATCCTTAAGCAGCTCGGCGATAAAATTGATGAAACCCATGAAGTAAAACCTCTCAGTTGTGGGCGCGGATACGTCCAAGTTGACCAGTATACGGTTGCGGTGCCCCCTCGTGCGCAACCCCACAAAAGCATGACTCCATTACCAGCAAGTTTGCATAACTGACATCTGTAGCGCAATGGCGCCAAGATTGTCCTTCCTAATCCCTAGCAAATCGCTATACTTTATTGAATCGCATTGCCATGGCGCTAAGGGAGGACGGCCGGTGAGCTTTATCAATACCATTCGCGAGGATATCAAGACCGTCCAGGCGCAAGACCCCGCTGCACAAAACGGTCTGGTCATCTTCCTTTCCTATCCTGGCCTGCACGCCAAGTGGAACCACGTGCCCGAGCACTGGCTCTGGGAGCACGGTCATCGCTCGCTCGCCCGCGTGCTCTCGCAAATCACCCGCCACATCACCGGCGTCGAGATTCATCCCGCGGCACAGATCGGCAAGCATTTCTTTATCGACCATGCCATGGGCGTCGTCATCGGCGAGACCACCATTGTGGGCGACAACTGCGTGCTCTACCAGGGCGTTACGCTCGGCGGCACCGGCAACGAGACCGGCAAACGCCACCCAACGCTCGGCGATAACGTCACCGTGGGCACGGGCGCCAAGGTGCTCGGCAACATCCGCATCGGCAACAACGTCAAGATCGGCGGCAACTCGGTCGTCGTCAAGGACGTGCCCGACAACTGCACCGTCGTGGGCGTGCCGGGACGCATCATCAAGCGCAACGGCTGCCGCGTGTTCGAGGAGAGCTTCGACGCCAAGCAGCATCGCGAGTACATGCCCGATGACGCTGCCGAGCAGAGTGCCCTCAACCGCCAAGGCATCACCGAGAACGCCCGCCGCGTCAAAGAACTCGAGCGAGAGGTGGCCGAGCTCAAAGCCCTCGTCGCCAAGCTCGTGGACGAGCGCTAGGAACGCAAGCGGCACAAAACGACATCGGCATCAACGCAAGAAGGCGCGCCAGGGAATCCATCCCCGGCGCGCCTTTCTTTTTGATGTGACATGCGGGACTGTCCCTTTGTCACATTATGCGAACTGGCTCAGATAGAGGTCGGCGTAGGCACCCTCGGCAGCCAGCAGCTCCTTATGCGTGCCCTGCTCGATAATGTTGCCGTGATCCATGACCAAGATCAGGTCGGCGTCCACGATCGTCGACAGGCGGTGCGCGATCACAAAGCTCGTGCGCCCGCGCATGAGCGCGTCCATGGCACGACCGATGGCAAGCTCGGTACGCGTATCCACGCTTGAGGTCGCCTCGTCCAGGATGAGAATCGCCGGGTTATTGAGCAGCACGCGTGCGATGGTCAGCAGCTGACGCTGGCCCTGGCTGATGCTCTCGGCATCGTTGGCCACGCGCGTGTCGTAGCCCTGCGGCATGGTGCGCACAAAGAAGTCGACCTGCGCGGCACGAGCGGCCGCGACAATCTCCTCGCGCGTCGCCTCGGGGCAGCCGTAGGCGATGTTTTCGGCAATCGTGCCATCGAACAGCCAGGCGTCCTGCAGCACCATGCCAAACTGCTGCCGTAGCTCGCCGCGGTCCATGCGGCTCGTATCCACGCCGTCGAGCGTAATACGCCCGCCGTCAATCTCGTAGAAGCGCATGAGCAGGTTGATGAGCGTCGTCTTGCCCGCGCCCGTGGTTCCCACCACGGCAATCTTCTGGCCCGGCTCGGCGGTAAACGACACGTCGCGCATAAGCGGCTTGTCGGGCGAATAACCAAAGCGCACATGCTCAAAGGAGACGCGGCCCTCCACGCGACCCGGCAGCTTGGCGGCCTTGTCCGGCAGCGGATCGGCCTCCATCTCGGGCTCATCGAGCAGGTCGAACACGCGCTCTGCACTCGCCAGCGCGCTCTGCAGCGAGTTGAAGGTAAACGACAACTGCGTCATGGGCTCGGACGCCTCGTAGATAAACTGGAAGAACGCCTGGAACACGCCGACGGTCATGTGACCGGCAACCAGCATGCTGCAGCCCACAAGCGCAATAACGATCTGCGCCAAACGGCCGATAAAGCGCACTGCGGGGCCGACAGCATTGATCATAAAGTCGGCCTTGGTGCTCACACGGGCCAGTTCCTTCGAAGCCTCGTGCACCTCAGCGGAGCTCTGACGTTCGCGGTTAAACGCGCGGATCACCAGACGGCCCGAATAGCCTTCCTCGACCGCACTCGTAATCTTGGACACCCACTCCTGGCGCTCGCCCGTCACATCGTGTGTGCGGCGCGAGACGACCTTCGTCACCAGCAGCGACAGTGCCGTAAAGAACAGAAAGACGAGCGTAAGCTGCACGCTGAACACGAACATCACGCTCACAGCACCAACAACCGTGCCGATCGACACGAGCAGCTGCAGCAATCCGCGCTGCATGCTCTCGGACATCTTGTCCAGGTCGTTGGTCGCGCGGCTGACGACCTCGCCGGGACGATGCGCGTCAAAATAGGCGAGCGGCAGACGGTTGAGCTTTTGCGCGATGCGGTTGCGCAGGCGCAGATTGAGGCGTTCGGCCACGCTCGACATCAAAAAGCTCTGGAGCGCGTAGAACGAGGCGGCGGCTGTCCAAATCATAAAGTAGACGAAGATGGTCTTGCCGCAGTTCTCCCAAGTGATGTTGAAGGTGGTTCCGTTGGCAAACGCCACCTGAATGTGGCCCCACAGCTCATCGATCACGCGGGCGCTATATGCCGGCGCAGCGGTGTTAAAGATGGCGTAGAACACAATGCTCGCGAACACGATATAGAAGCGCCAATGGTCGCCGGCAGCCTCGCTCCACAGGCGGCGCACCGTCGCCCAGGTGTCGCGGGGTTTCTCGTCCTCGTCCTCGTCGCCCACATCGCGCATACGCTCTGCCTCGGCGCGGGCGCGCTCGTCCTCGGCACGTTCGTTTTCCTCGTAGAGCGCTTGGCGGCGAGCCTCGCGCTCGGCTGCAGCCTTGGCGGCGTCATCCAGCTCGGTCGACGCGGCAGCCGTTTCCTCGACCAGTCCCGCGGCAGCGGCGTCATCAACGCCGCCCTGCTTCTTGAGCTCCTCGGTCATGCTACTCACCTCCCTTCATCTGCGATTCCGCGATGGCACGGTACACCTCGCAGGTTTCCATAAGCTCGCCATGCGTGCCCAGACCCACAACCTCGCCATCCTTGAGCACGACGATCTGGTCGGCGTGCAAGATCGTCGAGATGCGCTGCGCGATGATGAGCACCGCAGCGTCACGCGTCTCGTCTTGCAACGCATGACGCAGGGCGGCATCGGTCTTAAAGTCCAGGGCCGAAAAACTGTCATCGAAGATATATAGATCGGCATGCTTCATGAGCGCACGGGCGATTGCCAAACGCTGGCGCTGGCCGCCCGAAAAGTTCGTACCGCCCTGCGCCACCGGGGTATCGAGCCCCTGCGGTTGGTCGAGTACAAAGGTGCTCTGGGCAACCTCAAGCGCGTGAAGCATGTCGCCCTCGGTCGCGCCTTCGTTACCAAAGCGAAGGTTGCTCGCCACCGTGCCCGAGAACAGCCACGCCTTCTGCGGCACATAGGCAATGCGCCCGCGGATTTCGTCTTGCGTAAGCTCGCGCAGGTCCACACCATTCAGGCGAATGGAGCCCTTGGTGGCATCGTGGAAGCGCAGCAGAAGCTTTGCCACCGTCGATTTGCCCGAGCCTGTCGAGCCAACGATCGCAGTCGTCTGACCGCGACGGCAGGCAAAGCTCAGGTCGCACAGGGTGTCCTCGTCGGCGTCGTCAAAGCGAAACGACATATGATCGAACACGGCGACCACATCGGCCCCGTCCTTTGAGTCGGACGCGGCCGCATCAAGCGTACGCCCGCCATCGACGATGCTCGGCTCAATCTCCAGCACCTGCTGCGCACGGTTCAGGCACGCGGCAGCACGCGGAAGCGTCAGCACCACCATCTGGGCCATCATCACAAAGAACAGGATCAGAATTGCATACTCCAGCACCGCCGAGATACTCGCAATCTGCATGGCGTGGGCGCCTACGCGGTTGCCGCCCACCCACAGCACCGCCACCTCGGCGATGTTCATCAAAAAGAAGCTTGAGCTGTCGAGGCCCACAAACAGGTGGTTGACTTTGATGGCGTTGGCGGCGTATTCGCTAAACACCTCGTCCAGACGCCGTTCCTCGTGGCGCTCCTTGTTAAACGCACGGATGACGCGCACGCCCACGATGTTTTCGCGCAGCACCACGTTCATACGGTCGATAAAGCTCTGCAAGCGCATAAAGATCGGAGCCGCGTTGGCAACCGTAAAGACCGCCGCCACCAGCACAATCGCAACGACTACGCCCAGAAGCGTGCCCATGGCAGGATCGATAAACCAGGCAAAGATGATGCCCGCCACAGCCAAAAACGGCACGGGCAGCACCAGCTGAATCGTCTGCAGAATCGCCTGCTGAATCACGTTGATGTCGTTGAGCGAGCGGGTGATCATCGATCCGGTGCCAAAGCGCTCAAAATCGCTGGCCGCGAGCTCGAGCGATTTGTCGTACACGGCATTGCGGATATCGCAAGCCACGTTGGCGGCCAGGCGCGCCGAAAGATAGCAGCCCAGCACCGTGCCGCCGCTAGCCATGCTGGTCGCGATAAACATGTATAGGCCGTTGCGTAAAATGTAGTCGACATCGCCCGTGGTAATACCGGTGTTGACCATGTTCGCCAGCATCGTGGGAACCAACAGCGTACCGACGTTATCCACCAGCAGCACCAGCAGCGTCACTGCGACAAGCCCTCGATAGGGCTTCATAAACCTCATTAACAGTCGCACGACTCCCCCTCACCTTGATTCTCGGCTTGGCTCTCGGCAGCGATATGCTGCTTAAAGGCATCGCACTCATCGCCGAGCGCATGGGAAAATTTTCCGATTAGGCGCATGATTTCGCGCTGCTCACACGGCTCAAGCGCGCCAAAGGCTCGCTGTTCGGCCTTGAGTGCCGGCAGCGCATAACGCTCGGCAAATCGCCTGCCCTCTTCGGTCAGGCTCACAACCTTGTTCTTACGGCTGCCTTCGGCAAACTCCAACGTTGCGAACCCCCGCGCCGTCAAGGTTTTAATTGCAGAGTTGATGGTCTGCTTGCTGTAGAACCATTCGCTTGTCAGACGGCTTACGGCAATACTGCCGCCCGCCGTGCTGGTATCGACGAGCATCCAGTAAGCGCAGTCCGAAAGGCCGCAGGCGCGCGAGAACTCCGAATAGATATGGTCGAGTCCATTGAGCAACCGGTCGAAGTCGACCAGTGTAACCGCACTATTCATCTATCCCACCATTCGATTGTCCGATTTTTGACCAATTTTGTGTCTCTAGATTAGTCCGAGTTTTGACTATCGTCAACAGGCTCTCCGCAAATGCGTGCACTTTTATGGCCCATCGACAGAAAAAGACCGCCGGCGCGGGGGCGGCGCCAGCGGTCACGTGAAAATCGGGTTTTATTGCCTGTTAAGCGGCGACGGCCTCGTAGACCGTAGCGCCCGAGAAGCTGTCATGCAGGCTCTTGCCGGCAATCCACGGCAGCTCGACGACCTCGCAGACCGTGTTGACCAGCTCGGAGCAGTCAGTAAAGTGGCCCTTGTCGTTGAGGGCCTCGCAATCCTGAACACGCCAATAGCCATCGGTGTGCGTGATGTAGTACTCGTGATCGTTGATCGACACGAAAGCGCGCGTCTTGGAACGCAGCAGCTTCAGAAATCCTTCGAAGTCGGTCTCGACGACATCTCCAGCCTGGAACATGATGTTACCTCCTGGCCCGGCGCCACCACGGCGCATTAATAAACGTTGGTACTCCTTTAGTAAAACCTTTATCAGAGGTTATGCGTTCGTCATTTAGGCAAGTGGTAAAAAACCGCAGGGTAGACGGGATAAAACGTTTAACCATCCCATTTGTTTGTCACATTCTGAAGGTACTTTTATGCAAACCTACTTTCCCAATTGGAATCTATCCTTTTGGCCGGGCAATTGACCGTCTATCGTTTAAGCCCGACGGGTATGAACGGGGCATCTGCAACGCCACCGCAAGGAGACACCATGGAGACTATCGAAGCACTCATTCACCGCCGCAGCTGCCGCAAATACAGCGATCGTCCCGTCGAGGCCGAAAAGCTTGCACGTATTATCGAAGCCGGCCAATATGCACCGAGCGGCATGGGCCGCCAACCGGTGACGTTTGTCGCCGTCACCGACCCCGCGACCGTCGAGCGTCTCTCACAGCTCAACGCCCAGGTCATGGACAGCAACAGCGACCCCTTCTATGGCGCCAAGACCGTTGTGGTGGTGCTGGTTGACCGCAGCGTGCCCACACATCTGGAAGACGGCTCGCTCGCCATGGGCAACTTGCTCAACGCCGCCTATGCACTGGGTGTCGATTCGTGCTGGATTCATCGCGCGCATGAGGTCTTTGACTCGCCCGAGGGCCTGGAGCTGCTGGCCAGCTGGGGCCTGCCCGCCGACGGCAGCCTGCGCGGTGTCGGTCACTGCATTCTGGGCTATGCCGAGGACACGCTACCCGAGCCCAAACCCCGCCGCGACAACGTGGTGTACGTCAAGTAGCGCAGGAGTGTCCCAAACTGCCGGCAGAAAAGGAACGTCCCCTTCTGCCGGCAAGCTATGTTGATATTTGAGTTGTCGTCGTTTCGTTCGTCTGGGCCGTTTCGGCGCCATCGCCTTGTTCGTCCTCGTCCTTTTGCGCATCGGCGATGGTGGAGGCCGCCGCAACGATACCGCGCTGGGGCGCAACGCCCGTCTGGGTCTGTGCGCCCTCGACAACTTCTGTGCCTGCATGCGCGAGCTCGGGCGATTTAAACATTGCGTCCAAGTTGGCGCCGCCGCCGGCATATCCGAGCGCAGCGAGCGCGATGACGATCACTGCAACGGCGGCCACGATCGGAACATAACGATGCCAACCAGCAGGATTGAGCCCGCTGCGGCGAGCCGCCCCGCGGCTGATGTAACCAAGCGTTCCGTCGTGCTTGAGCTTTGAGCCCACCACGCGTTTGCGGCCCAACAGCGAGGACTCTGCCTGCATTGCCAAGCGGGCGCTTGCCGAAGGATAGCCGTATTTAGTGCGCTTGAACGAGCCATCAAACCCCGAGGCGTGTTTGCCCCACGTCACCGATGTCGTGCGTCGGTTAACCGGCGCGGCGCTCCGCCTTCTGCGGCTCGGTTTTGAAGTCTCAGCCATATGCCCTCGCACGCCGTAACCAAATCGAAACAATAACGCTTTGGACTGTAGCACACGCGTCGCGCGCGGTCACGGGCGCCTCGCTCAACGGTCATCGTCCTTCAGCAAGCGCCACAGCGTTGTACGGCTTATGCCCAGCACCTCCGCCGCACGGGTTCGGTTACCGTGGAGATGGTCTACAACCAAATGCGCGATATCTCGCTCGGTATCGGCCAGCGGTCGCAGAATATACAGGTCGCTTTCGAGTGTCGGGGCGCCAAAGGTTGCGGTCTTAATCACGTCCTCTTGGGCGAGCACTTCCTCCGCCACAGCGCGGTCCACCGTGCCCGCCCCCACCAATATATACAGTCGTTCCGAGACCTCGCGGAGCTGCAGATAATTGCGCGGCCAGCGGTAAGCATCGAGCGTCTTCGTCGCCGTGGCAGACAGCGTGGGCGCTGCCGTCCCAAATGCATCAGCGAGATATTCCAAATAGCGCGCGACCTTCGTCGACGCGGCTCCCTGCTCGGCGATTGCCGGCGCCACGCTCACCGCACAGGCGAAGCGCTCGGTCACAAAGGCGGCTTGATCACTTTCGCTGCCGCCCGGCATGTCATTCGCCGTCAGCACCACATGACAGCGCGTCGCCAACGCGGTGTCGGCCATCGTGGAAACGAGCTCGCGAAGGCGCTGGGGACCAACCGCATTCCAGCCCTCAATGCAAAGTGTCAGCCCCGTTTGGAACAGCGGCGATTCGGAGCTTTTGAGCACATGGCGCCAACCGCGATCGGTGAGTTCATCGAGCGCGACGGAAACAAAGGGCTGATCGGCAAAAGGACCGTCCAGATAGAGGCGCTTGGCGATCTCGATCTGGCCCGCGCCCAGCTCGCCCTCGAGCATAAGGGGCACGCCGCGCGCATAGCTCTCGGAAACCGGTGCAGCTACCGCAGCGGCACCCTCAACGATGCCGTACGCGCTCGATTCATAGCGGGCCTCAACTTCGTCGGCGTTGAGCCACTCGATGCCCGCATGCGCCGCGGCACCGCGCACCTCGCGGACCACGACGACCCAAAGTCCCCCGCCCTCTTCGTCGGTGGGGCGAACGGTCAGGCTCAGGCGCGTACCCGCACGCCCCATAACCAGACGCGCGCCGTCTCCTATACGGTCGAGGCGCTCGGCGACAAAAGCCGCCACATCCCGCTCAAGCGCCGCGTCATTCACGGTCGAGATCGCGACGTCCCCACGCGCATCGATTGCCAATGCCGAGGCCCCGGCAGCAGCCAGGGCCCCAGTCAAGATATTCAGCTTGGCATCGCTATCCATGATTTGCCCCTGTCCGCGGCGACGTGCAACCGCCGACGGTCATACGACCGAGTGTTTCAAAATTGAACGATATTGCTCACCAAACACTATAGGGCAGAAAGCGTCATCCTGCGAGTATAGGTGTTGCCCCGCATCGCCATCCTGGCGGGGCGATAAGAGCTCTTCGGGACTTATAAACCTGCGGACAAGCCATACCCGCAAGAGCTCCTATCGCTCCACTGCAGGCTTGCGCTCACCAGCAACCAACACGCAGCACGCAAACAAGCTACTTCTCTACCAGATTCCCAGCACGTGCTGCATTCCCAAACTCATGCACGCAATGCCAATCCAGCAGCAAAAGCCCAATGCGATGGGCTTGCCGCCCTTTTTGACCAGCTCGACGATATCGGTATTAAAACCAATAGCCGCCATGGCCATCACAATAAAGAACTTCGACAGCTCCTTGATGGGCGCCGTAATGGATGCAGGAAGCTGAAGCACCGTAGTGATCACACTCGCCAGCACAAAAAACAGCACAAACATGGGAAACGCGCGTTTAAACGAGAACGTGCTTTTGGCGTCGCCTCCGGCCTTGCGTGCCAGATGCATCTGCCAGCATGCAAGGGCCAACGTGATGGGAATAATGGCCAGCGTCCTGGTGAGCTTGACCACCGTGGCGCTCTCGAGCACATTGGCGCCGGGATGCATGCTGTCCCAAGCGCTCGCCGCAGCCGTTACGGACGAGGTGTCGTTGATGGCGGTGCCGGCAAACAGGCCAAAGCCCTCATTGGTCAACCCGAGCATGCCGCCGAGCGTCGGAAACACGAGCGCCGCGATAACGTTAAACAGGAAGATGACCGAAATGGCCTGGGCAATCTCACGATCGTCGGCATCGATGACGGGCGCGGTCGCGGCGATGGCAGAGCCGCCGCAAATCGACGAACCCACACCTATAAGTGTCGCGATCTTGCCCGGCACGTTCATGACGTGGCAGAGCACAAAGGCGATGACAAGCGAGGTCGAGATCGTCGCCACGATAATCGGCAGCGACTGGGCGCCCTTGGACAAAATCTGGGAGAGGTTCATGCCAAAGCCAAGCAGGATAACCGCGTACTGCAAGACTTTTTTGGACGTATAGGTGACGCCGGCGGCGAGCTGTTCGCGACGATTCCTGGGAAAGACGAGCGCCAGGACCATGCCAAAAAGGATGGCAAATACCGGTCCGCCGACCACCTCAATTTGTTTGCCGAGCAACGTCGCGGGGATAGCGATGATCAGGCAGAACAAGACGCCCTTCCAGCGCTCGCGTACGATATTCGCCAGTTGCATATGGGATCCTTCTTTCTATTTCACGTGTGCGACGGCTTATGATACGGCAACATTGAGCACAGCCTTGCGCAAACACAAACTAAGATGCCGCAATGGTTCTCAGGCAACAGCCGAATTACCCACCGCGGAAAGCTGATTCGCGGCATAATTAACAACTGACATATGAGTGTGATAGAACAGTTGCGAGGCGCTATGGAAGAATCGATGCACGTCGGCGAGCAGGAAATGAGCCTACAGGACCAGTCCTACCACACCATTCGACGCAAAATCGTTTACCTGGACTACAAGCCGGGCGAAAAACTGGGCGTCAAGCAGCTTTGCGACGACTTGGATATGGGGCGCACCCCTGTGCGCGAGGCACTGGTGCGTCTGGCGCAAGAGGGCCTGGTGCGCACCGTGCCCCAAAGCGGCACCTATGTTTCGCCCATCAACCTCACCCTTGCCGAAAGCGCCTGCTATATTCGCGAACACCTTGAAAAGCAGGTGATTGTGGAGTGCTGCGCCCGCGCCACCTCGGCAGGCATCGAGCAGCTCGACCGAGCCATCGCGCTGCAGGAAAAGGCCATGGCCGAAGAGGATCGTATCGGATTCTTTTTAAGCGACAACCTCATGCACCGCATGATCTTTAGCATCGCGTGCCGCAGCACCGTGTGGTCATGGCTCGAAGAGACCAATGCCGACTTGGAGCGCTTCCGCTGGCTGCGCGCCGCCACGCAGACGCTCGACAATCAGGAGACCGTTAACGAGCACAAGCAAATCCGCCGCGCCATCGCCGGTCGCGATCCTATCGAGGCGAGCTTTTTGGTCAGCAAGCACCTGCATATGATGTTTCGCAACCAGACCGAGGTCCTGGACCAATATCCCGAGTACTTCGAGACCAGCAAGCTCCGCTAACCTGCCAAATAGGGACAGGTTTATTTTGGCAGGTTTTATCTGGGCAAATGCAACAAGGCCCGGCTCCGCTTGATGTGGAGCCGGGCCTTGGTCGCTAGAACGACAGAACCAACTACTCTACCGTGACGCTCTTGGCGA
The DNA here is from genome assembly GCA_900550195.1 of uncultured Collinsella sp. Classification (GTDB taxonomy): domain Bacteria; phylum Actinomycetota; class Coriobacteriia; order Coriobacteriales; family Coriobacteriaceae; genus Collinsella. The sequence continues at coordinate 32,972 of URRB01000014.1, forward strand.
GGTTGCGGGGCTGGTCAACATCGCAACCGCGCAGGATGGCTACCTCACGAGCAAGCAACTGCAGCGGGACGCTCGCCGTGATGGGGCTGAACACGTCGCGGACGGCCGGCACGCGAATAATGCAGTCAGCGATCTTGTTGATTTCCTCGTCGCCCTCGGTGGCAACGACGATGACCTTGGCGCCGCGTGCCTTGCACTCCATGAGGTTCGACACGGTCTTGTCATAGGTGGCACTCTTGGTGGTCACGGCGATGACAGGGAAGCCCGGGTCGATCAGGGCGATGGGGCCGTGCTTCATCTCGCCGGCGGCATAGGCCTCGGCATGCAGGTAGCTGACCTCCTTGAGCTTGAGCGCGCCCTCGTAGGAGATAGCGGCACCCATGCCACGGCCCACGAACAGCGCCGACTGCGCGTCCTTGCACAGCAGGGCGGCCTCATGCACGGCCTCGGTCTGCGTATCCAGAATCCACTGGATCTGCTCGGCCGTATCGGAAAGCTCGCGGAACAGCATACGCGCCTGCTTGGTGGTCAGGCGGTACTTGACCTGCGCCAACAGCAAAGCCAAAAGCGTGAGGCTCACGACCTGACCGATGAAGCTCTTGGTCGAGGCAACTGCGATCTCCTTGTTGGCCTTGGTGTAGATGACGCCGTCGCTCTCACGCGCCACCGGGCTGCCCACCACGTTGGTGATGCCGAAGACCTTGGCACCCTTGATGCGTGCGTCGCGAATGGCGGCAAGGGTATCGGCCGTCTCGCCCGACTGGGACACGGCAACGACAAGCGTCGTCGGCGTAATGATGGGATTGCGATAGCGGAACTCGCTGGCCGCCTCGACCTCGGTAGGGATACGAGCCCGGCCCTCGATAAGGTTCTTGGCAATGAGACCGGCATGGTAGCTGGTGCCGCAAGCGATCACGTAGACGCGGTCGATATCGTTGAGCTCCTCGAGCGAAAGGCCCAGCTCATCGATATCGAGCTCACCGGCGGGGGTCATGCGACCCACCAGGGTATCGCGCACGACGCGCGGCTGCTCATGGATCTCTTTGAGCATAAAGTCAGGGTAGCCACCCTTTTCGGCCATGTCCAGATCCCAGTCGATATGGGTAACCTTGGGCTCAATCACATTGCCGGCCTCGTCGGTATACTCGACGCCTGCGGGCGTGAGCTTGGCAAACTGGCCGTCCTCGAGCACCACGACATCGCGGGTGGCGTCGATGAGCGCGATGACATCGGAAGCAACATAGGAGCCGGTTTCGCCCACACCGACTACGATCGGGGAATCCTTGCGGGCCACGGCGATCACGCCGGGCTCGTCAGCGCACACGGCGGCCAGACCATAGGCACCGACCACGTGGGTGCAAGCCTCGCGCACGGAGGCCATCAGGTCGTGCGTCTCGGCATAGGCCTCTTCGATCAGATGCGCGAAGACCTCGGTATCGGTCTCGCTCTTAAAGTGGTGGCCGCGACCCTCCAACTCTTCGCGCAGCTCGGCGAAGTTCTCGATGATGCCGTTGTGGACGATGGCGATACGACCGTCGCAGCTGGTGTGGGGGTGAGCGTTAACGACGGAGGGCTTGCCGTGGGTGGCCCAACGGGTGTGGCCGATACCGCAGGTAGCGTCGCTGTCGATATTGGAAAGCTCGCTCTCCAAGCCCGCGACCTTACCCACGCGGCGGATGACATCGAGGTGCGCCGCGGCGCCCTCGCCCACCTCGAGCGCGACGCCCGAGGAGTCATAGCCGCGATACTCCATACGCTTGAGGCCCGTGACCAGGATGTTCTTTGCAATATCAGAGCCGGTGTAGCCGACAATTCCGCACATAGGATAAATCCCTTCGTCCGCTTGACTGCAAAACGTCCACGCACAGGGGGCGCTGAGACGCATAACGTTCGAGTATTGTACTCACGCAAACGCAAGCTGATATACCAGAGGTGGTATCTCAACTTAGATACCACTCGATGCACACACGTCCAGCCGGTCCAAACCACCACAAAGGTACCTGCCCCCTTCGTGGTGGTCGCGCTGGCAACGGCGTTTCCCCAGATAAACCTGCCAAAATAAACCTGTCCCTTTTTGGTAGGTTTGGGATGCTACAATCTGGCTTGTACTTGAAACGCATCAAAGGGGCCGCTATGGCAAAGGTAAAAATCAGCGACGTCGCGCGCGAGGCCGGGGTTTCGTTGGGCACGGTTTCCAACGCGCTCAACCACCCCGAAAAGCTGCGCCCCGAGACCCTCAAGCTCATCAACGAGACCATCAATCGCCTTGGCTACCTGCCCAACCAAAGCGCCCGTCAGCTCGCGGGCGGCGCCACCAAGTCCTTTGGCCTGGTGCTCCCCCGTCTCGATCACGGCTTTTCGCTCCAAATCGCCAGCGGCGCCCACAACGAGGCCCGCAAGCACGGCTACGACTTGCTCATCGCCAACGCCGATAACGACGATATTCTCGAGGATCATTACCTGCGCTACTTTATGGGCACCCAGATGTCCGGCGTCATGGTTCAGCCCATGGCATCCCCCGACTGGCACCCCGCCATGACCAAGATGCCCGTGCCGATCGTCCATCTGGACATCCATTGCTCCGATCCCGGCTACTACGTAGCGGCCGACAATGAGGCCCAGGGTCGCATCATTGCCGAACTTGCCATCGCCCGCGGCGCGCACCATATTGTCGTCGTCGGCCGAGCAGCATTTATGCAACTCACCCTGCGCGTCCTTGGCATTCATAAGGCGCTCGCCCTGCACCCCGATATCAAGATCGAAGTCATCGACGCCGGCGAATGGAATACCGCTGCCGACGGCTACGGCATCGGTGCCCAAATCGCCGAGCGCCCCGCGGACGAACGTCCCGATTTTGTCGTCGGCCTGACCGATGTGTTGGCCTCGGGCGTCGTTTCGGCACTGGTCGACAAGGGCATCTCTGTCCCCGGGCAAGTACGCGTAGCAGGCTGCGATGGCAACCCGCTCGCTTGGAGCGGATCGGTCCCGCTCACTACGGTAGCGCCCCCGGGCTACGAGATTGGCCGCAAGGGTGTCCAACTGCTGATGGAGCAAATCGAGAACAAGGCCCCGGCAAAGATCAAGCATATCCGTGTCGGCTCCGCAGCGCGTACCGTCACCGCAGTCGCCGCCGAGGATATCAACCGCCAAGAACTGGTACGTCCGTTCCTACTGGAACGCGCCAGCACCCAGGCAAGCAGCCAGACCGACGCCACGGCCATCAACCTCGGTGCGTATCTATAGCACGCCCGCGAGTATGCTAAGTCGCCGCTTAAGCAAAAGGGGCCCGACCATTGCCGGACCCCTTTTGCTTAAGCGCAAACGTGAGCAATCGCTCGTTTCAACGCCGCAATTATCTAGCGCACAGTCTTGATTGCCGCCGCCAGGTCGAACAGCGTATCGAGCACGGCCTCGCAGCCATCCACCACGTCCTGCGGCAGCGGCACGATATCGGGGACGGCGAAGACATGGCATCCGGCCGTGATGCCCGAGACGCAGCCGTTGCGCGAATCCTCGACCACGGCACATTCCTCGGGAGCAAAGCCCGCGCGCTCGCAGGCGAGCAGATACATCTCGGGGTCGGGCTTGCCGTGCACGACGTCCTCGCCACACGTTACCGTTTCAAACTTGCCAAAAAGACCGACCATCTTAAGGTTGCGCTCGGCCGTAACGAGGCGCGACGACGTCGCTAGACCCACGTGATAGCCCGCAGCCAGCAGCTCGTCTAGGCACTCGGCGGCACCGGCCTTAAGTTCCAGTTCGGTCTTGACCATCTCGTCGCGAATCTCCTTGTGGCGACGATAGATCGCCTCGGTGGTTTCATGGCTGCCGTAATGCTCATCAAGGATGTCCATAACATCGGGCAGCGTGCGGCCGATAAACTGATGGATCAGCGCTTCATCAATCGCGAGCCCCAGCTCAGCGGCGCCTGCCTTCCAGGCCTTAATCCCCAAACGCTCGGTATCGACCAGCGTTCCATCCATGTCAAAAATAACAGCCTTGATCATATCGGTCCCCCATCGACTCTCGCTGTCGCATTGCCGCAACTCTACCGCATTTGGCAACTTGTATATAACGTATATACCATATTGCACTTTCGTTACACAGATAGAAGTCTTATGGCAAGTAACGCATTAGGATTATAGTTTTCGATCGAGTACTCAACGATAAGGAACGTTTCATGATTTTAGACACCACGGCACCCGCAGAGGAGCTTCAAGACAAGCTATCGGCGCTCGAACAGCTGCTTTTGGCATACGGGCGCGTGGCCATCGGGTTTTCCGGCGGCGTTGACAGCAGCTTTTTGGCCGCCGTGTGCGCCCGCATCATGCCTACCAATACCCTCCTCATCCATCTCACCACGCCGCTCATCGGCACGCCCGAACAGACTTCGTTTGAGCAGTCCGTTGATGGACAGGCCAATGAGGGGCCGCATTTTAAGCTCCCCGTGCTCAATCTTTCGGTGGATCAGCTGCAGCTCCCCCAAGTAGCCTGCAACGATGCTAATCGCTGCTACCACTGCAAGCACGCCGGCTTTACCGCCATCGTCAACCACGCCAAGTCGCTCGGCTTTCCCACCGTCATCGATGGCAGCAATGCAAGCGATCGCGGTGACTACCGCCCCGGCATGCGTGCGGCAGAAGAGCTCGGCGTACGCTCCCCTCTCATGGAGGTCGGCTTTACCAAGGACGAAGAGCGCGAGCTGCTGCGCGCATGGGGCTATCCCGTTTGGAACCTGCCGGCGGGAGCATGTCTTGCCACCCGCGTCCCCACGGGCGAGGAGCTTACGCGCGAGAAGGTCGATTTGATCCGCACCTGCGAGGACTACCTGCACGATCTTGACCTGGCACAGGTACGCGCGCGCTTGGTCGGCGGCTGCATGCATATCGAGGCCGCACCCGCAGATGTCGCCAAGATTGCCGCGCTCGGCGGCACCGCCGTCGATGCCGAGGGCAAGACCCCGCTGCCCGCCGCCATCGAGTCCGCGCTGCGTGGGCTGGGCTGCGACCATATCTCCCCCGAGGTCACCCCCTACATTCACGGCAACATGAACCTTTAGGTTACGCCGTTTTACAAACGGCGTAACTGCTCGGCGCTGCGCGGGCTCCGGACACGGCAATCTGACGTTCAACTTCACGGGCGCGACCAAAAGGTCAGCGCCCGCTTGTTTCACGTCACCTTACCGCACCCGGAGACCGCTCGCTCGCATATGCTCAACCTGCACTGCGTTAACTGACCCGCCAATAAGGGACAGGTTTATTTTGGCAGGTTTTATCTGGGGAAATATCGCGAGGCAGTCGCCCCCCTAGCACCCATCTCACTTCGAGAGACACAAGAGGGGCGACTCGGCTGCATCTACTTCTTCCGATAGCGGCGGTTGCGGCTCGTCGATGAACCCATTACTTCGATGAGTCCTTTATCCGCCATTTTTGGCAGATGGTAGCGGACGGACGAAATTTTGGCCCCCGATGCAACCGCTATTTCTCGCGCCGTCATATCCACTTCGGCTCTGAGAGCCTCCAGGATCCTATCCGCTGTCGAAGCTGACGATTCTCTGCTCATATCGATAATCTCAAACGTGTCTTTGCCACATTTTGACAGGACATGTTTATCGACAAGATTCCCGCAGATCAGGCGAATGTCATCCGAATCCCACTTCAGGGCCTCTCGTATTTTTTGAACATCGCATACGCACCCATGCTCCCGCATAAACATGAGCAATGTTTCCTCGCGATCCGTCAGCTCGGTGCCCACATGGCTCTGAATCCACGTGCGGTTTTCAGCAAGCTCCGCCCCGTGCCGGGAAAGCAGCACCGTAAACGAATCGGCCTTAACGATAAATTTCGGCCTTCCAAGCGAACGAGACTCCATCTCGCGAATCATAGCCGGGATACCAGATCCCTGGCTTTCTGCAACGGGCCCCTCGGCATGCTCTAACGGCGTCGCCCCCATTAGGCTCATGAGCTTTGGGTTTCGGCAGCGCGATTCCCCGTCTGCAAGATTGTCCACCGTCTTTCCGCCCCAAAGGCCGCCAGGGTTTTTGATCTCTATTCTGTCTGGATAGATATCGACACTCACGGCCTGCCCCACAAACATGGGCGAATATTCTCGATGGATGCAGGCATTTGCCAAGGCCTCGCGCAAAACCTCCTGGGGAACTTCCCAATCCTCCCTTCTGCCAGCACCTTGCACTATCGTCGCTTTGCGCAAGTTTCGTCCAATCGCGGCAAGGGCATCTTCGATGCAAGCCGGAATCGGGCCATCGCACAACTGGCGGTCAATAAACCGGGGTTGCCCGGGTGCAGATTTTTCCACATCGGAATGAACGGCGACATCGATCATCAGTTTAGGATAGAACTGCTGGGGGTAAATTCCCGCCGACAGAAGCCCCGCGAGCTTCACGGCACCATCCTTTGTAGTGATATTGAGTCTGACCAGCTGCTTTTCCAGCGTATCGGCCCCGCGCAAAACGCGCGGGGTCTGCAGCCGGCGATTTGCGATAATAGACCGCACGACATCTGGATCCAAATCCTCGACCGTTGCCTCCGAAACCACCGTTCCGTCTGCATCGCTCGGAAGCAACGCACTCTGCAGCTCATATAGCTCAGCGGGTGACATCTTGATATCTTTATCATCCACGCGCTTGTAGCTACCGTTCTGCACGCCGCGCGCGCCGATATAGCAAGGCTTCGCTTTAAGCTCAAGTTCAAAGATGCGCACCAGAAGCACCTGGAGCCCGTCGACCTCGCCTCGATCAAGCTCATACCGCGGCGCATGGGCCACCACTGCCGCTGAGCCTCCGTCTCCGATACCCGAAACAAACTGATCGCGCACCCTATCGATAGCAAAGTTAGCCGAAGGAACAAATCCTTCGGCCTCGTTCAGGCCCAAAATAATGAGCCCACCCGCAGTGTTCGCAAAAGCGCTCACTGTCTCCCATACGTCTGCGCTCAATTTATTCGTGCAGGCTTTAACTTCTACCGATGCGTCATCAGTCCCCCGCCTGCGAAGGCGCTCAACAATAAGGCCAAGAGGTTCATCCAGCAGCATTGGCATTCCGTCTCTCTAAAACGATAGATTTATCTCTCTAAAGTATAGTATATCTCTCTAACTTTAGAGAGATAGGTACCTTATTTTAAAGAGAAATTTAGAGAGATGCATCAAATTCACTGCTAGATTGCCTAAGGTTATCTCTTTAACTGGCTTTCTCTTTAGAGAGACATTTAGAGAGACGAGCGCAACCTCTCTAATCATGGGCTCCTCTCTTTAAAGTGCGCACATCCCAACCGCACCTTAAGCTGCGGTGAAATAACTCACGATCACCCACCGAAAAGGGACAGGTTTGTTTTGGCAGGTATCATTTGGGGAAACGCCGAATAGCTTCATATACACAACCGCCGCAGCTCCATATGAGGCAAATGAATCCGTAGCATTTGTCCCAAATCTTAAGTATTTGTTCGACAGAACGGCCCCTGCTGGCTCCTGCTAGACTGGTAGACTCCCAACCGTCCATCCAGGAGCCTCCATGTCGCGCAAGTCCGCCTACAAGCAAGTACTTTCCATCGGCACCGCCGTGGTGCTGGGGTTTGCGCTGTTCACAGGATCGCTCGACGGAGCGCCCAAGCTGTTGTCGCCGCAAAGCGATGAGCAGGCAACGGCTCTGGCCGAGAAGCAAAACGAGAGTCCCAGCCGTACCGACGACGAAGCGGACTTGGTCGCCCGACTCGAATCGGGAACAGCGAGCTCCGAGGACTCTCAAAATAGCCAAGGCTCTGGCGATGGCTCCGATTCCGCCGCAACCGACACCGGTGACGCTGCCTCCGCGGATAGTGCCGCCACCCCCATCGACGAGGTCGAAAACCCCGATCTCGACCGCGCCCGTGGTGTATACCTCAGCAGCATTCCTGACTACGCGGGTAACCCCTACGTTGCCCTTCGCGCCGACAGCATGCACCCGCTCGGCATGCCGTCATTCACACTCGATGAATACGAACGCGCTGCAGAAGAGGGCTGCTTTAAGAAATTCTCCAAGCTCGATAGCCTGGGCCGCACCCGCAAGGCGCTCGCCTGCGCAGGCCCCGAATCACTCGGCCAGGGCAAGCGCGGCGATATCTCGCGTATCCATCCCGCCGGTTGGCACCAGCAGCGCTACGACTTTATTCCGGGCCAGAGCCTCTACAACCGCTGCCACCTCATCGCTTGGTCGCTCTGCGGTGAAAACGCCAACCGCAAGAATCTCCTCACCGGTACACGCTATCTCAACGAGACAGGCATGCTGCCGTTTGAAGAGCAGATCCTCGACTACATCCGCGACACGGGCAACCATGTGCTCTACCGCGTCACGCCCATGTACAACGAAGAGGAACTTGTCTGTCGTGGCGTGCGCCTTGAGGCGCAATCGGTCGAGGACCACGGCAAGACCCTCTGCTTCCATGTATATTGCTATAACCTGCAGCCGCACGTGCAGATCGACTACGCCACCGGCCGCAACCAGGCCGCCGGAGAGTAGGTTCAACCGGGGCCACACCCGCATCGTTTGTCACCGACGCACACGGAAGGCTGATTCTTGCCTCCTACGGCGCATTTCTGTGACATGGGGTCATCTCTCCAAGATACCCGTATTGTCGATGAAGAGTAGACGGCAAACGCAAGACAGGCAGCCAAAGCAGCAGGAGCCTTACACTAAATACGTGATTTATTCTTTGCAATCACAATCTCGATAAGTTAATCGAAGCAAAACAACGTAAAATGAAGGTAATTTTGCTTCAAAGTAATCAGGAGAAACTGTGACCAATCGCGTCAACAATTCACATATTAAAAAGGATTGTCCCACCCCCATCTATATGCAGGTGGTCGACTATCTGCGCGAGAACATCGCCTCGGGAGCTTGGGAGCAAGCATCCAAAATCCCGTCGGAAGTCGAGCTCATGAGTACGCTCGGCGTCAGCCGCGGCAGCATCAAAAAGGCCATTTCTAAGCTTGTTGATGAGGGCCTGCTTGAGCAAATTCAGGGAAAGGGAACTTACGTTAAGTCAAAAGACATCTCTTTCCCCCTTACAGAGGGTCTTATCTCTTTCTCCGAATCTCTAATCGAACAAGGTCTTTCTTTCGAAACAAACATTCTCGATTGCGAAATTCGTAAGTCGGACGAAGATATTTCCGGACATCTCGGTATTGTCGAAGGTTCTGACTACCTTCATCTCGAGCGAGTGCGCAGCGTTGAGGGTGAACCTGTGATGTTCATCGAAAACAACATCAATATGGCGCTTGTCCCAGGTATTGAAACAGCCGACTTTGTTAACGAAGGTCTCTTTGCAATAATCGAGCGGCTCTCAGGCCACCAGATCGAATACTCAAAGACCTCCTTTGTGGCAAAGCTCGCGGATACCCAACGCGCGGATGCGCTCGGTCTCTCTACGCAGTCCCCGCTTCTTCAGCAGCTTCAAACAGTCTACTTGGACAATGACTCTGCAATTGAATATGCGCGCGTATGGCTTAAATCCAGCAGGTTCCAGCTTGGCACCGTTTTTCAGCGCCGCCATTAAAACTCTTGAGAGCGGCGGCATTGCGCCTAACATAATTCCAAAACGCAAAAAGGCGAACCCGTGGGTTCGCCTTTTTGTAAACGGTTTTAGTCCAGCGCGTCAAACAGCTCCGTAAGCAACGCTGCCCTGTCGTCCGTAATCGCCAGGGCACTCGAAATGCCGGTACCTTGCGCGCCAAGTCCAATCAGGCGACGAACGTCGCCTCCGCACCTGATTCCCGCTCCCTCCATGATAACGATGTCGGGATTGATGGACCGTACGGCAGCGATGGTCTCTGCGATGTAATCATCGCCGCTTGTATGGCCGGTTCCCACAAGGCTGCTCGGCTCGCAAAGAATCACGTCCGGGTCCATCGCCGCAACCGCTTTGGACTCTGTCACGCTATCGGCTGCAACAATAGTTAGAATCTCAAGCTCACGAGCGCGATCGATCGTTGCCGCCAACTTATCAACGGTCAGGGGGTGTGCCGTGTGATTTAGAAAGACAGCTTGAACTCCCGCGCTCTTAAGCGACTCAAGAGGTGTCAGTCCCATTTCTTTTCCGTCACCGACAAGATCGGCATGCTGCGCTGTGGGAATTGCAAATTTCAAATCCTTCGCAACTGCGCAGAGCTCGGGAACGGGAGCAGTCCAAAAAATCGAATGATCTCGATCTTTTGCGATTTCATCCGTAAGATGAGCCGCTGCAATTGAATCGTCCGCAAGCAAATAGGTCTTAGGACTGACTGTGAAAAGTGGCAGTTTTAAATCGGAACGTTTCATGAGAACACGTCCTTTCCGACTAATACATGGCCTGCCATACCGAGCGATTTAGCCGTTGAAGCTAATCTCGATGCCGGTTTCCAGCTTGGGAAGCACGCTTGGTGTCACGAGAACCGTTCCAGGAAGCAGCTCTCGCTCGCCATCGAACGCAATAGTTAGATGACCGAGCCCTCCCATGTTCTCGTTCGCAGCTTCACCAAACTCCTTAATCGTGTAGACCTGATCGCCGATGGAAATGGTGCCGCCCTCAGCAAGCACGTTATCCTCTGTAGGAGTTCCATCGTGAACGACGCAGATGTCGCGCAACTCTGCAGGAGCGGTCGGGCCAAACAGGACCACCATCTTCTCGTTGAGAAGCTCCTCAACAAACGAGCCGATCTCAGTGACCTTAACCTTGTACATTTGATTTCTCCTATCTTTGTTACGCCGCAGGCGCAGTCATTGACCTGTCGATAACACGAATAGCCTGGGCAAAAGCATCGTGATAGCTTTCGTTGGCCAGATGGTCTAGGGCGGTCTCGATATTCAACCCCAACATCTCGCTCATCTCCGAAAACTCCGGTTTGAGGGAAAGCCCTTTGAGCTCATAGCAACCGTTAATCACGCCGTCATGATCAGTCAAGATCATCACAAACGCCTTTCGGCTAAAACTCACCTTGCACATACCCGTGCCCAAGTATCCCTCATGATCGCGAGCGCGCTCATGGATGAGAACACGCACCCTCTTCCAATAGCGATACTGGGTGAATGGTCCTGCAAGCCATACAAGAATAAAGAAGGCTATTGTAATGAGCGCGTTGAGCATAGCGGGCCTTTCCCTCTTAAAGCATTCAGTTTACAGGCCAAAGGACAGTACGTAGGCGAGAATAATCTGGATCGGGGTGGTAATCAACTTACCAAACAGGAATGCAGGGTAACCGATTTCGATCGTCTCGGGCTTTGCCTCCATGAGAGTCATGCCAACGGGAGCAAAGTCGGAACCAACCTGGCAGTTGACGGCAAAGAAGCCGGGAAGGGCAAAGTTGGCGGGAATCGTGCCGTTGGCGATTTGGTTGCCAACAAGAACAGAAAGCACAGAAGCGATGATTGCGCCCGGGCAGATCAACGGCGAAAGGAACGGGATTGAGCAGAACATGCCAATTGCCAGCATACCGGGCAGCGAGCCCGCAAGCGGAGTGAGAACGCCGGCGAGAACGTTCGCGAAACCCGTGTAGTTAATAATGCCGATCAACACCGAGACAAACGCCATAAAGGGGATGATATTGCGGATAACGTCATTCACGGTATCACGTGCAGCCTGATAGATGATGCTGATGACGCGACCAACGCCGGTGCCGATCTTAGAGACAACGTCCATAACCCCGTTAGACTGTTTGGACGCAAGCTCGGCACGTCCCTCGGCAATCTTTGCGTGAACGTTTTCCTTCGTCGTCTCCTCGTATGCCTTTTCGGTCTTTACCGGCTCAGCGGGAACATCCGCGGCATCGACAAGAGCGATGCAATCGGGATTGACATCGGACGCAAAGAGATCCTCGGTGATGAACTGTGCCAGAGGGCCAGACGGGGAACCAGGTTTGATGTTCAGCGTCTTAAGGCCCATCTTGGGATAAGTGCCGCAGCGGGCCACGCCAGCGCAGTCGATAACAACAGCGCATGCCTGATCGGTCTCGATCGGGTCCTTAAACTGGTCGTGCGCCTCGGCGCCGGTAAGCTCCGCGATGCGAAGGGCAACCGGGCTGATTCCGCCCAGGGTCACGCTCAGAACATAGGGCTTTTCGGCCGTGGGGGTAATGATAAGGGGTCCGCCCCAACCGTTGCCGCCGTGGGACGCCTTTACGCTTTTGAATTCACTCATGATCTAGACTCTCCTTTTGCGCTGAACTACTAGGCGGCAAGCTTAGCTTCGTTGCGCTTCTTCATGATGAGGTACAGCTTCTCGGTGACGATGCCCTTGATCAGGCAAACGATCAGGCCAACGACGAGGAAGCGGATAGCAAGCTCAGAGGAGTTCTTCCCCAGCGCCTCGTAGCCAGCCGAGATGCCAAGCCAAACAAAAAGCTCGGACGAGTTGGCGTGCGGGAAAAGACCGACGATGGGATGCATCATGGACACGACTGCATCGTAGAATGCAGGTTTATAGTCCTCCTCGACAAATACACCAAAGGTGTACGCCATCGGGTTGCAGAGGAAGAAGGTACAAAGGAATGGAATGAGGGTATAGCGGAGAACTGCATATTTGGTGCACTTCTTCATGAACCCATAGACACGCTCCTCGCCAATCAGCTGGATGATTGCCTTGATCGTAAGGATCAGGCAAATCAGCATGGGGATCATGCCCGTGATAAACGAGGCAAACTGCTCGCCCGCAGCATTAAAAAGGCCGGTAAAGCCCTCCGCAAGGAAGATAAGGAAATCGTTTACTGCTCCCATTTTCATTCTCCTTAATTGATGTTCGTTACTGCTATCGTCCTACCTGAGCGCCCGCTCCTCCCCTTTCATTCGGCCATATACGCTCATGGTTGTCTACGGTCGTCTATATATTACAAAGCGACCGCCTTCTGAGTTTTGCCCTTGCATTCCTTTCGGTGAATGGTTGGTTTTGTAGGGCAAACGGCTATGCGCTCTTTAGCTCATAGATGTTTTCTAATGCCTTAAATATGCGCATATACCTGTCAAAACGCACATTGTATATCTCGTGGACTTTGTCGCTTTTTTCAACGGAATCTAGCCTTTTGCAGACCCCAGCGGCAACATCGGCCAAATCTTGTCCGCAAGAAGCTGAAAGCGCTAGCAATGCCGCGCCCTGACCGGCACCGGACGATTCCATACGCACTAAATCGATTCCCAACACGTTTGAGAGCGTTTGCGCCCAAAAATCGTTCTTAGCCCCTCCGCCAACAAGCCTAATGCCGAACCACTCCTGCGAATGGTTCACGGATTCCTTGAGTTCCCTGAGGGCATATGCCGTGCCCTCCATAAGTGCCCTCTCAAGCTCCGAACGCGTCGTGTCAAGGTCAAGCCCCAAAAAGGCACCTCGAACCGACGGGCAACCGTGCAAGACCTTTTCCCCCGACAGATGCGGATAGAACATGAGGTCCCTCATGTCGTAGAAAGGATCCTCAACGGCCTTGTCCTCGAGATCGTAGGAGTCGCTGTCTAGAATCTGCCCGTACCACCACTCCTTAGCTCCGCCACACGACCTAATACTGAGCTGGACTTGCGTCTTAAGGGTATTACCCCATTTAAACAATACGGGCTTACCAACATCTGGAAGTTCAACCCCTTCTGCCGAATACATCAGCACACCGCTTGTGCCAAGCGAAATGGTGGGAATGCCTTCCAGGAGGCAGCCCGTACAAATCGCCGCTGCAGGATTATCGCCCGTTCCCCTTACAATCGATGCATCTGCAGGAATTCCTGTCTCGGCAGAAGCCCTTTCGCTGACGAACCCGATAACCTTGTCGGAAGGCTCGACAGCGGGTAGCAATGACCTAGGAACCCCAAAATGCTCACAAACCTCGTCAATCCAAGTTTGCTTCTTATTATCGAAAAGCCCCGTTGTCGACGCTCCGCAATAGTCCATGCCGGGATGTCCGCCAAACTTGAGAGCGATCCAATCCGAAACCGAAAGGAATACCTCGCTCTTGGAAAGAGCAGCTGGGTTGTTCTTAGCCATCCATGCAAGGTTCATTGCCGGAACCCCAGTTGAGAGGAAGCTGGCAACCTGGGGAAGACCTACAGCTAACGCCCACTGCTTCTCATCAAAAACAGTGTCAATCGTGCGTTGATCATTCCACATTATCGCCGGACATGTCGGAACCCCAGCAGCATCAACCAGCACCGTCGTATGCATTTGCCCGGTGGCCCCAACGCCCTTAATTAGAGACAGGTCGACCTTCTCCCCAAGCAAGGCGCACGCCGAACAAACGGCATCCCACCATATCCCGGGTTCAATCTCTCTCCAACCGGGATGAGGCTCAGAGCATTCGTAAGCCTCGCTTGCAGTTGCGACAACTTTTCCACTTTCATCAATGCACGTAAGCTTCACCGATGACGTGCCAACATCGACACCAAGGTAGAGCGCGCCCATTTTCGCCTCATCCATATCTATAATTCCGCTTTACTCAGCGATGCCGTTGATGGCGCGGGTCGTTTTGTAGGCAACAGCCGCAACGGCTTCTCGAGCATCGATTAGCACCTTGGCAAGATTGTGCTCATTGTTGTTTGCCTCATACGCCTTGCCAACAGTTGTGATGTAGGCCTTGCGCAGGTCGCTTGCGATATTGATCTTGGACATCTTGTGCGGCTGCATCGCATGGATGGTCTCGTAGGGAATTCCCGAGCCGCCATGAAGAACGAGGGGACACGGAGATACCTCTGCAAGCTTCTCAAGCAGCGGCAAATCGATGCGCGGCTCATCTTCGAGGCCATGAACATTACCGATGGACACGGCCAGCAAATCACAGCCCGTGCGCTCTACGAACTCACAAACCTGATCCGGGTCGGTCTTAAGATCCGCCTCGGAAACATGATCGTCCTCCTTGCCCTTGATGGCGCCAAGCTCCGCCTCGACGGGCACGCCATAGCAATGGCAATAGTCGACCGCCTGGCGCGAGAAGCGAATGTTCTCTTCAAAGGAAAGCGCGGCACCGTCGATCATGACAGAGGTGAAGCCAGCCTGGACCGCCTGGCGTACGTCCTCGAGCGTCTTGCCGTGATCGAGATGCAGACACGTGGGAACGATATAATCCTCCGCCGCGCGCTTTACGATGGATGCGATCATGCCGTAATCGGACAGCTTGACGTTAGTAGGGGCGATCTGAAGAATACCCGGCATCCCGGCCCTCTGTAATCCATCCAGGATACCCAAGGTCATCTCCATGTTCGTCGTGTTATATGCGGGAAGGAGCCATCCGTTCTTGCGTGCAATCTGGATCAGCTCAGTCGAAGTTACAACTGCCATGATTCCTCCAACCGGGTTACGGCAATTCGAGTTGAGTTTTCGTTCCAGATACTTATATAGACGTCTATGTACCTGTTTATAGACGACTATATACCTTTTTGATTTATGCGCAAAGCACTAAATACCGCAAATCGAAAAAAGGGGCTGTCGAGAAGCACTCGACAGCCCCTTTCATTTGACATGCTTACCCCAGCGCCCCATTTGCCAGCATATCGGTAACGTCATTTAGGCTCGAAACTATTGCCGTGGCCAATCTTTCCATCTCATCTGTTGGCTCAGAGAGATCGGGGACCATGACAGTGCAAAATCCTCCTGCAAATCCCGCACGCACCCCGTTATAGGAATCCTCTAAAACGAGGGATTTCTGCGGCGAAGCTCCTAGCTCATCCGCCGCTTTCAAAAAGACGTCTGGATAAGGCTTGGCGTGTTCGACCTCAATACCAGAGACGATCGAATCGAAATAAGGGAGTATTCCTCCCCTTATCAAATTTGCCTCGATCATTTTTCTGCTCGATGATGAAGCAACTGCCATCGGAATTCCCTCAGCCTGAAGATAGTCGAGAAGCCGATCTAATCCGGGTTTCTTCTCTGCGCCCTGAGCCAGCGCTTCATGCGCTATTTCGTAAAAACGGTCAACAAACGCTTGAGAATCGACCTCATCACCATACCACTCGCGAATAATGGACACCGCTTCAGATCCATTGGTGCCACGCATGGCGTCCGCAAGACCCTCTTTGCATTCAACCTCAAACTCAATTGCGGTTTTGGGCCAGCAGGAAGCCCAAATCGGCTCAGTATCGAACATGAGCCCGTCCATATCGAAGATAACCGCCTCGAACATACTGCCTCCTAGTTCAAATAGACGTCTATATACGTTTATTCTATCAAAGGAGACCTATCTTTCGCGACGGCATGAAAGGAGACGGGCCCAGTAAAAGCCGGCAGGCACCTCTCCCACCAAAAACCACCACGATGGGGACTATTCCCATCGTGGTGGTTGCCCTACATCGATCTACTTGGCGTGGCACTTCCAGAGCGGCCCTTGCATCGGCATATATGTTGCAGGCAACGCAACACGCTACTTGGCGCGGCCCTCCTCATAGCGCTCGACCAGCTTGGCCTGAACGTCATAAGGCACCTGCTCATAGCCAGCGGGCTTCATGGTAAAGTCACCCGTGCCGCGCGTGATAGAGCGCAGGCGCGTCGAGTAATCCGTCAGCTCGGCCAGCGGCGCCTGGGCGATGACCACGGTGTCTCCGCGCTCATCGGTCTCCATGCCCGTCACGCGACCGCGCGATGCCGAGATGTCGCCCATCACGGCGCCGGCGTAGCTCTCGGGGATAGTCACCGTGATTTCCTCGATGGGCTCCAGCACCACCGGATCGGCATCGGCGCATGCCTTGCGCAGGCCGATGCGAGCCGCCGCGCGGAACGCCATCTCGTTGGAGTCGACGCTGTGATACGAGCCGTCGTACACAGCCACGCGAATGCCCGTGAGCGGATAGCCGGCAATAATACCGTCCTTCATGGTCTCCTGGACACCCTTGTCCACGGCGGGGATCAGCGAGCGCGGAATACGGCCACCTACGACCTCGTCCACAAACTCATAGCCATCGCTCGTGCCGTCGGGCCCAATGAGCGGCTCAACGCGCAGCCAGCAGTCGCCATACTGACCGGCGCCACCGGTCTGCTTCTTGTGGCGGCCCTGAGCGCTCGCCGTGCGGCGGATGGTCTCGCGATACGGGATGCGGATCGGCACGCTCTTGGCAACGACCTTGGTGCGGTCCTCCAGACGGTTGAGCAGCACCGAAACCTGCGCCTCACCAACGGCGGAGATAATGGTCTGGCCGGTCTCCTCGTCGCGGTCGATGCTCATGGTCGGATCGGCCTTGCAGGCCTTCTCGATAAACGTGTAGAGCTTCTCTTCGTCGCCGCGATTCTCGGCCTCGATGGCAATGCGGTACTGCGAGTTGGGGAACTTAAACGCCGCAGCCTCGACCTTGCCGGTAATCGAGAGCGTATCGCCCGTCTCGGCCGCCAGCTTGGGTGCCACGATAATGTCGCCGGCATAGGCGTGACCGACCTCGGTCATGTCGCGGCCGCACATCACATACAGGTGAGCCAGACGGTCGCCCTTGCGGGTACGCGCGTTGATCAGCTCAAGACCCGGCTCAAGCGTACCCGTCAGCACCTTGATAAAGCTGATGCGACCCTGCTGCGGATCGGCCAAGGTCTTAAACACAAACGCCACCGGACGGTCATCGTCACTCGAGATCTTAAGCGAATCGCCGTCGATAAGCGGCATCTCACCGTAGTCGGTCGGCGCCGGGAAGTACGTCGCGATGTCGTCCATCAGCGAGTTGACGCCCTGCTCCTTGATGCAATCGCCCGCAAAGACCGGCACAAAGATGCGCTCGGCAATCGCCTTCGACAGCAAGCCCTCAAGCTCCTCCTGCGTCAGCGTCTCCTCGCCTTCCAGGTACTTCATCATCAGCTCATCGTCGGCCTCGGCCACCAACTCGCACAGATGGTCATGGGCCTCCTCGGCCTGGGCACGATACTCCTCGGGAATCTCCGACTCAACGGCTTCGGTGCCGTTGCAATGGCGCGCCTTCATGCGCACCAGGTCGATAATGCCGTCAAAGTCCTCGCCCTCGCCCCAGGGAAGGGTCACGGCGCCCAATCGCGTGCCAAAGCGCTCCTGCAGCAGGTCCATCGTGGTCGCAAAGCTGGCCTCGGAGCGCGACAGGCGGTTTACGAACACCGCACGCGCCAAGCGCAGGTCCTCGGCGGCATACCAGAGCTTAACCGTCGTAGGCTGCGGGCCGGCCTCGGCGTCGACCACAAACAGAGCCGTCTCGCAGACGCTCATCGCGGCAAAGGCGTCGCCGATAAAATCGGGGTAACACGGGGCATCGAGCACATTGATGCGCGCGCCCTTCCAGTCGATCGGTGCAATGGTCGTCGAGATGGAAAATGCACGCTTGACCTCTTCGGGGTCATAGTCGAGCGTGGGCTTGGTGCCGTCGTGGCCGCCCAGGCGGGCGGTCTTGCCAGAAAGGTGGAGCATGGCCTCGGCGAGTGAAGTCTTGCCCACCCCGCCTTGGCCTACGAGCACCACGTTCCTTACATTGCCGGTCTTGGGAGCACCCATGATGACCTCCTTGCAGGGCCGCGCGCATTGCGCGACGCCAACGGGGAGAGTTCGCGGTCGGTGCCATCCCGGGAGCAGCATGGTCGGCAGCCGAGCCGACTCACCCTCCAAATGTCCTATGTCACCACCCTACCCTCACGGGCGACCGTCCATGCACACCTTTCGGCACACGTATGAATACAGGCGGCGAGAGGAAGAGACAAGCTTGTGAGGCGATTATTGAACCCCGCCGATGCAAACAAAAAGCCGCCACAGACCGTAAGACCTGCGGCGGCTTCGCCTCAATTAATAGTTGAGCAAATACCTGAGCCTATCCCTCGATACGGCTCAAAAACTCACGCGTGCGCTGCTCGCGCGGATGGTCGATAACCTGCTCGGCCGGACCCTCCTCGACAATGCGGCCTCCGTCCATAAAGACCACGCGATCGGCAACATCGCGCGCAAACTGCATCGCGTGGGTCACGATCACCATCGTCATATTCTGCGCGGCAAGGTCTTTAATGACACGCAGCACCTCGGCCGTTAGCTCGGGATCGAGCGCCGAGGTCGGCTCGTCAAAGAACAAGATTTCCGGGTCAAGCGCCAAGGCGCGGGCGATACTCACGCGCTGTTGCTGACCGCCCGAAAGCTCACACGGAACCTTGTTCTCGTTGCCCACAAGCCCCATCTGAGCAATCAATTCATGCGCACGAGCTTCCGCCTGCTCGCGCGGGCGCTTAAGAACGCGGATCGGCGCATCGGTGATGTTTTTCATCACGGTATAGTGCGGGAACAGATTGTAGTTCTGAAACACCAGGCCAAATCGCGAGCGCGCCTGCCTGGGCACATCGCCCTTCGCATAGACCGCGCCCGAACCCGCATCCGTCGCAACGGCAAGGTCGCCAAACGAGAGCGAGCCTCCGTCGAGCGTCTCGAGCAGCGTGGCACACCGCAGCAGCGTGGACTTGCCGCCACCCGAAGGTCCGATAATCGCCACGACCTCGCCACGCTTCACCTCAAGCGAGATATCCTTGAGCACCTCATTGCCGCCAAACGCCTTGCGCGCGCTTTCGATTTTCATCACTGAGTTAGTCATGATAATAGTCCAGCTTCTTTTCGGCGGCGCCCAGCAGCATCTCGACCACAAAGTTAAAGATCCAGTAGATCAGCGCCGCGATCGCAAACGGCACCATGCTCACCTGCGAGGCGACCAGCGCCTTGGCCGTTGAGAACATCTCACCCACGCCAATGGCAAACGCCAGCGACGTGTCCTTGACCAGCGTGATGATCTCGTTGCCCATCGCCGGCAGAATACGCTTGGCGACCTGCGGCATCACGATATACAGAAACGTCTGCATGCGCGAATAGCCCAGCACCTCGGCTGCCTCGTATTGACCGCGCGGAATGGACTGCAGGCCCGAGCGATAGATCTCGGCAAAGTAACCGGCGTAGTTGATGATGAACGCTACGACGCACGCCGTCCACTTGGAATCGGGCGTGAGCGAAATGCCAAACACGTAGTACGGGGCAAAGTAGATGGCAAACATCTGCAGCATGAGCGGCGTGCCGCGCATGACCGAGATATAGATGCGCGCAATCCAGCGAAGCGGCGCGATTTTGCTCATGCGCATAAACGCCACGGGGATTCCCAGCGGAATCGACCCCAGCAGCGTCAGCACAAACAACTGCAAACTGACCAAGAATCCCTGGCCAAGCATCTGCATCATGACCTGAATAGACAACCTAAGCTCTCTTTCGCGACAACAGAACAGCAAAACCCAATGCTAAAGCGGGTTTTCCAGGTGCTCGAGTTTGCCGTGAAAGAGGAGCGCCGCGTACTAAATGTACGCAAGCGACGGTTTGAACGGCAAAATCGGGTGCCTGGGAAAGCCGCTATTTCAAAACCCAGTTGTCGAAGGATAGACCGTAATCTGCGTACTTGTCGCACAGGTCCTTAACCGTGCCGTCCTCGTAGAGCGCCTTGAGCGACTCGGTCACGGCGTCGGCCGACTTGGTGTCGCCCTTCTTAAAGCCGACGGCGTAGTGCTCGCTGGACAGCGGCTCATCAAGCTGCGTATAAGCATCGGGCTTGGCGGCAAGCTGATACTGGGCAATCGAAAGGTCGCAAGCCACGGCATCGACCGCGCCGCTCTCGAGCTGCATAAAGGCCGTGTTGTACTCGCCGATCGTGTCGAGCGTGGCAAACGTCGCCGCCAGATCCTTCTGGTCACCCTCAAGCACGTCCTGCGCAGCGGAATCAGTCTGGGTAATCACAGTCTTGCCGGCAAGATCGTCCCAGCCCTTGATGCCCGCATCCTTCTTGACCACCAGCACCTGCTCGTTGAGCATGTACGGCTCGGAGAACGTGTAGTCGTCCTCACGGCCCTCCATGGTAAAGCCGTTCCAGATGCAGTTGATGGCGCCAGAGTTGAGCAGCGTGTCCTTGGCATCCCAATCGATGGCCTCGTATTTGACCTCCCAGCCCTGCTTATCGGCAACAGCCTTGGCCAGATCGAGATCAAAGCCGGTGTACTCGCCATCGTCGCCCACAAAACCGTACGGAGGATAGGACTTATCAAAGCCCACCACGAGCTTCTTGGACTCCGCAGCGCCCTTCACATCCTTGGCCGCGGCAGAGCCAGCAGCGGAACCCTTACCGGCACCACCACCGCAGCCTACCAGGCCAAGGCCTAGAACCGTAGCGAGCGAACCGGCTAGACCAACAAACTGACGACGAGACATATCGGTATTCATGGTATTCCCCCTTGATGGCACTTTAGTTAGGTAAAGTGAGTCATGTAACGTTCAGAATCATACACTTTAGCGTGATAGAGCACAAGGCGAGTTTGCCCGCCGCGTGAGGGGTGTGGGGGTTAAGTTTCCTGCTCTACAGTCCTGCTCACGGCGGAGGCCACATTAAGTGGCCTCTTGTTCGTGCGGAACTCGCGATAAACTTAACCCCCACACCCCTCACGCGGCGGGCAGCCGTCGTTGGGCTTATCACTGACACGAATAAACCGCTTGCATATCGTCTGCTGGCTTGGCACGGTACAATACTTGCAGCTTTAATTCATGAATTAGTGGAGTTATTGATGGCAGAATCTCGTGCGGAGCGTAAGGCTCGTCGTGCTTTGATCGAGGCGGCTGAGGGGTCAGAGGAGAAAAAATCTTCTCAGAAATCCAAGTCGTCTCAGGACGCGAAGGGTAAGTCGGCCAAGGGCAAGGCTAAGGCCAAGCGTCCCGGCTCTCGTCGGAACGAGGATAAGGCATCTCAGACTCGCTCCAAGCGCTCGCATAAAGATCGGGTTTCGTCTGCGCGTAAGGCTGTGGACCCCAAGTCTCCTTGTTCCATCATGAAAGCTTGCGGTGGGTGCACGGCGCTCAATCGTCCTTATAAGAAGCAGCTCGCCGCCAAGCAGGCTGCTATGGAGGAGCTTTTTGCTTCGCTTTGTGAGCGTGAGGGCATTGCTGTAGATCCTATTCGTGGTATGGGTGTCACCCTGGGCGACCCGGGCAAATATCCTGCGCCGCGTGGTTTTCGTCATAAGGCTGCCACTCCGTTTGCTCCTGGTAAGGAGGGTGCTGTCCGCTGCGGCTTTTTTGAACGTGGAACACACAGAATCGTTGCTGTTCCTGAATGCCCTGTCGAGGCGTCGGGCGCTCGTCAGATTCTCAACGGCATCGCACGCGAAGCTGAGCGGTTGCATATTCCCGCCTTTAACGAGGACAAGCATCTGGGCTTGCTCCGCTATGCCGTCGTCCGCTGCGGTTGGCGTACCGACCAGGTCATGGTCACGCTCGTGACCGCTCAGCGCGACTTGCCGCATGCGCAGGAGTTCTTTGAGGCTGTCGCCGCACTCAATCCGCACATCGTCACCGTCGCCCAAAACATCAACGGACGTCCCGGCAACGCCATCCTCGGCGAGGAAACCCGCATTGTATATGGCGCCGAGTGCATGCGCGACCAGCTGCTCGGCTGCGAGTTCGATATCTCCCCCACCGCGTTCTACCAGACCAACCCGCAGCAGACCGAGCTGCTCTATCAGCTCGCGATTGACGGCATGGACCTGCAGCAGGGCGACGTACTCATGGATGCCTATTGCGGTAGCGGAACTATCGGCCTGTGCGCAGTCAAAGCCGCCCAGGACAAGGGCGTCGGCATTATGCTGCTTGGCGTGGAGCGTAACCACGCCGGCATTGCCGACGCACGTCGTAATGCCGAGCTCAACGGCCTCACCCGCAGCGCTTGGTTTATGGCCGACGATGCCACCGACTACATCCTAGATGCCGCCGACAACAACGAGCGGGTCGATGTCCTTTCTATCGATCCGCCGCGCGCCGGCTCCACGCCCGAGTTCCTCGAAGCTGCCTGCGCGCTTAAGCCGCGCCGCATCACCTATATCAGCTGCAACCCCGTAACTCAAGAGCGCGACCTGCATCAGCTCCTCGACGGAGGCTATCGCCTGCTCAAGATCACGCCCGTCGACATGTTCCCTCACACCGACCACACCGAAACCGTAGCGGTCCTCGAACGCCGCTAACCAACCTCAGTAGATTTTTGGGACAAGAAAGGGGGCGACCCGCCTGGGCCGCCCCCTTCGCTTGGTTTATAAACTCCGCTACATCCCATTGCGCAGATCGCACACGCCGGCTGCCGCCATCTCGCGCAGCAGCGTCTCGCGGTCGCGCGTCACGATCAAATCCAGCGGGAAGTGAATCTCGTCGAGCATCTTGCGCGCGTGATCGAGCTTGCCAATGGCCATGCCAATGTGGGCATCGGTTGACACGCCAATGCCCACGCCCAGCTCGGCGCAGCGCTCGGCGATCTTGCGGCATACGGCCCAATGCTCAGTGTCGACACCGTGTTCAAGACTATGGTTGTTGATCTCAATAATCTTGTGCTTGGCCTTAGCTGCCAACAGCACCTCGTCGATATCGAACGGCACGCCCGAACGCCCCGTGTGACCCAGCATGAACACCTTGGGGTGCTCCAGGGCATTGATATACATCTCGGTCGTCTGGGCCAGCGTCGCGCCCTCAGCAATCTGCGGATTATGCACGCTCGCAATCAAATAATCCAAATTACGCGTAACCAAATCGAACAGCGAATGCTGACGGCTGTACGAATCGCCGGCAATATCGAGCGTGACAGGAGTGTCCTCGCCAAACAGGCTTCCGTCCAGCGAAACGATATCGGCCTCGGCACCACGCAGCACCAGCACGCCGCTCCAAATGCGCGGCCAGATATCCTGGTTGATAAAGAACTGGTAACTGCGCAGGTCATTGGGGCAAGCCGTAACCATAGAGCTCAAATGGTCGGCAGATCCGAGTACCTGCAGACCACGCTCTGCCGCCCAGTACACATTCTCCTCAATGGTCGAATATGCATGCGCAGAGAACATCGTATGGGTATGAATGTCACAAGAAAGCAGGTAGGGCATCAGGTCTCCTTATCTGGCACGGCCGTCGCTTATATTCATTGTACGCATAGCCTTCGATAGTCGTAAAACCACTCCATCCCAAAGACACAACGTCCATGACAACGGGGTCTGGCTTAACACCAAACCCCGTTTCACGTAAAACATTGTAGGCAGAGCGCTTTACTTTTAACGATACTCGTCCGCCAACTGTTTCCAAGCGGGTAGCGAATTGACAATCGTTTCGTAGCTCACGCAATAGCCCAGGCGGAACCAACCCGGCATACCAAAGCTGTCCGAGGGAACCGCAAGCAACTCATACTTCTTTGCGCGCTCGCAAAACGCATTCGCATCGGGCTCCAACGCTTTCACCCATAGGTAAAACGCGCCATCCGGCTCAACAAAGGTGTAGCCATACTCCGCTAGTGCGTCGGTAAGCGCGGTGCGGTTGCGTGCATAGGTCTCAACGTCACTCGGCTCATCGATGCAGTCGATAATTACGCGCTGAAAGAGCGCCGGCGCGCACACGAAGCCCAGCGTACGGGCGGCACCGGCAACGGCGGGCATTAGACGGGCGGCCTGCGGATTGGTGTTGGGAACCAGGATCCACCCCACGCGCTCACCCGGCAGCGACAGCGACTTGGAATACGAGTAGCACACGATGGTGTGCTCGTAAATCGAGGGCACCCAAGGCACCTCTGCACCGTACACGATTTCGCGGTACGGCTCATCCGAGATGAGCATAATCGGATTCTCAGGATCGCGCTGAGCGTTGGCCTCGCGCAGAACGTTGGCCAGTCGCGTCAGCGTGTCGCATGTATATACGGCACCGGTCGGATTGTTGGGAGAGTCGATGATGACGGCCGCCGTCTTATCGCTGATCGCCTTGAGCACGTTGTCCACGCTCAGCTGGAACGTATCTTCATCGGCGAGCGCCTCAACACACGTACAGCCGGCCTTCTCAATCCAAACGCGATACTCCGGAAAGTACGGGGCGATAACAATAACCTCGTCGCCCGGGTTCGTAACGGCGTTGAGCGTGCAGGTGAGCGAAGCCGCGGCACCCACCGTCATAAAGACGTCTTTGCCCTCATAGCTCGTGCCAAAGCGGCGGTTGAGCGATTCGGCCACAGCGGCACGACATTGCGGCAGGCCCGGTGCGGGCGTGTAGCCGTGCAGCTGGTCGCTCGGCAGCTCCAGGGCCTTCTTAATCGACTCAGCCACGGCAGCGGGCGCTGGAACGCTCGGATTGCCCAGCGAAAAATCGAATACGTTTTCCGCACCGATCTGCGCCTTGCGCTCAAGGCCATAGCTAAAAATCTCACGGATGATGGAGCTTTCCGCACCGCGAGCATACATAGTTTCGTTGATCATCTGTTCACCTTTCGCATAGGCGCTATTGTACGCTTTAGCCGAGCAAAGTGCCGCAGCAATGTTGATTGGGGACAGACTTAAATGCGTGAAAACGCTCATTTAAGTCTGTCCCCAATCAACAGACGGCCCCATATCGCTCAAAAGAAAAAGCCTCCGCAGGTTTCCCCGCGGAGGCTTTCGCCACAAAGACTATTTGTCGGCGTCGGTGTCGGCATCGACGACGGCATGGTCATCGTCAGCATCATCGGATGCGGCTTCGGCATCCTCCTGCATGGCCGCCTGCGCAAAGGCCGCGGCATCAGCCGCCAGCTCTTCCTCGCTCATACGAGGCGCGCGCTTCTTGGTCGGCATGCCGGCCGCCTTGGCATTGCGCTCCTCCTTGGCCGCCAGGATATCGTCCTCGCGCTCAAGGTAGGCGTCCCACTCGTTGTCGAGCAGGGCGTTCACGGCGTCACCTTCGACGGTCTCGCGCTCAAGCAGCACCTTCGCCATCAGATCGAGCTGATCGCGACGGGCGTCCAGGATCTCGACCGCACGACGATGGGCCTCACGCATGATGCGCTGAACCTCGATATCGATGCGGCGCGCCGTCTCCTCGGAGTAATCCTGATGATCGGCGTAATCGCGACCGAGGAACACCTGATGTTGCGCCTCGCCAAACACTTGCGTGCCCAGCTCCTCGCTCATGCCCAGGCGCGTGACCATCTCGCGCGCCATCTTGGTTGCGCGCTCCAGATCGTTGCTCGCGCCCGACGTAATGTCATCGCACATGAGCTCCTCGGCAACGCGACCGCCCAAGAACACGGCGAGCTCGTCGAGCATCTCGTTCTTGGTCTTGAGGAAGTGGTCCTCCTGCGGAAGCTGCAGCGTGTAGCCCAGCGCCTGACCGCGGCTGACGATCGAGATCTTGTGGACCGGATCGGAGTGCTCCAGGATGTGGCCCACCAGGGCATGACCGCTCTCGTGGTAGGCAATTGTGGTGCGCTCGGCCTCGGTCATCACGCGACCCTTGCGCTGCGGTCCGGCAATCACGCGCTCCATCGATTCCTCGACCTCGTCCATCGAGATCACGGAACGATGACGGCGAGCGGCCAGCAGCGCAGACTCGTTGAGCAGATTTGCCAGATCGGCGCCGGTGAAGCCAACGGTCATCTGGGCGAGCTTCTCAAACTTAACGTCCTCGTCCATCGGCTTGTTCTCGGCATGCACGCGCAAGATCTGCTCGCGGCCCTTCACATCCGGACGGTCGACCGTAACCTGACGGTCAAAACGGCCGGGACGCAGCAATGCCGGATCCAGGATGTCAGGACGGTTGGTCGCAGCGATCAGGATGACCGACTCGCTTTCCTCGAAACCGTCCATCTCGACCAGCAGCT
Organism: uncultured Collinsella sp.; assembly: GCA_900550195.1. Classification (GTDB taxonomy): domain Bacteria; phylum Actinomycetota; class Coriobacteriia; order Coriobacteriales; family Coriobacteriaceae; genus Collinsella. The sequence continues at coordinate 59,541 of URRB01000014.1, forward strand.
GGTTGAGCGTCTGCTCGCGCTCGTCGTGACCGCCGCCCAAGCCAGCTCCGCGCTGACGTCCCACAGCATCGATCTCATCGATGAAGATGATTGACGGGGCCTGGGACTTGGCCTCCTTAAAGAGGTCACGCACACGGCTGGCGCCGACACCTACGAACATCTCGACAAAGTCGGAACCCGAGATGCTAAAGAACGGCACGCCCGCCTCGCCGGCAACGGCCTTGGCCAGCAGCGTTTTACCGGTGCCCGGAGGGCCAACCAGCAACACGCCACGCGGGATCTTGGCGCCCAGCTTGCGATAGCGATCCGGATCGCTCAAAAAGTCACGGAGCTCCTCGACTGCCTCGTCCACGCCGGCAACGTCTTCAAACTTGACCTTGGGGCGTGTGGCCTCGTTGGTCTTGGCGTTGGTCTTGCCAAACTGCATGTTCCTGTTGTTGGCGCCCATCATCTGGCGCATAAAGTAGAACATGATGGCGATAAGGGCGATCGTCGGAAGCACACTCATCGCCAAGTCGCCCCAAAAATCGGGATCGTTGGTGTTGACGATGTACTTGGTATCGGGGTGCTCCGCCATGAGCTCGGCAAGCGAATCGGAGCCGACATAGGTCGAAGAGAAGCTCTTGAGCTCGCTCGTATCGCCCTTGTCCTTCTTCGTCTTCCAGTAATGACCCGTCACGCTTCCGTCTTGAACCGTATAGGTCAGATCTTCGACGCGATCCTGCTTGATGGCGCTGACCATCTCGCTCGTCGCGAGCTTAACGGTATTGCTGGAGCTGGCAAAGCCGGAGCCCATATTAAAGAAGGCATAGCCCAGAAGCGCGCAAGCCAAAATAAAATACAACCAGCCCGTACGCGTGGGCTTCTTGCCTCCGGTCATCCCCGGGATCTTAGGCTCCCGGGGAGTCTGGGAATTGTTATCGTTACGGTCGTCGGGCATCTTACGAATAAACCTCCGGTTTCAAAATGCCCAGATACGGAAGGTTGCGATAGCGCTCGGCATAGTCGAGGCCGTAGCCCACCACAAAGGCATCGGGGCAATGGGTTCCAACATACTTGGGCGTGATGGCCGAGACGCGGTCCTCAACGTCCTTCCACAGGAAGGCGGCGACCTCCAGAGAAGCGGGCTTGCGGCTCTCGAGGTTCTTCATCAGATACTTGAGCGTCAGGCCCGAGTCCAGAATGTCCTCGACGATCAGCACGTCGCGACCGCGGATGTCGATATCCAGGTCCTTAATGATACGCACGATACCCGAGGACTTCACACCGTCGCCGTAGCTCGAAACAGCCATGAAATCGATGTTGGTCGGCAGCTCGATCTTACGCATCAGGTCGCCCATAAAGACCACGGCGCCGCGCAGGACCGCAATCAGCACCAGATCCTTACCCGCGTAGTCGCGAGTAATCTGCTCGCCTAGGCGAGAGACGATACCGTCGATATCCTCCTGCGTGAACAGAACCTTCTCGATATCCGGATGTTGAGAAGCCATGACAACCCTTTCTTGTGCTTATCGCCCACACACCGCCGTATGGACGCGAACTACACATTCTAGCAGCGCACGGGATAAATTTACCAGCCCGTGCGCCATCAGCGCGGGAATACCGTCAACGTCGCACAGAATAGCAGGCGTGGGACGCTATTCCGCATCGACCACGCGGAGCAGATATGCCACGCGCGTTGCGGCCGTGCACTTAAAACGCTCGTCCGCGCGAACTCCGGCGACCCACACCACGGCACCCCCCGGCGCCGTCCTCACCATGGGCACGCCGGCGCGCTCGGAAACGGGAATGCGAGCCTCGCCTAGCAAGTCGGATACTTTCTTGCTTCGGCCACTCATCCCTAACGGGCACATCACGTCTCCCGGTGCGGGACCGTCCACCCACAGGCGCGCCAATCGCGCCTCGGCAGGGATCTCGCCACGCGAGCCCGCCAGGATCCGCTCACTATCGCTGTCGGCAAAACCCAGGGCAGCCGCGTCTACCAAAGCCGTCACTTCCCCGGTAGCCGCAAGCTCGCGGGCGCGGCGCACGATATCGCATCCCGGCTCAACGGCCATCGGTTCTGTGACCAGCATACGTCCCCCGCCCAACGGCAAACGACCGGGTACGGTAACCCAGTCCGCGACCAGGCCCTCGCGAGCCGCCGGCGCCTTAAATGCCAGCATGCCAAACTCAACGCGCGCGTCAATTCCCGCCGGAAGCGTAACCGAGCCGGCGCCCTCGGCAACGCAGGAAAGGACTCGCTCCACATGTCGCATCTCTGGACGAGCGTCCGGATCGATGCGCTTAATCGCCAGTCGCACGATGCGCCGCGCGATTACCACCTCGGCCGCAGCAAGGCGCCTGGCATCGAGCACCAGCGCGCCCGCTGCCTCCTTACGCAGGCAGCTTCGAAACGCCTGTGCCGAAAGCTGAGACAAAAACGCGTCCTCATCGCCTAAGATCTCGCAGGCGGCGCCAATCGTCTTGCAGACGCTCGCGTTGCGCTGCGCCACCACCGGCATCACTCGATGGCGCACGTAGTTTCGCAGATACGAGATATCCTCATTGCTCTCGTCTTCACGCCACGGCTGACCATGTACCTGTAGATAGCCCACGAGCTCGCCATGAGTTAGGTCGAGCAAGGGACGCACCACGATATTCCTCCGGCGAGGAATGCTCGATAGGCCAGCGGGCCCTGAACCCTTAATCGCGTTCATCAAAAACGTTTCCGCGCGATCCGAAGACGTGTGCGCGGTGCAGATACGAGCCGCCGTTCGCGGTGCCCCCGTCTGGGCGCAGAGCTCGCGAACATACCTCCGCGCCGCGGCATAGCGCACCTCGCGGGCCGCGGCCTCAATATTGCCCGACTCCCCATCAAAATAAGCGTGCTCCACGCACAGCGGTAAACCATATTTCGCGCAGAGCTCACGCACAAAGGCCTCGTCGTCATCGGACGCCTTGCCGCGCAGATGATGGTTTACATGCAGCACATGCAGGCGCTCGCGAGCAATGGGGGCAACACCGCGTCCGTCTTGGATATCCAGCTTTGATGTGCACGCCATAAGAAGCAGTGCCGTCGAGTCCGCGCCGCCTGATACCATGAGCACGACAGGAGCAGCCTGCTGCCTCGTCCGGGTCTCATCGACTGCCCCAGGCACGGCATGGTGTCCATAATGCTGAGATACCGTAGGCATTTGCCTCCTCCTCTATTCGTCCGCACCCATTGTATCCTTTGGAATCTTATGTCTCGTCTGCACCTTCATATCCTCGGCAGTGGCTCTAAAGGCAACTGCGCACTCATCGAGGGCCCGCAGGGGCTCATTATGGTCGATGACGGACTGTCTCGCCGCGAGACATTAAAGCGCATGGCAGAACTGGGGCTCTCGACAGACAACGTCTCGGCTCTTCTCATTACTCATGAGCATAGCGATCACATCAAGGGCCTCAATGTCTGGTGCAAGCACTGGCACGGCCCCCTCTTTGCCAGCAGGGGCACTCTTTCGAACAAAGAAAATCTTTCGCATCTGCCTGTCGAGGAATTCGATCCCGGCGACACCCTGTCCATTGCCGGCATCCACGTGCAAACCTACTCAACATCACACGATGTCATCAATCCGGTCGGCTATCGATTCAATGCTCTCGATGATTCCATTGGGTTTGCCACCGACACCGGAGAGCTATCGAGCCAAGCCATGAACACCCTCAAAGATTGTCGAGTCCTCGCGCTCGAAAGCAACCACGATGTGACCATGCTGCGCGAGGGAGAATATCCCCGCTTTCTTCAGGAGCGCATCCTGTCTGCAAGGGGACACCTCTCCAATGGCCAAGCCGCCGAAGCCGCGCGCGAACTTGTTACCGATCGCACCGAACAGCTCATTGCCATGCATATCAGCCAAGATAACAATCGTCCGAGCCTTACCGTCAAAAGCTATGCAAACTCACTTGGGGCAACACTCGACAACGAGCTTGGCAGCACCGCCACCCGCGTTGAGGGACTGCATAAACTCACGATACGTCCCGCAGGGCAATATCGGCCCATGACCATTCAGTAGATCGTCTTAAACAGAAAAAGGGGCTGGGAATCACTTCCCAGCCCCTTTAACGTAGGCACCGATGTTAATAGCCGATAGCGCTAGTCGATGAAAATCTTCGTAACGTTCTTCTTCTCGACAATCTTAGGAACCGTAACAGTAAGGATGCCGTCAGCGTACTTTGCAGAAAGGCCTTCGCTCGAGGCATCCTTCAGGTACACACCGCGCGTCGCGCTGTACGAGCTAAACTCCTTCTGCAGGAAGTTCTTGCCCTCGTTCTCTTCGCTCTCCTCGACATTCACGCTAATGGAAAGACGACCCTCATTAAGCTCAACATCGATGTCATCCTTGGCGACGCCGGTTAAATAGGCCTTGACCTCGTACCCGTCGCCCTTGTCCTCAACATCGACAGGAAAAGCCTTGGAGGCAATCGAGTTGTTTGCCAAATCGGTCATATCATCAAAGAGATCAAACAACGAGCTAGCAGAGGGACGAACACCAAAGACCGAACGATAAGGAACCATGCTTGCCATGACTACCACTCCTTTAAGGGACTGCCGAGCCATCTTCTAGGTGGCAGGGACTTCTTTTGACGCTCTTATATATGCCCACCCAAATCGTATATATACACTTTGCTATAAAGTTTTTTAAGTCTCTTTCTATAAGCATATCTAAGTCTGTATGACTAAGGTCTTAACAAGGTTAAGGTTCTTTGAACCGTGCCTTAAATACCGTATACGCGCCAGTCAAAACGAGACAAGGGGCTTACAATGGGCACAGACACGTTGTTAATGACAACCTAAGGGCATCATGGACGATAAGACCTCCGACAATTCGTATGAGCCTCTGCAGAACGATAGTTCTGCCTATTCACAGCCCATACGCTACCATCGTCCCCATATTTCCCAAGAGCCCATTAACGATGCAGAGCCTGAGTATGTAACTCGCAATCGTTATCAAACCCTTGAAGAATCTCAATCAGCGCGCAGGCATATGGGAGTCGCCTCGAGCGATCCGGTGTATCTAAAAGATGCCCCCTTATCCAAAAACAGCGCATGCAGCCAGGAGCAAACACAAACACCCACCAAGCAACATCGTAGAGGGCCCCGTCCCAAGCAAACTCTAACGCATTCCGCTCGCTATCTTGAGACGCCTAAACAGGGGAAATCGATATTTACATCGTCAAACAGACGGCGTAAACAGCACCGTCTCCAATTCGCGCTCTTGATCATTGCCATCGTAGCAATCGCGCTGGTCATTCATTATATTTTCTTCAAATAGAAAAGGCTATTAATCCATAGAGACGTTTAGCCCATATCGATACAAACGCAAAAAAGGGGGAGGCCGCGAGGCCTCCCCCTTCTCAGTTCAAGCGTACG
>URRB01000015.1 GCA_900550195.1 uncultured Collinsella sp.
GGATTTGCAGCGACGGACCTCAGGACGCTCTTACACCACGTCTGCGCGCGCGACCCCACCACCCTCCGTCAACCTTCCATTCCAACCAAAAACAGCCAAAGTACGTCATGGTAATTCCCGGTGGGTCGCGGGGTGGCGGATACGACTTTCCCTCAGGATAATTCGCGAAGCCCGTTTTCCGAGGAAAGGTATTGGTTATGTAATACCAGTTAAACAAGTAAAACTATGCTTAAGTGGTATCTGGCTGGAGAACCAATTGGTATGGTTGGTTAGACCCACTTCGCCATCTACGTTCATTTTTATACCGCTGGGAGAATTCCAAACTTAATTTGCGCAACTGCCCATGTATGCTGATTCTACCTTATAGGTGGCTATCTGGTTACTACCAGTTGACCCCTTGGTAACGGGTGGGCCAATTGTACGGAATGTACCGAACACCCCCCCCCGTTGATGCGTTCGCCCATGCTGCGGGGCGCGCGTCCGCGACACTTCCGCATGTCGGAGGGAAGGAGTCCAGGTGCGTAGGAATTCCATTTTTACGAAACGGTGGGTGAAGGGAAGCGCGGTCCTCGTCGCAACAGCGGCGACTCTCGTGTTCGCTAGCCCCCAGCAGGCGATTGCCACGCCGCTTAAGGGCGTCGACTCGGCGACCGTGTCTCAGTCCGCCTCGAACGTCGTCGACATCGATTTCGCCGACGGCATCAAGGGCCGTATCACATTTCTAGAGGACGGCATTTTCCGTTACAATGTCGACCCCAAAGGCGAGTTCTCTGAGTATGCCACGCCGCGTAGCAAGTCCCACACGGCTAAGATTCAGGCCCAGCCCGACACCTCGGATACCTACAGCAAGCCGAGCGCGACGGTTGTCGACAAGGGTGACACTATCGAGATCACCGGTGGAAAGGCGACCGTGATTCTGGACAAGGCGACTGGCAAGATGAGCATCAAGTCGGGCGACCGTGTCGTGGTCTCCGAGTCCGCGTCCCTCGACCTTGATAAGAAGGGCACCGTCCAGACGCTCGCCAAGGCGAAGTCCGAGAACTTCTTTGGCGGCGGTACTCAGAACGGCCGCTTCCTGCACACCAACCAGACCATCGCCATCTCCAACACCAACAACTGGACCGATGGCGGCGTTGCTTCGCCCAACCCGTTCTATTGGACGAGTGACGGCTACGGCGTGCTCCGAAACACGTTCGCAGAAGGTTCCTACGACTTCGGTTCTACGGATGCATCGACGGTCACGACTTCGCACAGCGAGAATGAGTTCGATGCCTACTACTTCGTGGCGACCAACGATGGCGCCTCGAACGTGGCAACCGAGATGCTGCAGGACTACTACAAGGTAACCGGTAATCCGGTGCTGCTGCCCGAATACGGTTTCTACCTGGGTCATCTGAATGCCTATAACCGTGATGGCTGGTCAACGACTTCGGGTCAGAAGAAGTGGGAGACCAAGGGCAGCAAGTCCTCGAGCGAGAAGGGCGACGTTAAGTACGAGTCTGGCATGGCGACGGGCTACAAGCTCGACGGCACGCTTGCGTCCGAGACGCTCAACGGTGAAGGTCCTACGGTCGATACCGAGAACATGAAGGCGACCGATTTCGACCGCCAGTTCTCTGCCCGGCAGGTTATCGATGACTACGAGGACAACGACATGCCGCTCGGCTGGTTCCTGCCGAACGACGGCTACGGTGCCGGCTATGGCCAGAACGGTTACTACAAGACCGGCGGCGTCAACTCCGACGGAACGAGTTCTGCCGAGCGCCTCAACGCCGTGCGCGCCAACGTCGACAATCTTAAGAAGTTCACCGAGTATGCCAACTCCAAGGGCGTGAGCACCGGTCTCTGGACCCAGTCGAACCTCGAGCCCGATAGCAACTCCGAGACCCCGTGGCATCTGCTGCGCGATTTCGATTCTGAGGTTAAGACTGGTGGCATCACCACGCTCAAGACCGACGTCGCTTGGGTCGGCTCCGGCTACTCCTTTGGCCTCAACGGCATCAAGACGGCCTATGACACCGTGACCACCGGCGCCAACAAGCGCCCCAACATCATCACGCTTGACGGCTGGGCCGGCACGCAGCGCTTTGGCGGCATCTGGACCGGCGACCAGTACGGCGGTAACTGGGAGTACATTCGCTTCCATATCCCCACGTATATCGGCCAGAGCCTCTCGGGCAACCCCAACATCGGCTCCGATATGGACGGCATCTTTGGTGGCGATCCCATCATCTCCGCTCGCGACTACCAGTGGAAGACATTCACGCCCTCTATGCTTGACATGGACGGTTGGGGCACCTACCGCAAGTCGCCCATGACGCACGGCGATCCATACACGGGCATCTCGCGCTTCTATCTCAAGCTCAAAGCACAACTCATGCCCTATATCTACACGAGCGCGGCCTCGGCGGCCAACATCGACACGGGCAACGGCGATACCGGCCTTCCCATGATCCGCGCCATGCTGCTTTCCGACAACTCCGAGTACGCCGCAAGCACCTCGACGCAGTACCAGTACATGTTCGGTGAGAACTTCCTGGTGGCACCGGTGTATCAGGATACCCAGGCAGATGAGAACGGCAACGATGTCCGCAACGGTATCTACCTGCCCAACTACGGTACCGACGAGAATCCCACCATCTGGATTGACTACTTCTCAGGCAAGCAGTACCGCGGCGGTCAGGTCCTCAACAACTACGAGGCTCCGCTTTGGAAGCTGCCACTCTTTGTTAAGGCCAACGCCATCGTGCCGATGTACGCCGAGAACAACAACCCCGAGGCTGTGACCGAGACCAACACCAAGGGCACCAATCGCAGCCAGCGTATCGTCGAGTTCTTCGCCACCGAGGGTGAGGGCAGCTTCACGCAGTACGAGGACGACGGCTCCTCCATCGAGAACAAAACGACTGAGGACAATGCCTACGGCACGATCGACAATATCTCTTACGGTGACCATGTGAGTACCGTCTTTAGCTCCAAGGCCACGGGCGGCACCGCAACCTTTACCGCTGCGGCGTCCCAGGGCAGCTATAGTGGTTACGATTCCAACCGTACCACGACCTTTGTGGCCAACGTGTCCGCCAAGCCTGCGAGCGTCATCGCCAAGAATGGCGGCACTGCGCTCAACGTGACCGAGGTCGACTCACAGGAGGCTTTCGACGCCGCGACCCCCGAGGCTGGCCAAGCGGTCTACTTCTACAACGAAAGCCCCAACCTCAACCACTACGGCAGCGATGCGGACAGCACCGAGGCCGAGAAGGGCGAGAGCTTCAACGACACTAAGATCACCACGAACCCCAAGGTCTACGTCAAGTTTGCGAAGACCGATGCCGCTGCAGCGGAGCAGACGCTCGAGCTGGGCGGTTTCGTGAACGCCGACGCCACGCTCGCGGCCGACCGCCTCAACGAGAACCTCTCCGCACCAGCGAACCTTGCTGCCCCCGAGGACGCCACGACTCCCACGAGCATTAAGCTCACCTGGGGAAAGGTCGATGGTGCTACCTCCTACGACCTTAAGGTCGATGGCACCGTGTTCGCCGTGGGCGATGCAGCGGAATTCACGCATACCGATCTTGCCTACAATAGCAAGCACACCTACCAGATCCGTTCGCGCAACGCCGAGGGCTACTCCCGTTGGAGCGATGTGCTCGCGGCGAACTCCGCCCTCGACCCATGGCGGAACGTGCCCGAGGCCGAGAAGATCACCTGGGAGGGCTCAATCTACGGCAGCCATAAGGCCGATCTCGCCTTCGACCATGAGTTCCAGACGAGCGACGGCGGCTTCCACTCCGGCGGCAACGACCTGGGCAAGGCGCTCACCGTCGACTACGGCCGCGCCTACAAGCTCGACAAGCTCGAGTACTATCCGCGTACCGACGCCGGCAACGGCACTGTGACCAAGATGCGCATCGAGACGAGTCTCGACGGTGTCCATTGGACGAGCCAGGAGGTCGATTGGGAGCGCTCCGCCGCCTGCAAAACGGTGACGTTCGACGGCGCCGTGGCCGCACGCTACGTGCGTATGACGCCGCTCGCTTCGGTTGGTAACTTCTTCTCCGCGTCCGAGATCGCCATCTACAAGGCCGATGGTACGGACGGCTTTGCTGTGGGTTCCAACCTCAACAAGGCAACGATCTCCGATGGCGACTTTTCCAACATGAAGAATTATCTGGGTCTCGAGAACCGCGAGCCCGATACCTCGACGTTCGACTCGCAGATTCGCGACCACTTTGCCGATCTCAACGGCAACGGGGTCTATGATGTCTACGACTACTCGTTTACCATGGCGGGGCTTGATGGCGGCACCAAGCAGAAAGGCAAGGTCGCCGGCAAGCTCGCGGTGATTCCGAGCAAGACCGAGGTCGATGCCGGCGATGAGATCACCGTCGATGTCTATGCGGCCGACGCCAAGAACGTCAACGCCCTGGGCGCGCTCGTCAACTTTAAGAGTGACCAGTTTGAGTTTGTGTCCGAGAGCATCTCGCAGGATGGTTCGACCGCCGGCATGGAGAACCTGTCGCGCGAGAAGGTCCAGTTCGCGGACGGCACACAGACCATCAACCTCGCCTTTGCCAACCGCGGCGACGGCAAGCTCTACAACGGCACTGGCGCGGTGGCGAGCTTCAAACTCAAGGCCAAGACGGCCGGCAAGGTTGAACTGCCCTCGACGTCTTGGCTCATCGGTCCGGCGTGCGATGCGCTCGAGTTTACGAGTGACGGTACCGTGACGATGCCGGACGTTCCGCAGCCCACGGTTGCCGAGTACGGTCAGGATGCCTTCAACATCACGATGACCAACGACGAGCTCACGACCGACGACGGTTCCAACGTCGAGAAGCTTATTCAGCAGAAGAGCTATAACGCGCTGTTCGATAACGATGAGGGCGACAACGGCTTTGAGTTCCTGTGGAACTGGAGCGGCAACTGGGACAGCGAGGGCAAGCTTCCGAGTTACGTGAAGCTTCCCATCACGATGACATTTGCCTTTAAGACACCATCGAAGCTCGATGCCGTTGAGGTCGTCAACCGCGACGGCGGTAACGGCACCGTGCAGAAGATCAAGGCCGTCGTGACGTTCGAGGATGGCTCGACCCAGGAGTTCGCGGGTGGGGAGTACGATTCCTTCCAGGCTCGCTACGCCTTTGGCCTCTCTGCCGAGAACAAGGGCAAGAAGGCGACTAAGGTCGAGATCACGCCGCTTGAGGCATCGGGTGACCAGATGCTCACACTGCGCGAGATCAACTTCAACTACACGCAGGGTGTCGAGGCCATCGAGGGTATCGAGCTGGGCAAGAACCAGACCGAGTTCTTTGAGGGCGACGTTACGCTCGTCGACGCTAAGGCCACGCCCGAGAGCGCCGGCTACCCCTATGTGACGGTCGAGAGCTCCGACTCCTCTGTGGTGAGCGTCTCCGCTGTTCAGGCCGGCGATAGCGTGAACTACTACTTGCGTGCCAACAAGGCCGGCAAGGCAACGATCACGGTGGCGTCAGTGCTCGACCCCTCCAAGACCGCATCCTATGAGGTCGAGGTCAAGGCTGGTGTCGACACCTCTGCGCTCATGGCGGCGCTTTCCAAGGCCGCGGGCTACAGCGAGTCCGTCTACACCAAGGATTCTTATGCAGCTCTCACCGCTGCGGTCGAGGCGGCTCAGAAGCTTCTCGACGGCGGCCAGGGCAGCTATAGCAAGAAGGATGTCGCAGACGCTACGACCAAGATCGAAAAGGCAATCGACGGCCTCAAGATGCGCCCCGTTGATGAGAAGAAGCTCATCAACACGCCCGAGAACCGCGAGAACGTCAAGGTGACCGGCTTCTCGAGCGAGGCCGACTATGAGGGCAGCAACGCCGTCAACGCTCTTGACGGCGATGAGCAGACGCTCTGGCACAGCGACTATGCTTATAAGACCGGTATGCCCCAGCACCTGACCGTCGACCTGGGCCGCGACTACGATCTCACCGACGTCACGTTCCTGCCGCGCCAGGACGGCGGCACGAACGGCGATATCTTTGAGGCCGAGGTGCTGGTCTCCGACACCGCCGACGGTTATGAGATGGGCACCGCCGCGTCGATGGGTACGTTTACCTTCGACAACGACGGCCGCGTGCTCACCGACCGTGGCGACTGGAAGCAGATGAGCTTTGGTGCCGCGCGCGGTCGCTACGTGACCGTCAAGGTGCTCCACGCCGGCGGTGGCAGCGTTGACGCCTACTGCAGCATGGCGGAACTCAAGTTCTACGGTGCGGCCGTTCCCGATCCGGTGGCGAAGGACGACCTCACTGCCGCGATTGAAAAGGTTGATGCCGAGGTTGCAGCCGGCGACCTTAAGGCCAGTGACTACACCGAGGCTTCCTGGACCGCGTTCCAGAACGCCTTGGCGAGCGCCCGCGCCATCCTGAGCGACGAGAACGCCACGCAGGACGAGGTCGACCAGGCACTCAAGGCGCTCGAGGATGCCCGTGACGCGCTCGAGAAGACCCCGGTGACCCCAGTTGAGAACCCGACCAAGAAACAGCTCAAGGCCCTGGTCAAGCAGGCGAAGGAGACTGACACCAAGGGAAAGACGGCCGAGTCCGTCAAGGCCCTGACGGATGCCATTACCTACGCCGAGGATGTCTTGGGTGATGAGAATGCTTCCGACACCCAGCTCCAGGCGGCTTATGACCAGCTCAAGCTGGCCATCGAGGGCCTTAAGGATGCCGACTCCGGCAACCAGGGCGGTTCGGGCAACCAGGGTTCCGGCAATGGCTCGAACGGCGGCAGCCAGGCGGGCAAGCCCGCAGGCGACAAGGCCCAGGGCGGCAAGAAGAACGGTTCGGCGATCCCCGTTACTGGCGATCAAACGGCGGCAACTGTCGCGACTGTCGGTGGCCTTGGAGCCATCATCGCTGCGATCGGTGCCTTCTTCCACCGTCGCAATAAGGCTGAGTAGTCCCAGCGACAACTAAGCAAACGTGCCCGCCGTCCCACCCAAGGACGGTGGGCACGCTTTTTTATTTCAGCTAACGTACGTCATGGCAATCCCCGGTAGGTCGAGGGGTGCTTTGCGGGCGGGCCAGGCTTTATCTGAACGACTTTGCGAAGCAACCGGAGTGAAGATAAAGCCTGGCCCGCCCGCAAAGCACCACGCAGACCGCAGGGACGGGAGCAGCTATACTACTCTCTGTAGTTAAGGGTCGCGGATCCGCCGCGTCACCGCTCTCAACAGGAGGTCTTTGTTTATGGCAGATCAGAAGCCGGTTGTCGGGATCATCATGGGCTCCAAGTCCGATCTGGGCGTTATGGAAGGTTGCACCGCCGAGCTCGAGGCGCTGGGCGTGCCCTATGAGCTCGTCATTGCAAGCGCGCACCGCACGCCGGCGAAGGTCCATGAGTGGGCCTCGACTGCTGCCGACCGCGGTATCAAGGTGATTATCGCTGCCGCTGGCAAGGCTGCTCACCTGGGCGGTGTCGTGGCTGCGTTTACGCCGCTGCCGGTCATCGGCGTGCCTATGAAGACGAGCGATCTGGGTGGTATGGACTCACTGCTGTCGATGGTTCAGATGCCTTCGGGCGTGCCCGTTGCCTGTGTGGCCATCAACGGTGCCAAGAACGCTGCCATTTACGCCACGCAGATTCTGGGCGCATGCGACCTCGAGTACCGCAAGGTTATCGAGAAGATGAAGCAGGAGATGGCTGACGCCTAAGCGCTCTGCCAGTCCATTTGCAGCATAAGGAGAGCCATGTCCGACTATCAGGGAAAGCGTTTTTCGGCTTCTCGGATTCCCGATCCAGCCAAGTCGGGAGCAGCCCGCGCGCCGCAGCAGGGTCGGACATCCTCTCCTCAGCAGTCGCGTGCGCCGCGCCCCGTGACGCCGGCGAAACATCGCCGTCAGGATACGCCTGCTGCATATCGCCCTTCGTCATACAGTACGGCCAAGAAGTCACCTCGCTCTTCGGCGCATACCGCGCCATCGAGCTATACCGAGCCGCCGCGCAAAAAGCGCCGCTCCGTCATTCCCATTCTGCTCATCATCATCGGCATTGGCCTGATCGTTGCCGCTGCCGCCATCTTTATCAACGCGCAGATTGGCTACAAGCAGGCGAGCGAGTCGTATCAAAAGATCGAAAAGCAATATGTGAGCGATAAGGACGCCAGTGGCGTGCCGATTATCGACTTCAATGCGCTTGCCCAGACAAATCCCGAGGTTGTGGGTTGGATTTACGCGCCCGGCACCAACATCAACTACCCCGTGGTGCAGACCAACAACAACTCCAAGTACCTCAACACGCTGTTCGACGGCACCGCCAATGCCTCGGGAGCCATCTTCTTGGATAGCGACGACACCGCGCCGGGCATGGTGGATCAGCAGACCACGATTTACGGTCATCATATGAACGACGGTTCGATGTTCAACGTGATTTCGGATACGACCGATCAAGCGACGTTCGACAGCATGGAATACGTGTACTACATCACACGCGATGCGACGTATAAGCTGCGTCCGCTGGCGACCAAGGTGGTCGAGGACACGTATGCCAAGGCGCGCACGCCCAACTTTGAGGGCGATGACGGACTGAAGAATTACTTGTCCGAGATGCTCGACGGTGCCTCTGCCGTGGCGAGCGATGCCACTGATCGCGCCGCTTCGGCAACCAAGGTCGTAACGCTTGTGACCTGCCGTTCGCTGTCATTTAGCAATACGCGCGCAGTCATGGTGCTCACGCCGGTCGAGGAATAAAGTGTCCGGGAGCCCTGTCCCAAAAAGACTACCCTGGAAATCAAAAGGAGAAATGATGCTTGAAAGCGGCAAATCGATGCCTTCGGTTGATGCTTGGCTGCGCGAAGCCAAGGCCGATGTTTCGGCGGCTGATTGCGGGATGTACCTGACACACAACGGCGTGGTGCGTGCGACGCCTAAGTCCGAGGTGCGTGGGGTCGAGACAGATGGTGTGGCGCCAGGCCACAAGGTAGGCGGCATGGTGTTTGGCTTCGATGCCGATAAGGTGCAGGCCGCTATCGAGGCAACGCGCGCGATGCCGGGTATCGGCTACGTGCGCGTGTGGTTGGCGAGCGGCGAGCTTGCCGTGGGCGACGACATCATGCTCGTGCTCATTGGCGGAGACATTCGCCCGCATGTGGTCGATGCGCTGCAGGCACTCGTTGGTACCATCAAAAATGAGTGTGTGAGCGAGGTCGAGCGCGAGGCATAGGACTTTGCGATCAATTCGAGTCCATCTATAGCAAAAGCCCACTGGCAGTTCAATCAGTCTGCCAGCGGGCTTTTCTGTGCGTTGGAAAATCTCGGCATTGCGTGGCGCTACACGCGCGTCGCATCCTTGGGGCTCATGGTCATGCTCTGGAAGCGGTTCTCCATGTAGTCGTTATCGAAATACTTGCCGTAGAACTGCGCGACGGGAATATCCGGCTCCGTGCCGTTGACGCGCTGGTACCAGTAGTCGAGCGACTGCAGCGTCATGACGCCGTCGACCAGCATAATGACGGTAAAGATGACGGTAGCCGAGTAGCGACTCTTCCACGGAATCATGTTGATGAGCTTGAGCAGCCTCGGCAGCAGCAGCTTGATCCAGATAAGGCCACCCAGGCCCCACAGGCAGGCAAAGCCCGTGCAGGTGCGTCCGCCCGTAAGGACGGCGAGCGGGTCGGGCATGCCGAACAGCTTCATGTGCGAGTAGCTCCACGAGACCACGCCAAATGAGGTCTGCATAAACCAGCCCACGAACACCTCAAAGCTCGCGCCGAGTACAGCGCTTACCAGGAAAATGATGATGGGGTTCTTTTTATAGAAGCGGTTGAGCACCATGGTCATGAGTACGGCGCCAAAGCCATAGATGGGGCTGAAGGGACCAAACAGCATGCCGGCGCGGTCCTGGTAGACGCCTGGGTCGTCGACCGTCATGTGCCAGATGTCCTCGGCGATCAGGCCGAGCACGCAGCAGACGAGGAATACCCAGAACAGGTTGAAGTAGTTGAGCTTGATGTAGCCCTCGCCGGTTTCATCGCGGCCGAGCATGCCCTCGGCGGCGGCGTCGCGGTCGAGCATCTCCTGCAGGCGGCGCTGCAGTTCGCGCTCCTGGCGAAGCGTAGGATCGACGGTGGCTGAAAGCGCGATGAGGATACCGAGTTGAATAGCGGGACGAAGCAAGAAGAGCCCGATACCTTGGAGCATCACGTCGACCAAAAGCTCGACGACGGTGAATGCAATAAGGATGTAGGACAGGCGGGCGGCGTTGCGGCGCTGGTTTTTGATAAGGTCCAGGCCAAAGATGATTAGGATGACGGCACTTGCCGCAGAGAGCATGATGCCGGCGACGATAAGGCCGACTGCGACGAGCGTGTTGTCGCCGAGCTTTTCGGTGGCGTTGCCGTTAACAAGTGCCGTGATGACCTGCCACATAAAGGCAGCGACCGACGGGAGCGTGCCCACGCCGGAAAGGATGCACAGGACGGCGTACACCTTAATGATGAGGGGGATCTTCTTGACCTCCGTGGCGCTGGGGACGCTGGGGTCGAGTTCGTTTCGATCCATACAGAACCTTTCTCGCTTTGTTGTAGGTTATAAGGATACGCCGCCGACCTGCCAAAAGACAGGACGAACGTCCCAATTGCAACTTTGTAATCCCCAACGGTGGACGCGGCGGCCATCTGGGGGCGCGGGCGCTTGCACTGGACAGACCGATAAAATGTTTGGCAACAAAACTGATTATTAGCTCGGTGGGCTTTTAAAAAGCGCTGCTCATGCGCCGGGGAGCGCGTCGCGCCGTGCGTATAATAAGGCGGGTAACGCCAAAAATACGAGGCTCTGAGGGGATGCCATGTCTCAAGAAACCATCCGCGCGGCCGAGCGTGCCGCGGGACAGGTGAACACCATGTCGACGTATGATCCGGACTCCGACCAGCTGCATGAGGAATGTGGCATTTTCGGCGTATGGGCGCCCGATCGCGACGTGGCTCGACTGACGTACTTTGGCCTGCGTGCACTGCAGCACCGTGGCCAGGAATCGGCGGGAATCGCCGTGGGCGACGGCGGCACGGTTATGGTCCGCAAGGATCTGGGCCTGCTCGACCGCGTGTTCTCCAACGCCGACCTGTCGACGCTCTCCGGCCAGCTGGCCGTGGGTCATGTGCGCTACGGCACTGCCGGCGCCAAGAGCTGGGAAGCCTCTCAGCCGCACCTCTCTACCATCAATAGCGTCATTATCGCGCTCGCGCACAACGGCACTCTGGTCAACACCGATGAGCTGCGCCGCCAGCTGATCGAGCTGGGTGTGCCGTTCCTCTCCAACTCGGATTCCGAGGTCGCGACCAAGCTCATCGGCTACTTTACCCAGTGTACGGGCCATCTGCGCGAGGGCATTCGCAAGACCATGGAGCTTGTGCGCGGCGGCTACGCCATGACGCTCATTAACGAGCAGGCGCTCTACGCCTTCCGCGATCCGCACGGCATTCGCCCGCTCGTGCTGGGCAAGCTCGTGGACGAGGGTCTGGATCAGGCCGACGCTGCAGCCGTTTCGCAGCTGCCGTCGCAGGACGGCGCCGCGACGGTCGACTCCGCCGTCCGTGTCACGCGCGCCGGCGGCTGGGTCGTTGCTTCCGAGACCTGCGCGCTCGATATCGTGGGCGCCGAGTACGTCCGCGACGTCCGCCCCGGTGAGATCTTGCGCATCAGCGCCGAGGGCCTCGTGTCCGAGCAGGGCGTGCCCGCTGCCGAAGAGCCCGCCAACTGCATCTTTGAGCAGGTTTACTTCGCCCGTCCCGACTCCATCATGAACGGCAAGAGTGTCTATGCCTGCCGCTACGACATGGGGCGTCAGCTGGCACATGAGGAGCCCGTCGAGGCCGACCTGGTCATCGGCGTGCCCGATTCCGGCCTGCCGCCCGCGGAGGGCTATTCGCACGAGAGCGGCATTCCCTTTGGCGAGGGCCTCATCAAGAACCGTTATGTGGGCCGCACATTTATCGAGCCTACGCAGGAGCTGCGCGCCATGGGCGTGCGTATGAAACTCAACCCACTGCGTGACAACATCGAGGGCAAGCGCCTGGTCGTCATCGACGACTCCATCGTGCGCGGCACCACCATGGTGCAGCTCGTCAAGATGCTGCGCAACGCCGGCGCCAAGGAGATTCACATCCGCATCAACTCGCCCGAGGTCATCTGGCCGTGCTTCTACGGTATCGATACCGACGTGCAGTCGCAGCTTATCAGCGCCAACAAGACGGTCGACGAGATTTGCGAGTATATCGGCGCCGATTCGTTGGCCTTCCTTTCGGTCGAGGGCCTGCTGAAGGTCATGCCCAAGGGCGGTTACTGCGATGCGTGCTTTACCGGCCGCTACCCCGTGGCGATTCCCGAGAGCTTTGGCCGCGACAAGTTCATGGAGGGCTTTAAGCCCCGCAACCTGGACAAGCCGCTGCACTTTGACGACGACGCCGTGGTCGAGAAATACGACGACCGCAGCTGGGAAGAGGAGCACGGCGAGGCCTAAAACCTGCCATGTGGGGACAGGTTTATTTTGGTAGGTTTTACCTGCTGTTTTGTTGATATGACGGCGCGTGCTGTTATGGCGCGCGCCGAAATGAACGCAACTATGAGCACCGTTTGGCGCCCGCGCGGCGCCACGGTAGTGGGAGAGGAAGGCTCAGATGAGCGACAGCAAGCATGTGACGTATGAGGATGCCGGCGTCGATACCGCTGAGGGCGGCCGCGCCGTCGACGCGATTAAGCAGATGGTCAAGGACACCAATCGCCCCGAGGTTATCGGCGGCATCGGCGGCTTCGGTGGCCTGTTCTCGGCTGCCGCGCTTAAGGATATGGAAGACCCGATCCTGATCAGCGGCACCGACGGCGTGGGCACCAAACTCGTGCTCGCCCAGATCATGGACCGTCATGAGACGGTGGGCCAGGACCTGGTCGCCATGTGCGTCAACGACATTCTGGCTTCGGGCGCCGAGCCGCTGTTCTTCCTGGACTACGTTGCCATCGGTCACATCGAGGCCGAGCACATGGCAAAGATCATCAAGGGTGTGGCCGACGGCTGCAAGCTCGCGGGCTGCGCGCTCGTTGGTGGCGAGATGGCCGAGCACCCGGGCGTCATGGCTCCGGCCGACTACGACCTCGCCGGCTTTACCGTGGGCGTCGTCGACCGTCCCAAGATGCTCGACCCCGCAAACGTCCGCCCGGGCGATGTGATCCTGGGTCTGCCTTCCACCGGCGTGCACTCCAACGGCTACTCGCTCGTGCGCAAGGTCATCGGCGTCGACGGCATTAAGCCGGGCACGCCCGAGGCCGCCGCTAAGGCGGAGGAGCTGAGCCGTCCGCTCGAGGAGCTCGGCGGTGCTTCGCTGGCAGACGCCCTGCTGGCTCCCACGCGCATCTACGTCAAGCCGATTCTGGAGCTGCTGCGCGGCGGCGCCAACGTGCACGCTATCGCCCACATCACTGGCGGCGGTATTACCGAGAACCTCAACCGCGCGCTCGCCGACGACGTCGACGCCGTGGTCACCCGCAACGGTGCCGAGATGGGTTGGGACGTTCCGCCCGTCATCACCTATGTGTCGTGCCAGGCCGAGCTTGCGCCCAACGAGGCGTGCAAGACCTTCAACATGGGCGTTGGCCTGTGCCTGATCGTCGCCCCCGAGGACGAGGCCGCGGTTACCGAGGCCCTGGTCGCGCTGGGCGAGAAGCCGTTCCGCGTGGGCGAGTGCGTCGAGGGTTCCGGTAAGGTCGTGTACTCCGATGAGCGCTAACGAGCAGATGGCTGCTGCCGAGGGCCTGGGCTTTGTGCCCTACACCCGTCCGACCGGCACCGATACGGCCGAGCCGCTCAAGATCGGTGTGCTCATCAGCGGTTCGGGTACCAACCTGCAGGCGTTGATCGATCTGATCGCCGCCGGCAAGCTCAACGCTTCGATTGAGCTTGTGGTGTCGAGCCGTCCTTCGGCTAAGGGTTTGCAGCGCTCTGAGCGCGCGGGCATCCAGACGCTCACGCTGTCCAAGGATGTCTATGCCGACCCTATTGCCGCCGACGAGATCATCGCGCACGAGCTTCTCGAGCGCGGCTGCGAGTATGTGGTCATGGCCGGCTACATGCGCATGGTGCACACGCCGCTGCTGGCGGCGTTTCCCAACCGCGTGGTCAACTTGCATCCGGCGCTGCTGCCGAGCTTTACCGGTGCGCATGCGATCGACGATGCCTTTGCGCGCGGTGTCAAGGTGACTGGCGTGACCGTGCATTTTGCCAACGAGATCTACGACAACGGCCCCATCATCGCCCAGCGCGCGCTGGCTGTTGAGGAGGGCTGGGATGTCGACACGCTCGAGGAGCACATCCATGCGATTGAGCACGTGCTGTATCCCGAGGTTGTTCAGATGCTCGCCGACGGCCGTGTCCACGTGCTGGAGAGCGGCAAGGTCGCAATTGATGCGCCCCGCGGCTAGCGGTGCACAGTACAATTTAGCCGAGTAGTCAGGGTGGTCATTGGCGCCAAGGCGCGCGTGGCCACCTTTTGTTTTGGGTAGTCATCGGGGACGGTCTTTAACGACTAGTCATTCAAGAACGCCTCCGATGACTAGGTGAGAGAGGTGAGCGCATGGCGGATAACGAAGCGCTGTTTACGCCTGAGTTGGTGTTTTTTGATTGGGAGTGTGCGACGCCGGATGAGGTGTTCGCGCGGCTTGAGGGCGAGCTTGCACCACATGGCTACATTGCATCCGGTTGGCTCGATGCCGTCCGCACGCGCGAGGATGCCTATCCCACGGGTCTCGCTATGCCGGCGGCAAACATTGCCATTCCGCATACCGATCCGGGGTTTGTGGCCAAGCCCTATATCGCGGTGGTGAAGCCCGCCGCGCCCGTGACATTTAACGCTATGGCTGGCATGGGCGCTCCGGTGCCGGCGCAGATCGTCATCAATCTTGGCATCGCCGAGCCGGGCGGCCAGGTCGAGGCCCTGCAGGCACTCATGAACATCTTTATGGGCGCCGATGCCGCAGCCGACGTGCTCGGCCAGACCACGCCCCAGGGCATGGTCGACGCCATCCGCCGCCACTTCTAAGGTGGGGCTGAGTCGGCACTCGGGGACTGTCCCTAACTGCCGGCTGCCAGAGCTGTCCCCTTTGCACCAAAATGGTGCAGATTAATCTGTCCCCAATGCACCAAGCGTGCCGCGGGGGCTGCGTTGTGACACAATGGCGTTTGTTCGATTCGTTATGCGAAAGGCCAACTATGGCAAATAAGAAAAAGAACTCCGAGGCCGCGCCGACGCCCGAGCAGCAGGCCCGCGCTGCCTCCAGCTCTCGCAAGAAGCAGCGCAAGACGTACGTGTCTAAGACCGTCAAGATCGTTCTGGTGGTCATCGGCGTGCTGGCGATGCTGCTTTCCGTCTCGGCGATGGCGTGCTCCGGCCTTATGTCGCAGGCTGAGGACACCTCGGGCTACAAGCTGACCGGCGGTGTTGCTGCTACTATCAACGGCACCAACCTTACCGAGGACACC
This sequence comes from uncultured Collinsella sp., assembly GCA_900550195.1. Lineage (GTDB taxonomy): Bacteria > Actinomycetota > Coriobacteriia > Coriobacteriales > Coriobacteriaceae > Collinsella. The sequence continues at coordinate 15,496 of URRB01000015.1, forward strand.
GTGACCAAGCAGATCATGAGCATGCGCACGTCCTACGGCTACACCAAGGATGAGGATTGGGCGCAGTATCTGGTTGACAACGACCTCACGCCCAAGAAGTACCGCAAGCAACTCATCGACTCCTACACGCAGCAGATTCTGCTTCAACAGGCACAGAAGGAGAACGGCGTGACGGTGTCGGACGAGGAGGTCGAGAAGGCTTGGAAGGACGCGTGCAAGAGCGCGGGCGGAGCCAAGGCCTTTAAGAAGACCCTCAAGACCTACGGCTATACCGAGGACACCTACAAGGACTCGCTCAAGGAGAGTCTGGCGCAACAGAAACTCAAGGATGCCGTCGCGCCCACGAGCAAGCCCAAGGACAGCGAGATTGTCGATTACATCAACGAAAATCTGTCCAGCTACAACGACGCCCGCCGCTCGTCGAACATCCTGATCAAGGTTGATTCCGACGCTTCCGACGAGGACAAGGCTGCCGCCAAGGCCAAGGCGCAGGAGTGCCTGGACAAGATCAACTCCGGTGAGCTGAGCTTTGAGGACGCCGTTGAGCAGTACTCCGAGGACACCGGTTCCAAGGAGAAGAAGGGCGATGTGGGCTGGGATAAGCTCACCACCTTTGTCGACAGCTACCAGACGGCGCTCGAGGGACTCAACAAGGGCGACGTGAGCGAAGTCGTCGAGTCGACCTATGGCTACCACATCATCAAGTGCACCGACTACTTCCATGTCGATAATCAGGTTGATGACATCAACCAGGTGTCCAAGGACATCAAAAAGTACGTCTCCAACGTGGTGAAGACGCAAGCGGCCAGCACCGCGTACAGCGAGTGGCTGGAGCAGTACAAGAAGGATGCCGACATCACCGTCAACCCCATGCCCAAAGACGTGCCCTATAACGTGAGTCTGAAGGGTGTCACCAAGAGTTCGACCGACGATTCGTCGACGACTGAGTAATCATGGGGCGGTGCTCGCGCGAGTGCCGCCCACACTATTGAGGAGGATTTGCAGATGACCAACGAAGAGCTGCAGAAGGAAATGATTGCGGCCATGAAGGCCAAGGACAAGGTTCGCCTGTCCATCATTCGCCAGGTTAAGGCCGAGGTGAAGACTATCGAGGTCAATGAGCGCCGCGATGTGACCGAGGAAGACGTCAACAGCATGATCAAGCGTCTGATCAAGCAGACGAGCGAGACGCTGGAGATGTCCATCAAGGCCGGCACCGACCAGGAGCGTACCGACAACCTGACCGAGCAGGTCAAGATTCTGGAGAGCCTGCTGCCCGCGCAGGTTTCGGGCGAGGAGCTCGAGGCCCTGATCGAGCAGGTTATCGCCGAGCTGGGCGCCACGTCCAAGAAGCAGATGGGCCAGGTTATGGGCGCACTCGGCAAGGCCACCGGCGGCAACTTCGACAAGCCTGCGGCTGCCAAGATCGTCGGCGCAAAGCTTGCTTAAGGGCGGTCGACACATAGTTGATGTTGAGGGGTGCGACCATCGTGGTCGCGCCCCTTTTTCGATGGCAGATGAAGGACGCCTCCCCTGGCTGGTCATTGGGTGCTTATTGGGGACAGACTTAAATGAGTACCCAATGAGCGGGCACTCATTTAAGTCTGTCCCCAATGAGTGGGTAAAAGGTTGCGGGTTCTTTACGGTGATGCAGTGTGGGCTGCGGAAACGTGATTCTTTCCGTACAATAGTGCAATTCGTGTAAACGCAGGGAAGGGACATTCATGGCAGACATGATCGAGATCAAGCATCTCAACAAGTACTTTGGCGACCTGCATGTGCTCAAAGATATCAACCTCACCGTCAAGCGCGGCGAGAAGCTCGTCATGATCGGGCCGTCCGGTTCGGGTAAGTCGACGCTCATCCGTTGCGTCGATTATCTTGAGGAGCCCACGTCGGGCGAGGTCGTCATCGATGGTACGCCGCTCACCAAAAAGAACCACCTGGAGATGGCTCGCAAGTACAGTTCCATGGTGTTTCAGCAGTTCAACCTGTATCCCAACATGACGGTGCTCGGCAACCTGACGCTCGCGCCCATCAAGCTGCAAAAGAAGAGCAAGGAGGAGGCGACCGAGATCGCCATCGCCGCGCTCAAGCGCGTTGGCATGGCGCATAAGGCCGGCGAGTATCCGCAGAATCTCTCGGGCGGTCAGCAGCAGCGCATCGCCATCGCCCGTGCCCTGTGCACCAAGCAGCCCATCATCCTGTTTGACGAACCGACCTCGGCGCTCGACCCCGAGATGGTCCAGGAGGTTCTGGACGTTATGATTGAGCTCGCGCAGGAGGACATCACCATGATCTGCGTGACGCACGAGATGGGCTTTGCGCGCCAGGTGGCCGACCGCGTCATCTTTATGGAGGACGGCCGTATTCTGGAGGAGGGCACGCCCGAGCACTTCTTCGATAACCCCGAGAACCCGCGCTGCCGCGAGTTCCTGTCCAAGATTCTGCACTAGGCGCGGTGATGGACATGACGGATATGACGAGGGCGGCCGTGTCGCGCCGTCACTTTTTGCAGCTGGCGGGCGCCGGTATGCTTACGCTGACGGGGGCCGCGCTTACCGGTTGCGGCAACTCCGCCAGCGGCGAGGGCTCCGACAAGGGGTCCAAGCTTGCGGCCATTAAGTCGCGTGGCCATCTGAATGCCGGCGTTAAGAAGGACGTTCCCGGTTACGGCTATTACGACACCGCTAAGGGCCGCTTTGAGGGTATGGAAGTCGATTTGTGCTACCAGATCGCCGCTGCCGTCTTTGGTGTGAGCTACAAGGATGCCCGCGCCCAGGAGCTTGTCGAGTTTACCGACGTAACGCCCAAGACGCGCGGCCCGCTGATCGATAACGGCCAGCTTGACGTGGTCGCGGCGACCTACACCATCACCGACGAGCGCAAGAAGAGCTGGGATTTCTCGACGCCGTACCGCACCGACTACGTGGGACTCATGGTCAAGAAGCGTTCGGGCTTTACCTCGATTGAGGACCTGGACGGCAAGGTCATTGGTGTGAGCCAGGGTGCTACCACGCAGGGCCTGATCGAGCAGATGATCAAGGACAACGGCTTTAGCTGCGAGCCCGAGTTTAGGGCCTTTAGCGGTTACCCCATCATCAAGAGTTCGCTCGACGCCGGCAATATCGACGTCTTTGCCATGGACCGCTCCACGCTGGCCGGTTACATGAACGAGACCGTTGAGTTGCTGCAGCCCGAGGTCAAGTTTGGCGAGCAGGGCTACGGCGTGGCGACCAAGAAGGGCTGCGACCTTTCGGCCGTGGTCGATCAGGTGATTTGCGATCGCCTGGCCGACGGCTGGCTCGACCAAGAGGTCAAGACCTGGGGTCTTGTATAGGCGCATCGTCCAAGGAAGGAATCAAATGCTCGAAGGATTATTTGACGCCGACCGTTGGTCGACGACATTTCAAAACATGGGGCCCTTCTGGGAGGGCTTTGGCGTGACGCTACAGGTGGTCGTTGCCGGTCTGCTGCTGTCGCTGGTGCTGGGCACGCTGCTGGGCGTGTTCTCTACCACTCGCTCGCGCGTGCTGCGCGCCATAAGCCGCGTGTACGTGGAGTTTTACCAGAACACCCCGTTGCCCGTGCAGGTGCTCTTTATGTACATGGCCGGTCCGCAGTTTTTGCAGGCCATAACCGGTGCCGACCAGCCGGTGCGCATCGCGCCGTTCGTGCTGGGCTTTTTGGGCGTGGGCCTGTATCACGCGGCCTACATTTCGGAGGTCATCCGCACCGGTATCGAGGCGGTTCCGCGCGGTCAGATGGAGGCGGCCCAGAGCCAGGGCTTCACCCGCGCGCAGGCGTACTGGTACATCGTGCTGCCCCAGACGTTCAAAATCATTCTGCCCCCGCTGTGTAACCAGGCGCTCAACCTGGTCAAGAACACGTCGGTGCTGGCGCTCGTGGCCGGCGGCGACCTTATGTACCGTTCCGACAACTTTGTGAGTCTGTACGGCTACCTGCAGGGATACATCGTCTGCTGCCTTATGTACTTCATCATCTGCTTTCCGCTCGCCATGCTGGTGCAGTGGCTCGAGCGCCGCTCCAAGGAGCGTCCGCGCGGCGTGAGCCTGGCCGAGCTGGGGCTCGACAACGTAGAGGAGGCCTAGCGCATGGAAATCTTCAACGCGACTAACCTGCTCTACATTTGGGGCGGCTTTGTTAAGACAATCGAGATCTCGGCGCTGTCGATCTTTTTCTCGCTCATCTTGGGCACGGTGCTGGCGCTTGTTAAAAGCTATGCGCCCCGCCCGTTCCGTATTTTGGTGAGCGCCTATATCGAGCTGTTCCGCTGCACGCCAAACCTGCTGTGGATCCTGTTTATCTACTTTACGGTGCAGGGTTTGGACATTGTGATTTCGACCATCGCCTTTACGCTGTTTACCAGCGCTGTTATGGCCGAGATTGTGCGCGGCGGCCTCAACTCGATTCCACGCGGCCAGTTTGAGGCAGCGCAGAGCCAGGGCTTTGGCTTCTTTGCCACCATGCGCTACATCATTCTGCCGCAGACGTTTAAGACGATCATTCCGGCGCTGTTTAGCCAGTGCACGACCGTCATCAAGGACAGCTCGTATCTTTCGGGCATTAACGTGGCCGAGCTCATGTACACGGCAAACGTCGTGATGGCCCATGCGATCGACCTGTCGCAGGTGCTTATGCTCTACGGCCTGGTATTTGCGATGTACTTTGTGCTCAACTTTGGTATCTCGCTGCTGGTTCGCGCATATCAGAGGCGAATGGTGGCAGCGTAGAATGTGGCAAAGGGACAGCCCCTTTGTCACATAGAGAAAGGAATCGCGATGAGCGATCTGGAGAACAAGAAGAGTCCTGTGGTCATTACCATCGCGCGCGACTTTGGTGCCGAGGGCCACGAGATCGGACGCATCCTCGCCAACGAGTTGGGGATTCCTCTGTACGACAACGAGCTGCTGGTGCGCGCGTCGCTGCGTGCGGGCGAGTCACTCGATAAGATGGCCGCCTATGACGAGCGTCTGGCTGTGGAGAACATGGCGTTTCTGCCCGACCGCTACGACGCGCGCTCGTACTCGGACAAGTTGTTCCAAAAGATGAGCCAGGTGATTTTGGACTTGGGCGAGACTGAGAGCTGCATTATCGAAGGCCGTCTGTCCGATTACCTGCTGCGTAACAACCCCAACCACATTGCCGTGTTGGTGACCGCACCCTTTGAGGACCGCGTCGAGATCGTACGCAAGAAGCGTGGCCTTAATAAAAAGAAGGGCGCCAAGCTGGTCAAGCAGCAGCAGAAGGCGCGCGAGGCGTTCTACAAGCGCTACAGCGCCGGAAAGTGGAAGATGACGAGCGGTAAAGACATCGTCGTCAACCGCGCCAAGCTGGGCCGCGAGGGTTGTAAAGACGTTATCGCCGCTGCCTACCGCTACAAAGTGGCGCAGCTCGAAGGCTAGCCGACCAAAAACCACCACAAGGGGACAGGCACCTTTGTGGTGGTTTTTGTTTTAGGCGGAGGGGAAGGCCTTGGTGAGACCGGCGCGCGTCTGCGTGTCGGTCTTTTGGTAGATAGAGCTCAGGTGGCGCTGCACCATGCGCATCGAGATACCGAGCTCCTCGGCGACCTGCTTGAGCGGGCGTTCATCCTGGGTCACGGCTATGAGCACGTCGACTTCGCGCGGGGTGAGAGCGTGGTTGGCGATGAAGGCCTGGCGTTGCTCCTCGATGGTGGGGGCGGCGAGTGCTTCTTCTGCCAGTTGCTCGCGCTCGCGCTCCTGCTCGGTTTGGGGCAGGCGGAACAGGCCCGCGGCTACAAACGCCACACTTGCCGCCACAAGCAGCATGAGCGCGCCGATCATGATGATGGCGACATTGCCCGAGGTCACAAGTGCCAGCGAGATGCCCGACGTAGTGAACGCGCACACGTTGTTGGCTGCGCGGCCCATGCCAGCCCACAGTGCGGGCGTATGCATGCGCGGTGCCAGCTGTGTAAAGGTGGCAGTAAAGAACGTGACAAAAAAGCCCGAGCTCAGGTAAAAGACGACAAGGCCTAGGTTGGGATCGGCGCCGGCCTCCACGGCCAGGATGGAAATGGTCGAGAGCACGGCGATGCCGAGCATGACAAGTCCCATGTAGCGGCGCTCGGCAAGGTCAAAGATAAGACCGGCGGCAAGGCCGCTTGCCGCCAAAAAGAGGCGCGGCCAAGTCTGCACGGCAATGGTGCCGTGGGCGTTGGAGAGTGTGACCACGTTGTCGAGGGTGGAGAACAGACAGGCAAGAATCATGACGAGCGCGATGCTCCAGCATGCCTGCTTGGCGAGGGCATGAGAGGACTCAGCAAAGGGATTGATGGCGGGGCTGGAGCTCTCGGCAGCTTTTTGGGGAACGACGCTGAGGGCGGATATGGCGATAGTCGCTGCGCCAAGGACGATGAGCTCTGCGATACCGCCGCAATTGAGCAGGTTGACGGCGAACTGCATCAGGATGCCCGCGGCATAGGCTGCTCCCGCACCGGTGGCGAGCTTGGGATCGTCTTGAAACGCCAGTGAAAAGGCGTGGTGCGCAGCGGCGCCCAGCAGGCCGAGTCCGAGGAATGCGAGGCAGCCCAGAATCTCGAGGGCAAGCGAACCCGTGGGGGACTGGATCTGGGTCAATCCCAGGATGGCGATGGGAACGGCGGCGCTGACAACTGCCTGGGGCTGGCCTTTGCGTTGGGCGAGACCGAGCAGTGGTGCATATCCGATAAAGCCGAGCACGCTCGCACCCAGAATAAAGCCCTGTGCGATTACAACGCGTTCGGCACCGGCGAGCAGCCCGACGTTGACGTCGAAACGAAACTCGGCGGCAAGGAAGGCGAAGGTGAAGAGCGCGAGTGCCAGAAGCGCGTTGATTTTAGGCCTGCTCAGGTTCAAGGACGGTCCTTTGGGTGGACGAATAATCGTGTCCTCGATTGTAGCGTTCCCGGGACGAGTGTGGCGATGGCGAAATCATATTGAATTAAACCGCAGGTAGAGGCCTAGGTTCACATCTACGAACCTAGGCATATGGAGTCATTTGGCACATCTTGGTGGTACAGGACCACCACAAAGGGGACAGGCACCTTTGTGGTGGTATGTCCCTACGACCAAGGAGGCCGTTATGAACGTAAGCCACTTTGACAAGCAAGCTCAACGTGAGTCCACCTGCTCGCTGGTTCACGGTACCTGGCGTTGTGTGGGTGCCAAAATAGCTTGCGCCGGCGCGTGTGCGCTTATGGTCGGTCAGTTGCTGCTGCCGAGCGTGGCGCTGGCGACGGAATGCGCCGATCCCGCCGCTGGGACGGATGAGGTTGCCGCGGCTCCGGTGACGCCGACGGTTGCGGAGGATACGGCTGCAACGACCGCGCCAGCTGCTTCGACCGCGCCTGCAACCGATGCTGCTCCGGCGGCGCAAGCCACCGTTGAGCCTCAGCAGACAATCCCAGCCGATGCCGCCAATGAGCCTAGCGGTGCTGCGCTCGCTGGGCAAAACGCTTCTGGCGACGACAACGCCGCCATGCCGGCGAGCAACGCCATCATGCCCTGTGGCGTGACCGATGTGACAGGCGGGGGCGGCGTTAGGGTCAATACGACCGTGGTCGATCATTATACGAACTGCGAGCTTTCGGACAACATCACGCTCGAAAAGGGCCAGTCGTATACCCATGATTTTCCCGATGTTGAGGGTGGCATTCCAGAAGCGCTTGCGAGCGAAGTTGTCGAGGTTAAGTACTACAGGGCCGATGCCGCTTCGGGCACTCTGGTCGAAGTTCAGGATGCGTCCATGTCCGACGTGACGGCTCGCTTCGAACCCGTTGGCAATCACATGAGGCTGACGCTGACCTTTACGGGTGGCGCGGCAGGCGGCTCGTATCGACTCACGCGCAATGAGGCTCTCTATATTGGCTCGGCACTGGAGTATACCGGAACTGACTATGAAGGCAGCTCGACTATCCTCAACGAAACCAGGTACGATTATTACCTCCGCTACGCCATCAATAGCGAAATTACGCTCGTTGCGTCAGAAAACGAAGCCCTCCATAACCTGAACGTCAACGACGTGAAGACCAACTACGCGCCCGGCGAGGCGCCCCGCGCGACCGCGACGATTCCCGCTGCTGACGCCGACAAGTACGAGATCGCCTACGAGTGCTGGGAGGAGATGGATGGCAGCGACCCCGCGGAGCTCACGCCCGTTGCCTTCTGGTATTCCGACCCCGCCAAGTATCCGACGGGCGCGAGGAGGATCGAACACTTCGAAGAGGGCAAGTTCTACATGTATTCCGTCGAGCTGAGGCTCAAGGGCGACAATACCGTGGGCAATGACTGCATGATGTACGTCAACGGCCATTGGACGCACCACATCAAGACCGTCAACGGCGTCTTCGCGCCAAACGCTGACAATATGCTGTGCGAGCAGCCGATCGACGAATGGCGGGCCATCGACGTTATCGAGATCAACGGCGCCACGACCACCTTCAAGGCAGGCGATAAGCCGGTCTTTACGGCGAATGTTCCGACGGGCTCCAACTTCCTTCCTCAGTGTGAGTACTGGACGGGTAGCGACGGCAGCGAAGTGAACTCTCAGGAGTTCTGGGATCAGAACATCACGAACCACATCGACGCCTTTAAGCCTGGCGTGACCTATCGCTACGGTATCTACCTCAAGCCCGCGCGCGGATTCTACTTTACGCCCAACACCAAGCTGGTGATCAACGGCCAGGAGTGCGGCTACCAGATGGGCGAAGCGAGTGTAGTTGATCCCGAGAGCGGCTGTATCTTCACTCTGTGGCTCAACACCGATTTGACCTTTACGCCTGAAGCCACGCCGACTCCCGATCCGCAGCCTACGCCGGATCCCAATCCGACGCCGCAGCCCGAGGCCAAGCCCGAAACCAAGCCTGAGACGAAACCCGAGACCAAACCCGCGGCTAAGCCGGCCACGACAACCGCCACGACCAAGACGGTTGAGAAAGCCGCGCCGACCAAGAAGGGCGATGCTGTCCTGGCTACCACGGGAGATACCACCGTAATGACGGTCACCGCCCTAGGTATCGCTGGCGCAACCGTTGCCGCTGCCGGCATCGCCGCAACCAAGCGCCGCAAGCGTTAGGTTTTGGCGGCGGCGCCCATCCTCGGCTTTAGCAAAATCTCAATCTGTAACACCAAGCCAGTCAAAACGGCTCTAGATGTTACAGATTGAGATGAACCGAATGGCCGCCAACCTAACGTCTCGATCTGTAACACGTAGCGGGGAATTTGGTCTCTAACTGTTACAGATTGAGACAAAGCGGGGGCGGCTGGAGCAATATCTCGATCTGTAACAACTACAAGGCTCAACAGGGCCTAACTGTTACAGATCGAGACAAACATCGGAATCGGTTCGCCGACCAGACCCCAAACCGCCACAAAGGTGCCTGTCCCCTTTGTGGCGGTTTGCGCAGGTAGAACGGTAGGTTCGTATATATGAACCTACCGTTCGCTTTGTTTTTGGACGACGATTACGCTGGATGACTTTTGGTTTCAGGAAAGGAACGACCATGAGGTGGACCACTGTTCGAGCGCTTTGCCGCCGCCTGACCGTTGCCGCGGTGACCCTCACCATGGTGACGGGTTCGTTGCCCGCGGGCGCGTTTGCCGAGACCCTCACCACCGATAGCACCTTTGTGCAGACGGATGTCGAACAAGTAGACGATGCCGATGCCGCCGACCCCGCGCCCGATGCCGCCGACGCCGCGCCCGATGCCGGCGTTGCCGACCCCACAGTGCCCGCCGCCGATGACGTCCTTACGCCCCCGGACTCCGAGATTGCATTGGCGGCAGGCCTGACGGGCGCCGGGCAGACCGAGAGCACACCTGCGGGTACGCTCGCCACCGATCTTGTCGAGGGCAAGGAACTCGCCGAGCAGCAGAAGCAAGAGGAGGCTTCCGGTGCCGAGGCAACCTGGAACGAGGAACTTGAACTCTGGGCAACCTCGAAGGGCGCCACGGGCGTAAAAGGCGAATACGATGATGGCTACGTGGCCGGCGAGCAGACTCCCGCGCAGTACTACTTCTCGATTGATAGCCTCACCAACGAAATTTCTATCGAGTATGGCGACGCGGGCATTACCACGTTGGAGGTGCCCTCGACCATCGACGACAAAAATGTCGTAAGCCTTACGGGTATGGGAAGCGCTGCGCTCACATCGATCACCTTCGCCCCTAATTCGCATGTCCGCTCGGTTGGAGGCTTGGGCGGCAGCAGCATCAAAGAGATCGCACTGCCCGATTCGGTCGAGGAGCTCAAGAGCTATGCATTCTACAAAAGCAAGACGCTCCAAACGGTAACCTGGCCCAACAACGCGGCCTTTACCACGATTCCCGAGCAGGCCTTTAAGGAATGTGAACAACTTGACGACAAGGTGGTGGCAACGCTGCCGCCTTCGGTCAAAACTATCGACTATCTTGCATTCGCCTATTGCGGCGTGCCACAGTTCTATGTCTCGGACACAACAGTGCTCACCTTTACGCAGATCAATGTGCCGGGCACGGTGGAGCGGATCGGGCACTATGCCTTTGATGGGTGCTCGCATGTGTCGTCGGTGACGATCGGCGATGGTGTCAAATCTATCGGGGCGCTCGCGTTCGCCTCTCTTGATCCTGCGATTGCCGGCAAAGAGATTGTGCTACCCAAAAGCGTGGAAATGATAGAGTGGGGAGCTTTTGAGAACACGAGATACGGAAACGAGACGAACCATAATGCCGTTGCCCTGCGCGTGATGAACCCCGATCTTCAGCTTGGTGAGGCGGGCTATCCGGGCGACTATAATGAGCGCGTGACAATCGATGGCGTAACGTATGCGATTCCCTTTAGTGAAGGCCAGACCATCTATGCCTATGCGACCGATTCGGCTGGCAACCCCTCGATGGTCAAAAAGCTTGCCGATGCCGTGGCCGATCGCAAGGACTCCGTCGATTCCTCGAAGCCTGCCTACACGTTTGAGTGGATGGGCGAGGCGGCCCAGATCACGGGCAAACTTCCCCAGGGCGCGGCGGCCGTGCTCGTGCAGGCGGGGCAGTCCACGCCGCTGGCGGTTGGCGATGACGGCAGCTTTACAGCGGACGCCCTCTCCAAGACGGCAGCCACCCTGCGCATTTCGCTCAGCGGTTACTATGACATGGTGCTGGCGCGCCCGGGCGACCAGATGACGGGCACATGGAATATCGGAGACATTAAGGCGGAGGACTTTACCAAGATTCCGGCTTCGCGCGCGATTGAGCTCAACGTGGGCTTTCTTGAACCGATTGTGGGCCAGGATAAGACCGAACGCATTGAGCTCGATAGTCTCGATAACATCGATCTGACGGTGAAGAGCGGCGGCAAGACGCTTAAGCCTGCCAAGGGTGACAAGGAAAACGACTTCCGTATCCAGGGTACAGCGCTCGTGGTGTCGCAGGCCATTGCCGATGCAGACCAGGATCTGGAGATAACGCTCGAGCCCAAAGACAGCCTCAAGCTGGGTGGGGCGACGGCGACGGTGAAGCCTTCGGCCGGCAAGGTCGATATCGACTTGAAACCCTGGGGCACGGCGACGGTCACGACCAAGGGCGACTACCAGGGCGCCAACCGCGTGCTGGTGTTCCGTACGTCCGACGGCAAGCTAGTCGCCGACGGCGTCACCTATTTGATGGGTTACGAAGACGATGGCACCACGCCTATCATGAAGGCCGAGACGCCGCGCCTTAAGGCCGGTTCGTACACCATCGTCGCCTTTAACAAGACGAGCTACGACATCCAAGCGACGAGCTATTCCACGTTTAGCCGCCTAGGGCTGACCGTGGGTAAGTATATCGCGCAAAAGCAGGTGAAGATTGAGGACGGCAAACAGCTCGACGTGACGCTCGACGTCCCCACGTTTGACGTGGAGACGTATCGTGCCGAGCGCGGGCTGACGGTGGGCTCGGTTATCGCTGATTCGTCCGCGGTCGTTGGCGCGGAGACCGAGCTGCGCATTCATTACGAGCTCAAGGACAGCCAGGCTGCCAAGATTGAGATTCCTCTGGCCAAGGATGCCGTCGAGGATGTGTCCGCAGGCGCTCGCGAAGCCGGCGCCAGCTCCGATGCCATGTGGGCTGCCACAACTTGGGAGGGCGACAACCTCGTTCTCGATATGAAGAAGAGTGCGGGCGCCGATGTGTTTGTGCGCTTTAAGCCTAAGGCCGCGGGCATCTATGCCGTCTCGCCGCTTATTACGCTGGGCGAGGTGACATTGCCGCTGGGAAGCACCACACTCGAGGTTAGCGGATCGCGCATCGAGGTCGACAACACCGACGTTCACAGCCTGCTGGGCAATGTGGCCTACGTGTATGCAGCGCCGGGCAAGAGCGTGCAGCTCACCGTGGGGACGGGCTCGTCGGCTGCAAAGTACACCGGCAAGACCAATAAACTCGGCCGTGCCAAGATTGAATACGAACTGCCGCAGGATACGCTTGCCGCCGAGCGTGTGACGCTCGAAGCGCGCGTGGGCTCGACCGATGTCGCCGCCGCTGCCGCAGAGGTGACGGCTCGCAACTATGTGCGCTATGTTCCGGGTGCTTCGGTCTGGAACTTTGATGTGACGTATCGTGGCGGTACGCAAAACCTGGTCAAGGACGGCAAGGACACGGGTAAGAGCCTGTGGACCTTCCACCATCTGCCGCAAAAGAAGAACGCCTACTGGACGTTCGATATTACGCTCGAGGTGGGAAACGAAGAGGCCGCCGACACGCTCGACCTGTACGTGGACTGCGTGGATGGCAAGACGGTGACGATTCCTCTGACTCAAAAGTCGCGCGAGGGCACCCGCGTGCGCTATGCGGCGGAGTATGTGGACGAGGGTTACCTTAAGCTGCTTAATGAGTTTAACAAGGCGAATGACTCGACCTATGTGAACTGCGGCAACTTTGAGCAAATCTTTATGCCGCAGACCTACCGCATCTCCAATGCTCAGCTTATGACCATGCTGAGTTTTGACGCCAACGCTTCGGCCAAAAAGCATTCCGCCGCGGCCGAGGAGCGCCAGCAGGAGTTCTCGAATGCCGTGCAGCAGTGGCACGAGTATATGATGGATAACTCGTTTAATGATGTCGACGAGGCCTTTAACGACGCGATTGACCAGATGGTCGCCGATGCGTTTGCCGAGGAGGACAAGGACGGTAAAGAGGACGAAGCCCAAGGTGGAGCTGCCCGTAAGGCTCGTCGCGCCCCTGCCGCCAGCGACGGCGAGGGTGATGGTACTGGCAACGACGAGGCCGCGCAGTTTGCGGCTGAGCTCAAGGCCGCGGTCGGCGGGTCGTCGGCGCTGCTGACCCAGCAGGGCGACAGCTATGGCGTCAATGTGGACAAGATGATCTTTGAGGATGCTTACGGCACCAGCGAGGATTGGTATCAGGAACTCGCGGCGGCCCAGGGCGCGAACGCTGCGGATGCGGCCGCCATCAAGGAGCTCGTCGACCATGCATCGCGAGCGGAGTTTATTGCCCAGCAGGCCGAGGATCTGGTGGGCCAGTCGATGGGTATCGGCCAGCTCAACCAATATGGAAGCTGGAATGACGCAACCGCTGCGGCGCTCAACAAGTGTGCGGGCATTAAGGCCAGCGAGTACAACGGCCAGTCGACGAGCGGGTTTAACGATTTGGGCCAGGCGCTCGGCAGCTCACTGAGCTACAAGGCGGCTGACGACGATACCGTCAAGGGCTTTAAGGTCGCCGCGCCCGATGGCGAGCAGACGGCCTATATCGAGTCGGAGTTTATCGAGAACTCCAATAACAACAAGAACCAGGCGCTTCTGTTTAACTCGATCGCCATGCAGTGTGACATTCTGGACAATCTGTACGATAACTGGAATGTGGTCCATAGCCTCAATAACTCTACGATTCGCGGCTGGCTTATGGCTTGGAAGCGTAACGGCGACGTGAGCGCCCATATGAAGCTCATCCGCACGATTCGTTCGCTCAAGAGCTATAAGATCGAGTGCGAGATGTTCGGACAGGTCTTTAAGACCGATGCGTGGAAGGCGGCCGGCCAGGCGTTTCCCGCGGCGACCCAGGGCATCGGCATCTTTACCGGCATTTACGGCGTGAACGATGCCAGCAAGAACTGGGAGAACGTGAACGTCCGTATGCAGAAGGTGAAGGGCGAGCGCGAGGGCTATGAGCTTCAGCATACGCGCCTGCTTGCCAAGCCCGAGAAGACCGAGGACGACTGGAAGTGCATTTACGCGCTGCGCGACGCCATGGAGAAGGCGCGTGCGTTTGAGGATCTGCTGCATCGCCAGCTCTGCCACGACAGCACCGATGTGGCGGTGGGCTCCATTATGACAATCGCCGGCGTGCTGACGGCCGGTTCGGCGGGTACCGTGGTGGGCGCTGCCTATGACGCGGCTTCGACCAGCGTAGGTTCGGAGCGCGCGATTAAGCTGACCAATGCCGAATGCGCCTACGATGTTGCCTGCGAGCAGGTGGAGCGCGCGTGCCAGAATCGTATTACGGTCAACTGGGGCGAGCTGACTGATACCGAGGTCTACAAGGCCAACAAGGACGGCTTGATCTCGGACGAGAAGATGCAGTCGATCTTCGAGGCGCGTTATCGCAATGTGGCTGCCAAGGCTGCACCCGACCCTGCGGGCGTGGTGTACGAGGGCCTGCTGTCCAATACGGTTGAAGGCGCGACGGTTGAGCTGTGGAGCGCCGACGATGCGGCCGGTACCAATGCAGTGCGTTGGGATGCCGAGGAGTATGAGCAGGACAATCCGCTTGCAACGGGTGCGGACGGTGCGTACAACTGGAATACGCCGACCGGCTGGTATCAGGTGCGCGTGACCAAGGACGGGTATGAGGAGGCGCGTTCGGCCTGGCTGCGCGTGCCGCCGATTCAGACTGAGGTGAACATTGGCTTGGCGTCGACGGCGGCGCCCGAGGTGGCTTCGGCCCATGCCTATACCGATTGCGTCGAGGTTGAGTTTGCGCAGTATATGGATGCGAGTGACGATACCCTGGCCGCATTGTGCGCGCAGGGCTTGGGCGACGTGACGTATACGTGGCTCGATAAGCAGGACGATCCCAATGGCAAGCCGCTGTCGCGCGTGCTGCGTATTCGCTATGCCGATGCGTGTGAGGTGGGCTCGACGGTGTCGTTTGAGCTCGACGGTGCTCGCAACTACGCCGGCACGGCCATGGCGCGCTGGGCAAGCGGCGAGCTTGTCGTGGGCGTTCGTGCCGACAAACTCAAGCTCAACGTGGAGCAGGCCGTGACCATGCTTGAGGGCAGTGACTTTGAGCTGGTGGCGCACGTGACCGATAAGGCGGGCAAGCCGTTTGCGGGCGCCAAGGTTAGTGTTGGGCTGGAGTTCTCGGCTATCTGCTCTGTCGATGCCAACCAGGCCGTGACGGGCGAGGACGGCGCGGCGACGTTTGTGCTGCATGGTGCTCTGCCCGGTTTGACGACGTTGACGGCGGCGGTGGACGGCACGGCGCTGTCCAAGCAGGTCGACGTTCGCGTGTCTGCCGAGGCAGTGCGACCGGCGCGACCGGTGGCGACGATTGGTGCGACGACGTTTGGTGCATGGTCGCCCAAGGAGAACTACATTACGGTGCCCAAGGGCACGAAGCTGGAGCTTTCTGCCGAGGATGGCACGACGATTTGGTACACCACCAACGACACCTGCCCCTGCCGTGACGAAGGCCGCGTAAAGTACACCGAGCCTATTGCGCTCGATAGCAACATGTATGTGCGCATTGCGGCACAGCGCCCTGGCATGTCGTACAGCGAGTATTCCGAGCGTCTGAACATTACGATTACGGTGACCGATGAGCCGGCGCCTGAGCCGACGCCCGATCCCGGTCTGAAGCCGGAGCCTGAGCCGACGCCTGACGGCGGCGAGCAGGGTGGCGGTACGGATGGCTCTGGTGGCGCCGGGGTCCCTGCGGGCAGTTCGACTTCGACGACGACCACGGTGACGACGAACAAGTCCAAGGGTAAGGGCAAGAACGGCAAGAAGTCCGGTGGCACGGAGCTTGCCGGCACGGGTGACTCCGCCGCGATGACGGTCGCTGCCCTGGGCATCGCCGGTGCAACCGTTGCCGCAGCCGGCATCGCCGCGACCAAGCGCCGCAAGCATTAGAGCTGGGTGACGGCTCTCGTTCTCGGCCTCAGTAAAATCTCGATCTGTAACACCAAACTGCCCAAAACGGCTCTAGATGTTACAGATTGAGATGAACCGAATGGCCGCCAATCTAATGTCTCGATCTGTAACACCAGGCGGGGAATTTGACCTCTAACTGTTACAGATTGAGATGAACAGGTGGATGTTCGCACAATATCTTGATCTGTAACAACTACAAGGCTCAACAGGGTCTAACTGTTACAGATTGAGACAAACGCCGGAATTGGTTTGCCGACCAGTCCCCAACCACCACAAAGGTGCCTGTCCCCTTTGTGGTAGTCGGCCGGCATAGAAAAAGTCCCCGCCGGGCGTGTGCTCGACGGGGACTTTGCCGTTTGGTAGCTAGCGCTGCGGATGATTACTCGCCCAGTAGGCTCTTGGTGATGGAAGCGGCGGCCTTCTTGCCGGCGCCCATCGCCAGAATGACCGTAGCGGCACCGGTGACGATGTCGCCGCCGGCCCAGATACGGGGATCGGTGGTCTGGCCGGTCTCCTCGTCGGCAACAATGTAGCCCCACTTGTTGAGCTCCATCTTGCCGCCGATCTTCTTTGCGAAGGGGTTGGCGTTGGTGCCGATAGCCGAGATTGCGACGTCGCAGGGGATCTCCTCGATGGCGCCCTCGATGGGCACCGGGCGACGACGGCCGGACTCGTCAGGCTCGCCGAGCTCCATCTTCTGGACCTTGACGGCGCACACGGAGCCGTCCTCGCCGGCGACAAACTCGAGCGGGGAGACGAGCGGCAGAACCTCGACGCCCTCGGCCTTGGCATGGTGCAGCTCGGCGCGACGGCAGGGCATCTCGTCCTCGGTACGGCGGTAGGCGATGATGGCGTGCTCGGCGCCCAGACGCTTGGCGGTGCGGACGGCGTCCATAGCCACGTTGCCGCCACCAAAGACGACGACGTTCTTGCCGTGCTTGGTGGGGGTGTCGTACTCGGGGAACTTGTTGGCCTTCATCAGGTTCACGCGGGTGAGGTACTCGTTGGCGAAGAAGACGTTGGGCAGGTTCTCGCCGGGGACGTTGAGGAACTTGGGCAGGCCAGCGCCGGTCGCCACGTAGATGGCGTCGAAGCCCTGCTCGAACAGCTCCTCGGCCGTGGCCATGTTGCCCACGACGGAGTTGTACTCAAACTTGACGCCCATGTCCTCCAGGCCGTCAATCTCGCGCTTGACGACCGCCTTGGGCAGACGGAACTCGGGGATGCCGTAGACCAGCACGCCGCCGCCGGTGAAGAAGGCCTCAAAGACGGTAACGTCAAAGCCGTTGCGGGCGAGCTCGCCAGCGCAGGTGATGCCGGACGGGCCGGAGCCGACGACGGCGACCTTCTTGCCGTTCTTGGGAGCCATCTTGGGCGTGGAGGCGAGCTCGGGGCGGTCACCCAGGAAGCGCTCGAGCTGGCCGATGGCCACGGGCTCGGACTTCTTACCACGGATGCACTTGCCCTCGCACTGGTTCTCCTGCGGGCAGACGCGGCCGCAGATGGCGGGAAGCATGGAGTCCTCGCGGATGGTATCGAGGGCGCCGCCGAAGTCCTTCTCGCGGATCTGCTCGATAAAGCGGGGGATGTTGATGTTGACGGGGCAGCCCTCAACACAGAACGGCTTCTTGCAGTTGAGGCAGCGCTCGGCCTCGGCCAGCGCCATCTCCTCGGTGAAGCCCTTGTCGACGGGGCGGAAGTCGCAGGCGCGCTCGGCAGCCGGCTCCTCGTTATCGGGGGTGCGGGGCGACTTCATATCGGCAACGAAACGACCGTTAACTAGTGGCATGCGCAGCTCTTTTCCTCATAGGCCTTGAGGGACTCGCCCTCTTCGGAACGGTAAGCGGCCTGGCGGGCACGAAGGTCATCCCAGTCGACCAGGGTGGCATCGAAGTCGGGGCCGTCGACGCAAGCGAACTTGGTCACGCCGCCCACCTCGACGCGGCAGCAGCCGCACATACCGGTGCCGTCAACCATGATGGGGTTGAGGGACGCGGTGATGGGGGTGTCGTATTTCTGGGCGGTGAGGGTCGAGAACTTCATCATCGGAACGGGGCCGACGCAGAAGACCTGGCTCACGGCCTTGTCCTGCAGCAGGCGCTCCAGCGGAGCGGTGACAACGCCCTGCTCGCCGTAGGAGCCGTCGTCAGTGGTGATGTGGATGTGGTCCTCGTCGAGGAGCTCGCGGAACTGGTCCTCCATAAGCAGGAGGTCCTTGGTGCGGGCGCCCATGATGGCGTGCACCTCGTGGCCGGTCTCGACCAGGTGCTTGGCGACCGGGAAGGCAATTGCCAGGCCGACGCCGCCGCCAATGACGGCGCAGGGGCCCTCAGCCATCTCGGTGGGAACGCCCAGCGGGCCCACGACGTCGCGCAGCGACTCGCCGGCCTCGTAGGTGGAAAGCATCTCGGTGGTCTTGCCGATCACCATGAAGATGAACTCGACCCAGCCCTCGTCACCGTTCCAGCCGGCCAGGGTAAACGGGACACGCTCGCCCGTCTCGTTGGCGCGAACCATGAGGAACTGTCCAGCGTGCGCATGCTTGGCGATTGCAGGCGCCTCGATGCGGAACTTGAACACCTTCTCCGAGAACTGCGTCTTCTCCAGGATCTTATACATAGAACCCCTCTCTTGTTAGGGCTGCCGAACCGTGCCTCCACGGAAATGGACGGTAGCCCGAATAAAACCGTACGCGCACAGGCGTTGTGCAGACATACGGTGCAAATTATACCCTCATGGTAATGTCGCTTACGTGTTTCTTTGGCAGGTGGGAAAAGGGTTTATCCACTTCGGCCTACCAAATAGGGACAGGTTTATTTTGGTCGGTTTTATCAGGCAAAACGGCAAAGGGGCCGGCCTCGGGTTGTGATGAGGCCGGCCCCCTTTGGGGCGCTGCATATGTATGGCGGCACAGGGTTTATTACGGCGCGGCTGTCATGGCGTTTCCGTAGATAAAACCTGCCAAAATAACCCTGTCCCTAAATAGTAGGTTTTAGTGCTTGCCGTTGGCGGAGGCGGCGCCGTTGACATGGTCGCGAGCATAGACTACGCCGTGCACAATCGCCAGGCCGGCGGCGTCGGCCGCGCGGGCGCAGGTGTCCTGGAAATCCTCGGCCTCGCGGGCGCGCAGCTGCTTAAGCACGTAGTCGGCGACGGCCATCTTGCCGGGAGGGTTGCCGATGCCGGTGCGGATGCGGCTGAAGTCGCGGCTGCCCATCTTATCGATGATGGAACGCAGGCCGTTGTGACCGGCATGGCCGCCGCCCACCTTAACACGCACGTCGCCGGCGGGAATATCGAGCTCGTCGTGGATGACGAGCAGCTCCTCGGCCTTGATCTTGTACTCGCGGCAGAGTTTGGAGATGGGCCCGCCCGAGGTGTTCATGTACGACTGCGGCTTGACCAGTACAATCTGGCGCTTGCCGCCCTCTTCCTCGGGATCGTTGATGTTGATGAGCGCGATCTCGGCGCCTGCTTGGTTTTTCCAGTACGTGACGCCGGCCTGACGGGCCAGCTCGTCGATTGCTTTGAAACCAGCGTTGTGACGGGTCTCGGCATATTCCTCGCCAGGGTTGCCAAGTCCGGCAACCATGCGAATCTTAAGCGGCTGTGCAGCTGCCATGTTCATCCTTTCGTTGATTTGTCGCCTGCTATGGTGAGCGACCCCGTTGCTGCTGTCAAATGGCGGGTGATTGAGGCTGTATGAGGGCGTTTGGGCAGTCGTCAGAAGCCGGGGTGGACAGTTAGTTCAGATTTGTATAAACCAAGAGGTCTTTGACTGTCAAAATTGGGACCGCGGAACTGCCACGGCGCTTTGGGGAGCACATTTTGCGCTATTTCAGATCTTTCGAGTCTTCAAATGAGGTGACTGGCGCCGGGATGGCGGCAAACTACCTCGATATTAGCCGTCTTTTTATACAAATCTGAACTAACTGTCCAGCCATGCTAGGTAACACTGGGTAAAAGTCTTTTAGACCGGCGCGAGGCCGATTCCGGCCCGCAGGGCGTTGAGCCAGGCAGCCTGACGCTTGCGATAACCCTTGATGCGGTAGCGGAATCGAACCCCCGCAAGTCGATGCATCGTCTGGGCGAAGGCTTCGAGTGCAACAAGGTCCTTCATTTGGTCACGATTGATAACCAGGACGTGGATACCCATGGCTTTAAGGCCATTGTTGCGATTGCCATCGTGGATGCGGGCGTTTTGAAGCTCATGTCCAATTCCGTTGTATTCGTTGTCGATTCCGGCGGCCGGGCAATATAAGTCGCAGATGGCGTAGGGGATGCCCGAGGACATGTTGACCGCAAGGGTGTCGAAATCGACACGATAGTTGAGCAGCAGGCCTCCCATGGGCAAACTGCAACACCCGAATCCGCCAAAGCGCATGGGCGCGCCCAGGACGGCGAACATCAATGATTCCGCTGGGGATGCGGATCCGGCCCGGGCGAGTTTGACAGCCGTACGAAACGAGGCGTAGGAACTACTTTTGGCAAACCGTGCGACTGCCTCGAGTTCTTCGATGGTTGTAGCGGGTTCGCATCTATAGTGTGCCTGTTCGTAGCGTGTTTCGGCTGGCTTTTCGGGTGTCGGTTGGTCGCCCTGGCAATCGAGGTCGTCCATCGCTTCGAAGCTGTTGGCCTTGGGCCACGTGTCGTCGTAGGCGATGGGGTAAGTTGCCTCGGGCGGAAGTGAGTAGGTTCCGAGCAGCTCCATAAGGAGCATCAAGGTTTTGGCGACTGATTCATTTTTGGAACAAAGCATGGCTGTCATGGCAGGAGACGTTGCGTAGATGTCGGCCTCGACGTGCATAATTGCACCTTCAGGAAGAGGAGTGGAGAGAATATGCTGAAGAAGTCGCTTGTCGGGGCGCCTGTTGTCTTCGTTTGAAACGAGAAGATCGAGCAGTTCGGAATCATCTTCATTCCAGGCGTCGAGTATCGAAAGTGCGCCAAAGTCTATCGCGTCATTGTTGGGAATGCAGCCAGCCAAGGCCTGTGCTTGCTGTTCGCTATCAACGGAGTCCCAGGGTAGGGCAGAGTACGCCCGTCGTGCGCGACGAATTGCGCGGAGGGCGGAGAGATGTGAAATCACGGTCGTCATAGCTATAACGTACTAAGTTGGCGGCAGAATGCGACCGCCATACCGTTTTTTTTCGCTCAGCGGGGCGCTGCGCGCCATGAACGGCTGGGTGTTATGAAATCGGTGGAATCGGTTGAGGGGATTGCAGGAAATTGAGCTCTGCCGCGAAGGTTGACGATAGCTACTGGACAGTTAGTTCAGATACGTATAAGACGGCGGGCGTTCGAGGCGTTTCTAAGGGCTTTCTAGGGCGATTTGAGGGTAAATATGCGGCGGTCGTACTCGAAAGCGATGAGCTTTGGGCAGTATGGCGTTCGCCGGGGAGCTCAGAACGGCCTTTGGAGCTTTAAAAAAATACGTATCTGAACTAATTGTCCAGGGAAGGTTGTCGAGGGGTAGAAAAAGGGTCGGAAGCGAGCTTCCGACCCTTTAAAAACACCAAAGATGATGAGATGCACGCTGGATTACAGCGCGAAGTCGCCGCCGACGAGCGTGGAGACGGGCTCCTCGTGGTAAACGGCGGAGATGGCCTGAGCGAACTCCTCGGCGACCGAGATGGTCTTGATCTTGCCGCCGACCTCGACGGGAATGGCGTCGGTGACGAGGCACTCGACGATCGGGGCGTCGTTCAGACGCTCGATGGCCGGACCGGAGAAGATGCCGTGGGTGGCGCATACGTAGATGTCGCCGGCGCCCATAGCCTTGAGCTCCTTGACGTTGGCGCACAGGGTGCCAGCGGTGTCGATCATGTCGTCGTTGATGATGCAGGTCTTGCCCTTGATGTCACCGATGATGCCCATGACCTCGGCGGCGTTGTGGCGCGGGCGGCCCTTGTGGGCGATGGCCAGATCGCAGCCGAGCATGTCGGACAGCTTCTTGGCGGCCTTGGCGCGGCCCACATCGGGGGAGACGACAACCAGGTTCTCGGTGTCGAAGTGCATGTCGTTGTAGTACTGGCCAAACAGCGGCAGCGCGGACAGGTGGTTAACCGGGATATCGAAGAAGCCCTGGATCTGACCCTGGTGCAGGTCGAGGGTGATGATGCGGTTGACGCCGGCGCGCTCGAGCAGGTTGGCGACGAGGCGAGCGGTGATGGGCTCGCGCGGGCCGGCCTTGCGGTCCTGGCGGGCATAGCCGTAGTGGGTGATGACGGCGGTGATGGAGCGGGCGGATGCGCGCTTGGCAGCGTCGGTGGCGATGAGCAGCTCCATGAGCATGTCGTTGACGTTGCCGCCGGCCACGGACTGAATCAGGAAGACGTCGGCGCCGCGGACGGTCTCGTCGTAGCGGGCGTAAATCTCACCATTGGCGAACTGCTTTAGCGTAAGGCCCGAAAGCTCGACCCCAAGGTACTCAGCAATCTTCTGAGCGAGGGGACGGTTGGAGGAACCGGAATACACGCGGATGGACTTGCGCATATTCTCCGACTTCTCGGGATCATTAATCGGCATTACCCTTCTCCTTTATACATCGAATGCCATATAGATGCCTTGTTGCATTGTAACCGCGCGGCGGGGTTTATCGGGTCCTGATAACGTCTTTACCGCCAACGGACACGAACCGACCACTCATCCGGTTGCGCAGGTCACGATAGAAAAAGGAGCCGCCCCCATGGAGCAGCTCCTTTTGTGCTTGGTAAAACGTTATACCTCGTCGTCCTCGTGCAGGCGGCGGCGGTAATCGGCGGCCCAGCCCTCAATATTTACCTGACGGGCGCGGCCCAGACCAAGTGCGTCGGCCGGGACCGGCTCGGTGATGACGGAGCCGGCGGCCACGAGTGCGCCGTCGCCGATCTGGGCGGGCGCGACCATCATGGTGTCGGAGCCAATGAAGGCGTCCTTGCCGATGACGGTCTTGTGCTTGTGCACGCCATCGTAGTTGCAGGTGATGGAGCCCGCGCCCACGTTGACGCCGGAGCCCATGGTGGTGTCGCCGATGTAGGACAGGTGCGGCACCTTGGAGCCCTCGCCGATCGTGGACTTCTTGATCTCCACGTGCGTGCCGGCCTTGGATCCGTCGAGCATGTGGGTGCCCGGGCGCAGGTAGGCGCGCGGGCCGCAGTCGACGCCGTTCTCGATGACGGCCTCGATGGCGATGGTCTCATCGATGGTGCAGCCGCTGCCGACAGTGGTGTCGGTGAGGCGGCTGTTGGGGCCAAGCTGGCACTCCTCGCCCACGGTGACGTGGCCGATCAGGTGCGTCTGCGGCCATACGACGGTGTCGCGGCCGATGGTAGCGTCGGGGCCGATCCAAGCCTGCGTGGGGTCGATGAACGTGACGCCCTCGGCCATCCAGTGCTCGTTGATGCGGTCGCGCGCGATGGCGGTGAGCTGCGCGAGCTGGATACGGCTGTTGACGCCCAGACCGTCGCGGTAGTCGTCGCAGTGGAAGATGGAGACAGCCTGGCCGTGGCCTTTGAGGATCTCGAGCATGTCGGGCAGGTAGTACTCGGATTGCGCGTTGTCGTTGCCGATCTCGTTGATGTGGGCGGCGAGCTGCGTGCCGTCAAATGCGTAGCAGCCGGCGTTGCACTCCAGCAGCGTTGCGGCCTGCTCGGGCGTGCAGTCCTTCTGCTCGATGATGCGCTCGATCTGACCATCGGCGCCCAGCTTGATGCGGCCGTAGCCGAAAGGATCGGGCGGGGTCATGGTCATGACGGTGCAGGCGAGCTCGCCGGTAGCGACGGTCTGCGCGAACTTGGCGACGGTGTCGGCAGTGATGAGCGGCAGGTCGCCGTTGAGCACGACGACTGGACCCTCGGCGATGCCGCAGGCCTCGAGCGCGACCTTCACGGCGTGACCGGTGCCCAGGCGCTCGGTCTGCTCGACGCACTCGACCTTGGTGGCGCTGTTGGCGTAGGCGCCGTCGATAAGGGCGCGCATCTCGTCGGCGTGGCTGCCGATGACGACCACGACGCGGCTGCAGCCGGCCTTGATGGTGGCGTCGACGATCCACTGGACCATGGGCTTACCCAGGATCTTGTGCGAAACCTTGCAGTGGTTCGACTTCATGCGGGTGCCCTCGCCGGCAGCGAGGATAATTGCGGTTGCGTCCATGTGATCTCCTGTTACGTTATAGAGACGTGTGTTTGGAAACGATACACGGCGCAATATGATACCGCAGGCATATGATGAGCGCGTAACGATTGGCGCGCGGTGGCCGAGGCCTGTGCTGCCGGCGCGGTGTTTGCGCTGCTTGCGAGCGGTGTTGGCGGTGCTGCGGAGCTGTCGTTTGAGCGAGGGGACGGGGGTACCCGTGGACAACATACGAGAGGGGTTTGGCGGCGAGCCCGTCGCGGCATTCTCGATGTCGCATCCGGCTGTGCCGGCACTCTATATAGTGCTGACGCTGGGGCTCACTATGTTCTCGATGCAGCCGGTACTGATTGCGCTGTCACTTGCGGGCGGGCTGGCGTATGGATTTGCGACGCGTGGGGCTGCCCGCACGCTGGGTGCACTTCGCTGGCAGCTGCCGGTGATTTTGATCGTCGCGGTGCTCAATCCGCTGTTTAGCGCCTCGGGCTCGACGGAGCTGTTCCGTATTGGCATGCGCGCGGTGTATCTGGAGAGCATGGTATACGGCCTGTGCATGGGCGGGCTGTTTGTGGCGAGCATACTGTGGTTTGAGGCGGCGGCGTCGATGCTCGAATACGACAAGGTGCTCGTGCTGCTGGGCAATGCCGCACCGGTGATTGCGCTCATGATCTCGATGTGCATGAGGCTTATCCCGCAGTTTTTGCGCCGTGGTCGTACGGTGTTGGCGGTGCAGGATGCGATTGATGTGCCGGGCCGCGCGCCGGCCGACCCCGTGCGTTCGCGCTTGCGGGCATCGAGTGTGTTGATGGGCTGGGGCATGGAAGATTCGCTGGAGTGCGCGGACGCGATGCGCTCGCGCGGGTGGGGTGCCGCGACGCGTCGTACGACGTATGCGCGGTATCGACTGGGGCGCAGCGACGTTGCCGCGCTGGTTGGGCTTGCGTTGTTTGGCGTGGCCACGGCGGCAGTGGCGTGGACCGCGACGACGCAGTATTCGTTTTATCCGCAGCTCTCGGTGCCGGCGCCGTGGCCGGGCTATGTCGTGTACGCTGCCTGGATGGTGCTGCCTTGTGCGTTGCATGCGATTGATGAGAAGAGGTTTGGCTGATGGCTCGGTTTGATAGGAGCTCGGCGGCGGGTGTGGCATATGGCTCGGCCGCGCCGGCGATTGAGGTGCGAGGCCTTAGTTTTGCCTATCCCGGGGCCGAGGCACCGGTGCTCGAGGGGCTTGATTGGCGTGTTTCCCAAGGTGCGTTTGCGCTGCTTGTTGGCGGTACCGGGTCGGGCAAATCGACGCTTCTGTCGCTGCTCAAACCCGAGATCGCTCCGGCGGGTACGCGCTCCGGCGAGCTGCGCGTGCTGGGCGAGAACGTCGCCGACATGGACGTGCGGGCATCGGCGGAGCGCGTGGGCTATGTGTTCCAGGATCCCGAGAACCAGATCGTGTGCGAAACCGTGTGGCACGAGATGGCGTTTGGCCTGGAAAACTTGGGGCTAGCGCGTGATGAGATGCGCCGTCGCGTAGCTGAGACCAGCTATTTCTTTGGGCTGGAAGATTGGCTTCACCGCGATACTGACACGCTTTCGGGCGGTCGCAAACAGTTGCTGTCGTTGGCGGCCGTTCTGACGCTGCGCCCGCGCGTGCTGCTGCTCGACGAGCCCACGTCTCAGCTCGATCCCGTTGCCGAGAAGAATTTCCTGCACGCGCTGTTTCGCGTGAACCGTGAGCTGGGCTGCACGGTTGTTGTGGCTACGCATCAGCCGCGGCCGATGCTCGAGTATGCGACGTGTACGTACCGGATTGAGGGCGGTCGCGTGCGCGAGGTGGCGGATATGGCTTCTTTGGGACGCCGAGAATCGCTGTTTTCCGATGACATGTTGGGGTGGGGTGCCATCCGATGTGCAAATAAAGGAGTATTCAGCAGGCGTGAAGACAATTTGGGCTCTCTGGAGCCGCCCGGGGACGCATCGAGCGCGAAAAAAAGTTCGGAATTGGACAAATCGTCCGAATTTGTGGCGCAAACGTCGCTCGAGAACGGCTCGGAAGCCTTCCCGCGCACGGATGGAAGCAGAATACTCCAAAAAATGCACGCTGGGTCGGCTACCACCCTGGCAGGGAGCTGGTTTCGCTACGATCGCGCGGGCGGTTGGGTGCTGCGCGGGCTCGATGCGTCGTTTTCGGCTGGCGCGGTGCATGCGGTTGTGGGCGGTAACGGCTGCGGCAAGTCGACAATGCTTTCGGTGCTGGCGAAGACCGCCAAGCTGCAGCGCGGCCGCATGGTGCGCGGGGCGGCCTCGGCTGCGCTGCTGCCGCAGAACCCCAAGGCCCTGCTGGTTGCCGAGACGGTTCGCGATGAGCTGATGGAATGGGCCTCGACCTGCGGATATGACGAGAACTTGGCGCGGGAGCGTGCGGTGCAACTGGGACTGGACGGCCTGGAGACGCGCCACCCCTACGACCTCTCGGGCGGACAGCGCCAGCTGCTCGCGCTGGCAAAGCTGCTGCTGATCGGCCCCGAGCTGCTGCTGCTTGACGAGCCCACGAAGGGCTTGGACTTGGAGAGCCGTCGCATCATCGCCCGCGCCCTGCGTGACCATGTGAAGGCTGGCGGCACCGTCATCATGGCTACGCACGATTTGGACTTTGCCGAGCAGGTTGCCGACGACGTCGCCATGATGTTTGACGGTGAGATTGCCTGCATGGAGCCGCCGGCAGATTTCTTTGCCGACAACGTGTTCTATAGGTCGTGATGGAATGGCGGATTATCGCGGCTTGCGCCTGCTTGCAAAACTGGAGATCCCGCTGCTGTTGGCGGTGCCGGCGGTGATGGCTGCGGCGTTGCTGTCGGGTGTTGGGCAGGCAGCGTTGGCCATGCTTGTCGTGGTGGCGCTGGTGCTCGCACTGTTCTTTGCGGGTTACGAGGCATCTCGTCCGGGTTTGCGCCAGATTATGCCCACGCTGGTGCTGGCGGCGCTGGCGGCGACGGGGCGCATCCTGTTTGGGCCCATTCCCGACTTTAAACCGGTGAGCGCCATCGCCATTATCGCGGGGGCGACGCTTGGCCGCCGCAATGGTTTTATGGTTGGCGCGCTGGCGGCGCTGACCAGCAATTTCTTTTTTGGACAGGGCATGTGGACGCCGTGGCAGATGTATGCCTGGGGCCTGGTTGGCTATGTCGGCGGTGCGCTGGCGCATGCCGGTGCGTTTGACCGTGCGGATGGAACCGTGCGCATGCCGGCGCTGCTGGCGTACGGCTTTGCGTCGGGCCTGCTCTATGGCGTCGTGATCAACGCGTATGACATCATTGGATTTGTACAGCCGCTTACTTGGGCGGGTGCCGTGGCGCGTCTTGCCACGGCAGTGCCGTTCGATATCACACACGGTCTCGCGACCTGCGTGTTTTTGGCCGCCTTGTACAAGCCTTGGTGCCGTCGCATTAACCGTGTCGTCGTGAAATACGGGCTGTAGGGCATTTCGCGTTTCCTCGCGAACTTGCGGTGGAATAGTTCTCGTTTTTGGCTATTTGCTGCCCAAACAGGAACTATTCCACCGCAGCTTATAGGGGGAGAGGGGTCACATGATCTGTTTTCCTCCGTCCCCCAGGAATTACTTGGGGCTAGAGCTCTAGCGTGAGGGTGACGGGGCAGTGGTCGCTGCCGAAGATGTCGCCGCGGATGCCGGTGTCGCGTACGTTGTCGGCGATTGCGTCGCTTACCAGGAAGTAGTCGATGCGCCAGCCTGCGTTGTTCTTGCGGGCATTAAAGCGATAGCTCCACCAGCTGTAGACGCCCTCGACGTCGGGGTTTGCCGTGCGCCAGGTATCGGTAAAGCCGGCGTTGAGTAGCTCGGTGAACTTGCCGCGCTCCTCGTCCGAAAAGCCCGCGTTGCCGCGGTTGGACTTGGGGTTCTTAAGGTCGATTTCCTCGTGCGCCACGTTAAAGTCGCCACAGGTCACTACGGGCTTGCCGGTCTCGCACTCGAGTCCCGTCAAAAAGCCGCGATAGGCATCATCCCAGGCCATGCGCACATCGATGCGCGCGAGCTCATTTTGGGCGTTGGGCGTGTAGACATCCACGAACCAAAACTTGTCGAACTCGAGCGCGCAGACGCGGCCCTCGGTTACGGCTTGGGCGACGAGTGCGGCCGCCTCACCCTCGCCGGCGTAGGGTAGCAGCGCGTCGGCGCGCAGCACGCGCAGCGGTTCCTGGCGGCTAAAGACCGCAGTGCCCGAATAGCCTTTACGCTCGGCGTAGCTCCAGGTTTGGTGATAGCCGGGCAGGTCAATATCGACCTGGCCTTCTTGCAGCTTGGTCTCTTGCAGCGCCAGGATATCGACGTCGAGTTCTTGCGCGATCTGGATAAAGCTCGGGTCCTTTTTGAGCACGGCGCGCAGTCCGTTGACGTTCCACGAGGCGAAAGTGTAAGTCTGAGGCATGGTGTCCTTTCGACGGGGTTGGCAGGCTTAAGATTAGCGCAACAGGGGCGGGGTGGGCTCCGTGGGCGACGGCGCAATCGCAGCCGCCCCGACCAACATGGACGGAGGACAGACATGACGCAAGCGATAACAGATCCCAAGCAGGCCTCCGCCGCGCTGGCGGAGCTGTTCAATACCCACGAGCGCGTGGTGTTCTTTGGCGGCGCTGGTGTTTCCACGGCAAGCGGCATTCCCGATTTTCGCAGCGTGGACGGCCTGTATCACCAGCAGTTTGCCTATCCGCCCGAGACCATGCTGTCGCACAGCTTTTACGAGACACATCCGGCGGAGTTCTTCGACTTTTACCGAACCAAGATGATCGCGCTTAACGCTAAGCCCAACCGCTGCCACATCAAGCTGGCCGAGCTGGAGCGCGTCGGCAAGCTTGATGCCGTGGTGACGCAAAACATCGACGGCTTGCATCAGATGGCGGGCTCGCAGCGCGTGTTTGAGTTGCACGGATCGGTCCATCGCAACATTTGCCAGTCGTGCGGAGCGGTCTATAGCGCCGAGTGGATTTGCTCGCGCGAGCACGAGGACGCCGCGGGCGTGCCCGTGTGCTCCGCGTGCGGAGGTCGCATCAAGCCCGATGTGGTGCTCTACGAGGAGCCGCTCAACGAGCATGTGTTGACCGGTGCCGTTGCCACCATCGCCGCGGCCGATGCCCTCATTGTGGGTGGGACCTCGCTCGTGGTGTATCCGGCGGCGGGCCTTACACGCTACTTTACCGGTGATACGCTGGCCATATGCAATCTTGCTCCCACCGATCAGGATGCAAATGCCGACCTGCTGATTTCTTGCGACATCGCGGCCGCGTTTGCGTTCTAGCCCGCGCGCGCGGATACAATAGAAAGACTGAGTGCAAAGCGACCCCGCCGCCAGCTCCCCAAGCTCGGCGGCGTGGGCATTTTAGGAGGATGTTCATGGCGAACGACAGCAAGACATGGCGGTGCGGAAAGTACGAGCTCAGCTTTGACCGTCCGCGCATCATGGACGTCCTCAACGTGACGCCCGATTCGTTTAGTGATGGCGGGGAACACTTCGACCCGGATGCCGCCATCGAGTACGGCCTGGCGATGCTCGACGCCGGCGCCGACATCATCGACGTGGGCGGCGAGTCCACGCGCCCTGGTTTTACCCCGGTCAACCCCGACGAGGAGGCTCGCCGCGTGCTGCCCGTGGTGCGCGCGCTGGCCAAAGAGGGCGCTATCGTCTCGATTGACACGCGCCACGTGGCGGTTGCTAAGGCGGCCGTGCGCTGCGGCGCCTCGATCGTCAACGACGTGACGGGCTTCACCGATCCCGAGATGGTCGAGTTTGTTAAGACGAGCACCTGCGGCGTCATCGTGATGCACGCCGGCGAGGTCGCTGCGAGCGCTCGCACGCACGCGACGGTGCAGCTCGATACCTCGGCCGCGGCGTTTGTTGCCGAGAAGGCGCGCGAAGCGGCCGCCGAGGCTGCGCGCGAGGCCGAGAAGCCCGCCCGCCGTCGCCGTGGCAAGCTGCTGGGCGACCCTAAACCCGAGGCAAAGCTCCCGGGCGGTGTGGTGCAGCCCTCGCTGCCGTTTGGCGATCCCGACCCCGCTCCCTCGTCCGAGCCCACTGCCGAGCCGGAGGCTCCGACCGACGAGCAAGCCGCGCCTGCTGCCGAGGCCACAGCTCCCGCGACCGACACTACCGCCGCGCCCGAGCCGGAGCCCAGCGACCACCTGGCCGCCATGATGCGCCGCAGTGCCCGCCGCGAGGAGGCCTATGTGCCCACCTCGCAGCTTCGCCGCTTTACCCTGCCCGATTCGGCACCCATCATGCGCCGCGTTATGGGTTTCCTTTCCGACCAGGCCCGCACGCTCATCCATGCCGGTGTGTCGCGCGACCGCATCTGCATTGATCCCGGTCCGGGCTTTGGCAAGACGGCCAACGAGGACATCGTCATCCAGCGTGAGACCGCCAAGATGGCGTCGCTGGGCTATCCGCTCATGTGCGCCGTGTCGCGCAAGCGCTTTGTGGGTGCCGTCTCGGGCGTGACCGAGGCGACTGGCCGTGATGCCGCGACGTTTGGCGTGTGCCTGGGCGCCATCCAGGCCGGTGCCAATATCGTGCGCGTGCACGATGTCGCGGGCTTTGCGCAGTTCCTGAACGGTTATTGGGCGGTCGCCAAGCCGCAGCCGCGCCGCGCGTTTGTCGCCGTGGGCTCCAACCTGGGGCATCGCTGCGACAACATCCGCGCCGCGCGCGATATGATCGCCGAGATTCCGCTCACCTGCGTGTCCAACTGCTCAAAGATCTACGAGAGCGAGCCTGCCTACGAGACGCGCCAGGATGCGTTTGCCAACGCCGTCATCGAGATCAAGACCGAGCTGGCGCCGCTGGTGCTACTCGACGAGCTTATGAAGATCGAGGCCGAGCTGGGCCGCGATCGTTCCAAAAAGGCCAAGGCCAACGGCCCGCGCACCATCGACCTGGATCTGCTGTGGATGGACGGCGAGACCCACGGCGGCAAAAAGCTGCGCCTGCCGCATCCGCTCATTGGCGAGCGCGACTTTGTGCTGGTGCCGCTCGAGGACCTGATGCACGACCCGGCGCGATTCTTCCGTTACAACGGCGTCGAGGTCAAGGAGCCCGAGGATCGCGTGGGCCATATCGTGGGCGAATTGGGGCGTATGTAGATGATCGAGATGAATGCTGTTGCCGCCGGTACCGAGCTCGATGCCGCGCGCGACGCGGGTCGCGAGGGCGTGTCCTCGGGCTGGTGCGCGTGGAGCGCGGGCGACGCATCGCTGACGTTTTCGCTGGTCGTGCGCCCCGATGTGAGCATGCATGCGTTCCACGGCCTGCCGTTTGTGGCCGCGATGGGCATGATGGATGCGCTCGCGGGCACGGCCGCAACGCCGGGCCTGGGGCTTGCCGGCAAGGTGGGTATCCAGTGGCCGAGCGACATCGTGTGCGGCGCGCCCGCGTTCGAGACGTCGCTCGCGCGTGTTGCCGTCAACGGCGGTGCCGGCGCCGCAGGCATGTTTGCCGCGGTGACGGCGGATATTGAGCGTGCGGCGCTGGGTGAGCTCGGTGTGGATATGGCCGACGAAGCATTGGTCGAGACGCTGGCCGCGGCGGTGCTTGCCCGCGTGGATGCCTGGGCGGTTGTCGCCAACACGCCACAGGGAACTGCCGGCCCGCTGGCTCCGGTGCTGGGTGAGTACTTCGACATGGTGCCGCTGCTGGGTCGTCAGGTCGCGGCGGTGTCGCCCAACGGCTTGCCGCTCGCGGTCGGCGTGTTTGCGGGCCTGGACATCTGGGGCCGCGCGACCATCAAGACCGACGCCGGCGAGCAAGAGTTCCCGCCCGAGGCCGTGCGCATTCGCGGGCTGTAACGCGAGGCGCCCGCGCTCAAAGATAGCGATGACAACAAGACCCTCCTCGGCTGTGCCGGGGAGGGTCTTTACGCGACTACAGGGTGGCATCGCGGTTCTATTCCTCAAAATTGAAAATATTTCGATTTTGAGGAATAGAATTAAGCCAGCTCGGCCTTTAACGAGGTATATTCGTTGCAGAGTCTATTCCTCAAAACTGAAAATCTTTCGATTTTGAGGAATAGCGATAGAAGACCGCAGGGAGGCACCAATGAAACTCATCAATAGAACGTCATATATGGACACGTTGACGAGCCTTATTGGCGTACCGGACATCAAGGTCATAACGGGCATTCGCCGTAGCGGTAAGTCAAAATTGCTCGAGGCCCTCCGCGATTACGTGGAGGCAAATCTGTCCAATTCGAATGTCATCCATATCAATTACAACCTCGACGAGTTCGAGGGCCTGCTCGAATATCATGCCCTGCTCGCCTATGTGAAAGAGCATCGAGTGTCCGACAAGCAAAACTTCCTGCTTATCGACGAGGTTCAGATGTGCGACGGCTTTGAACGCGCGATCAACAGCCTCCATGCATCCGAGCAGTACGACATCTTCATCACCGGATCGAACGCCTTTTTGCTGTCGAGTGATCTGTCGACGCTCTTTACGGGGCGCACGTTCGAGATCGAGGTTTTCCCATTCTCGTTTGAGGAGTATCGCTTCTATAGTGACGAGGGCGAGGTCGATCGCGACTTCGATGAGTACGCGAGAACCGGCGGTATGTCCGGCTCTTACCCTTATCCACTGCAGGAGCAGCGCTACCAATATCTCTCCAATGTCTTCAAAACGCTCATCGTGAGGGATATCGTGCAGCGGCATAACGTGAGAAACGAATCGGCACTGCTGCGCATTGCCGATTACATGATGGACAACGTCTCCAACATAACGTCGGCACGCAACATTACAGATGTTTTGAATGCGGATGGGCTAAAGATTACGAACAAGACGGTCGGCACGTACATGGGGTACCTGTGCGATGCGTTTGCCTTCTATAAAGTTCGTCGGTACGACATTCGCGGCAAAAAATACCTTAAGAGCGGCGAGAAGTATTACCTGGCAGACCACGCGTTCAAATACGCACTGCTTGGTACACGTGATATGGATTGGGGACGCGTATACGAGAACATGGTGGCCATCGAGCTGCTGCGCCGCGGATACGAGGTATACGTCGGTGTGCTCTATAAAAAGGAAATAGACTTTGTAGCAATCAAGCGAAGCGAGAAGCTCTACATTCAGGTGAGCGACGACATCAGCTCGGATAAGACGTTTGAACGCGAGATTCCGCCACTGCTGAGCATTGGCGATGCGTATCCCAAGATGATTCTTGCCCGCACGCATCACGAGGCCACGGATCGCGATGGGGTGCAGATCGTGGACCTGGCGAGGTGGTTGTGCGGCGAGGCTTAGCAAAAAATCCTATTCCTCAAAACTGAAAAATTTTCGATTTTGAGGAATAGGATTGGCGGCTGGTTGCTGCGACCTGGCGTTTACTCTATCCCAGCTCCTGCATGCGGCGGTAGATTTCGCAGATACCCTTGATGGTGAGCTGTCCGTCGACCACGTCGAAGGCATCGGTCGAATCGGCGACGATGCCGGCGAGACCGCCTGTGGCGATAACGGTGGCATCCTCGCGGCCCAGCTCGCGCTTCATGCGCGCGACCAGGCCCTCAGCCATGGCGGCGGCGCCCGTTACGGCGCCGACCTTGATGCACTCCTCGGTATCGCGGCCGATGGCGTGCTCGGGCGCCTCGAGCGGAACGCTGGCGAGCTTGGCGGCTCGGGCGGCGAGCGCGTCCATCGAAATGCGGATGCCCGGCGCAATCGCTCCACCAATGTAATAACCGTCCTCGTCGATGACGTCGATATTGGTCGCGGTGCCAAAGTCCACCACGATTGCCGGCGCGCCGTAGAAAGTTTCGGCCGCAACGGCGTTGGCGACGCGATCGGCGCCTACGGCTTGGGGACGCGCCGCGCGCAGCTTGGTCACCGCGGCCGTCTGCGGCCCAATGACGATGGCGTCTGCGGCAATGCGGTCGGCCACGGCGTGCCATTCGCGCGAGAGCTGCGGCACCACGCCCGCAAAGGCGATCGCGTCGACCGCGTCGAGCGAAAGGCCGTACATCTTAAAGAAACCCATCAGGCGCACATGGATCTCGTCGGCGGTATAGGAGCGGTCGGTGGGCATGCGCCACGACTGCACCAGCTCGTCTCCGTCAAACAGGCCCATGGCCGTCTGCGTGTTTCCCATATCGATAGCGAGCAGCATGTCTACTCCCAGTGTTGGCATAAAAGGACGCGCACCATTGTATACGCGCCGCCGACGGCGCTCGGCTGCGATTCGTTTACGGTGATAGGGGCTGAGGGGTTTAAATATGAAGGAATTATGCTCTACGAGATTTTCCTTGCCGTTTACCGAACTCCCACGTAATATTCTTTCTTGCGCACATGAGGCGCCCAGACATTGCGGGGTGGAGCAGTCTGGTAGCTCGCCGGGCTCATAACCCGGAGGTCGTA
The DNA here is from genome assembly GCA_900550195.1 of uncultured Collinsella sp. Classification (GTDB taxonomy): domain Bacteria; phylum Actinomycetota; class Coriobacteriia; order Coriobacteriales; family Coriobacteriaceae; genus Collinsella. Next base: position 50,155 of record URRB01000015.1, read on the forward strand.
GGTTCAAATCCTGCCCCCGCGACCAAGAACTTGCAGCTCGTCGGCCTAGCCGGCGAGTTTTTTTGTTATTTCGGGACCGTGTTTTCGGTCCAATTCTCGGCCTCTCAAACAAAATCTCGATCTGTAACATCTAGACCCGATTTGGGCGGCTAGGTGTTACAGACCGAGATATACCGGTGGGTTGGGTCGTGTTTGTCTAAATCTGTAACACGAGGGACGGATTTTGCCGAGTTGTTGTTATAGATTGAGATTTTCTAGCAGGCGGGTTTGGTTTGTCTCGATCTGTAACAGTAAGACCCGGTTTTGCCGCGTAACTGTTACAGATTGAGACAAACCGGCAGGCGGTTCATCATCCATCCACCTGCCGCTACCTGCTGTCCGCCGATTTCCGTTGTGCCGCCGTGCCTCCATGCCATATCCTCTAGACAACTACGCGGCATCATCGCCGCCGCGCCTACAAGAGAGGAATATCCATGACCGCACCTGCATCCAAGTTGCTCCAGCCCATTACGGTTGGCCCCCTTGAGCTCAAGAACCGCATTATGTTCCCGCCGCTGACCACCGGCTACGAGGAGCGCGACGGTTCCATCGGCGAGCGCAGCCTGGCTTTTTACGAGCGCCTGGCCCGTGGCGGCGTGAGCTACATCGTCATCGGCGACGTTGCTCCCGTCATGACCGCAAGCCCCACGCCCAAGCTGGCAACCGACGCCCAGATCCCCACGTTTAAGGCCCTGGCCGATGCCGTCCACAAGCACGGCGCCAAGGTCGCGCTGCAGCTGTTCCACCCCGAGTACGACGTGCCCGGTGTCGGCCGCATGGTCATGGGATCCATGGCTGCCGCCAAGGTCGCGCAGGAGGCCAAGGCCGCTGGCGACGAGGAGACCTTTGCCGCCAAGATGGCCGAGTCCAACGAGATTCGCAACCAGGCCTACGCCAAGCTGCACCACGACATGCAGCACTTTGTGAACGAGGCCAGCGTTGAGCAGCTCACCCAGATCAAGGAGGCCATCGCCGCCTCGGCCGCCCGCGCGCAGCAGGCCGGCATCGACGCCATCGAGGTCCACGGCGACCGTCTGGTGGGTTCGCTGTGCTCTGCGATCCTCAACCAGCGCACCGACGAGTACGGCGGCTCGTTCCAGAACCGCGTCCGCTATGCGCTGGAGGTCGTCGCCGCCATTAAGGAGGCCGCGCCGCAGCTGATGGTGGAGTACAAGCTCCCCGTGATCATGGAGAACCCCGACGGCACGCCGCGCGGCAAGGGCGGCCTGCAGCCCGACGAGGCCTGTGAGTTTGCCAAGCTGCTCGAGGGCGCCGGCATCGACATGATCCAGGTTGCGCAGGCAAACCACACCGGCAACATGGGCGACACCATTCCGCCCATGGGCGCCATGCCCTACAACTGGACGCTGCCCGTGGCCGAGCGCGTCAAGGCCCTGGTCTCCGTGCCGGTGGCAACCGTCGGCCGCGTGGTTTCGGTCGAGGCTGGCGAGAAGATCCTGGAAGACGGCTCGGCCGACATCATCGCTTACGGCCGCTCGCTCATGTGCGACCCCGACATCGCGCTGAAGGCCGCGACCGGCGAGCCCATCCGCGAGTGCCTCAACTGCAACAAGGGCTGCGTCGACGCGATTCAAAACCGCAAGTACATCTCGTGCGTGCTCAATGCCGAGAACGGCGATGAGGCAACCATCGCCATTAAGCCGGGCGAGGGCGACAAGAAGATCGCCGTGGTGGGCGGCGGCATCGCCGGTCTGGAGGCCGCGCGCGTGGCGGCCAAGCGCGGCTACGACGTGACCGTCTACGAGGCGAGCGATCATCTGGGCGGCCAGATTGTGCTGGCGGCCGCGCCTCCGCGCAAGGACGAGATCATGCGCTCGGTCGAGTACTACGAGAAGATTCTGCCCGGCCTGGGCGTGAAGGTCGAGCTCAACCATGCCGCTACCGCTGAGGACCTCAACGCCGCCGACGCTGCGATTGTGGCCGTGGGCGCACACGACGTGGTCATCCCCGTTCCGGGTGCCGATTCGGAGAAGGTCGTCTCGAGCTGGGACGTGCTGGCCGGCAAGGTGGAGCTTACGGGCCGCGTCGCCGTCATTGGCGGTGGCCTGGTGGGCACCGAGACTGCCGAGTACCTGCTGCAGCACGGCTGCGAGGTGGCGATCGTGGAGATGCTCGACAAGATTGCCGCGGGCGAGTCCGAGACCATTCTGCCGCTGATTATGAGCGATTTTGCAGAGCACAACGTGGAGCAGCACGTGAAGACCCGCCTGACCGCCATTACCGACGAGGGCGTGGAGGCCATTTGCACCACCGAGGATGGCGCCGAGGAGCCGGTGAGGATCGCCTGCGATTACGTGGTGATGGCCGTGGGCTCCAAGGCCAACGCGTTTGACCTGGATGGCGTGACGGTGCCCGTGACCTGCGTGGGCGACTGCTCGGGTGAGCGCACCGCCGACATTGCGAGCGCCATTCGCACGGCGTATCACGCGGCCAACGAGCTGTAGTTGAACATCGCGGCCAGGCGGGGCGGTAGCACGGATCCGTCTCGCCCGGCTGTGTCCCGTCGGGTGTCAACCGGTGCGGGGCCTGCAAGCGCAGCAGGTCCCGCCCTTTTTGTTTTGCTCCGGTGGATGGCAATGCGCGGTAATCATGAGGAGTGAGGACGTCTACTGCCTTGCAGATCACTCAAAAATATTGGGGGAGGGGTTAATAACCATATCCTCTATACCAAAAGACATAAAGAGATGCCAATTTTGTTGACAAGCGAATGACGATTGGCTGCGAGTCAGCTACCAGCGTAAATAATCGATAAAGAAATGTCGTAATTTGGTGCCAAATGCCCAGATAACGCCGCGTCTATTTTAATTAACTGCTTTGAGCAAACAGTAAAATGCTACTATCTAACTTGCACGTAAGAAAGCAGATTAACGGCTAAGGCTAAGAAGTGGCAGGTATGTCGGAAGCAACTAGGACTCGCACGCATGCGCCCGAGGTTAGGCAGCGCGCCGTCGAGATCCTCCAAGAGGGGGTCGGTCATCGCGCTCTCGCCGCGGAGCTTGGCATTCCCCAGGCCACGGCTCGTCAGTGGGCCCGCGCGTATGCTGTGGGCGGTGCCGACGCCGTTCTCAACGCCGGTTCGCATCATCACACCTATTCGTACGACGTAAAGCTCGCTGTGGTTAAGGACCGTCTGGAAAACGGCTTGACGGTTCGCGAGGCCATGATCAAGCACAAGATTCCCAGCGAGTCTTCGGTCAAGGCTTGGTGCCGCCAGTACCGCGAGAGCGGTGAGTCCGCACTGGTCGATAAGCCGCGCGGTCGCAAGCCGCGCGTTAAAAAGGCGGAATAGCGAACGGGATGGTGCGCCCACAGGGGCGCATTTTTCTTGCCGCGCCAACTTTTTGGACCAGCGCGAGCCTATCGGGAGATCCTCCAAAGTGGCCAATAAACCGCGCGCAGTGGCCCGCGCGCCTGTCGCTGCGATAGGCGGCGTCGCCTCTCTGCTCCAAAGCGGACGTGCCCTTGCCCCGTACGCCTAAAACTCCCCAGTTGACCGAAAACCTGCCGCCGCTACTCCTCAATTGAGCTATAACGTTAAACAATTGCAGCGTTTTTGCACGGGGGAGTGATGGTATGACGCTACTGTATTTCCTTACCCTGTTTCCGCTGGTACCGGCGCTGGGCATGCTGCTCGCGCGCGGCGACCGCGCCCGCGATGCGGTGGGGCTCATAGGTTCCGGCATTATTATGGCGGTGACAGTTGTAGTCGCCGTCATGTTTTTTGGCACGGGTCCGCAGAGCTTTGAGGTTGCCCCCGACACCTCGCATGTGCTCTCGATCATCAGCTCCGTCATCGACGTCATCCTGTGCGCCGTAATCCTGTACAACGCGTACAAATATAGGAACGCGCTCACCACGGTGCTCGGCATAGTCCAGCTGGTGGGCTCGCTCGCCTTTGCAGCCATGACGTTGCCCGCGGCCGAAGCCGTCACGGCAACGCCGCTCTACCTGGACTACATGAGCGTGATCATGGTGCTCGCCGTCGGCATCGTCGGCAGCCTAATCTGCGTGTATGCCTTGGGTTATATGAAGGACTTCCAAGCGCACGATGAGCACGAGGCCGCGCTGCGCGGGCAGACCGCGCCCGACCGTCGCCCGCAGTTCCTGGCGCTTATGTTCCTGTTCCTCTCGGCCATGTTCGTCATCGTGACGAGCGACAACCTTGAGTGGCTGTTCTGCGGCTGGGAAATCACCACCGTGTGCTCGTTCCTCATGATTGGCTACACGCGCACGCCCGAGGCCATTAAGAACGCCTTTACCCAGATCATCCTCAACATGCTGGGCGGTATCGCGTTTTTGGCCGGACTCATGTACCTGCACGTTAACGGCATGCCGCTGACCGTCTCGGGCATGATCGAGCTTGCCGGCGCCGGTACCGCGCAGTCCGCACTGCTGGTGATGCCGGTCGTTCTGCTGTCGCTCGCCGCGCTCACCAAGGCCGCACAGATGCCGTTCCACACTTGGCTACTCGGTGCTATGGTTGCCCCCACGCCCACGAGCGCCCTGCTGCACTCGTCAACCATGGTCAAAGCCGGCGTGTTCCTGATGGTCAAGCTGAGCCCGCTCTATGCTATCTATCCTGTGACCGGTTTTATGGTCACGAGTGTGGGTGCCATCACGTTTTTGCTCGCTGCCCTCATGGCCATCTCGCAGAGCAACGCCAAACGCGTGCTCGCGTACTCCACCATTTCCAACCTGGGCCTCATCAGTGCCTGCTTGGGTGTCGGCGCGCCCGAGGCCGTATGGGCGGCCATCTTCCTGATCCTGTTCCACACGGTGGCTAAGTCGCTGCTGTTCCTGTGCGTAGGCACCGCCGAGCATCATATCGGCAGTCGCGATATCGAGGACATGGATGGTATGTTCAGCCGCATGCCGCACCTGACGCGTCTGATGATGCTGGGCATCATGGGCATGTTTGTGGCGCCGTTTGGCATGCTCGTGTCCAAGTGGGGTGCCCTGGTGGCGTTTGCCCAGACCGGCAACGTGCTCATGATCATGGTGCTGGCCTTTGGCTCGGCCGCGACGTTCTTCTTCTGGGGCAAGTGGCTTGCCAAGCTTTCGGGCGTCGACCCCACAGCTCAAAACGTGGAGGTCAATGTCCACAAGACCGAATGGATGGCGCTCAACACCATCGCCGCGCTACTGATTCTGTGCTGCGTGACGTTTCCGGTTATCTCGAGCGGTCTGGTGTCGCCTTACCTCGCCATGGTGTTTGGCCGCGTGCCGTACGTTATTGGCAAGGACGCCATGTATCTGATGGTGGTTATCGTGGCTTTTATCGCCGTGGTGCTGCTGACGTCGTTCCGCGTGAGCAACAAGCCGCACGTCAACGTGTACCTTTCGGGCGTGGGAACCGACAAATATCGCCATTTCCGCGGCTCGATGGGACACGAGGTGAAGGCCGAAAAGCGCAATTGGTACTCGGAGGACGCCCTCGGCGAGAAGCGTATTGGCCCCGCGGGTAGCGTCGTGTGCTGCAGCATTATCTTGTTTGCGCTGCTGTGTTGCGCGTGGATTGGGCCCGAGCGGCTTGCCATGAGTGCGCCCTCGGTGCTGCGCGGCAAGTATTTTGAAGGCTCGGGCGTCGTGGGCATCTTTATGGGCACCGTGGCGTTTGCCTTGATTGCGCCGCTTGTGGGCGGTTTGATTGACGGCCTTGACCGTAAGCTTTCGGCCCGCATGCAGGGCCGTGTGGGTCCGCGTCTGCTGCAGCCCTTCTACGACGTTGCCAAGCTGCTGCGCAAGGCCCCCGCCAGCGTAAACACCATGGACGACACCTATATGGCGTGCGCGCTCATCTTTACCGTCGTGGGCGGCGGCATCTTTGTGTCGGGCTCCAACACGCTGCTGTGCGCTTTTATGGTGACGCTCGCCGCGATCTTTGTGGTGTTGGCGTCCGCCTCGACGCAAAGCCCGTTTGCCCAGGTTGGCGCCGATCGCGAGCTGCTGCAGGTCATGAGTTACGAGCCCGCCGTTCTGCTGATGAGTGTGGGCCTGTACCTTGCCACCGATAGCTTCGATTCCATCGCCGTGACGGGGCAGTCGGCCCCCATCATCGTGTACAGCGCGCCCATTTTCCTCGCGCTGCTCGCGGTGCTCACCATCAAGCTGCGCAAGTCGCCGTTCGATCTTTCGTACTCGCATCACGCGCATCAGGAGATCGTCCAGGGCGTCGCCACCGAGATGAGCGGCGGCACGCTGGCCAAGATGACCCTTATGCACTGGTGCGAGACCGTGCTGTTTTTGATGTGGGTGGGCATGTTCTTTGTTTGGGACAACCCGGTGAGCTGGCTGGTCGCCCTGGTCGTGATGGCTGCGACGTATTTTGTCGAGGTGCTGATCGACAACACCTTCGCACGCAGCACCTGGCGCAGCTGCTTTAAGCTCGGCTGGGGCGTGGCGCTGGTGTTTGGCCTGCTCAACCTTATGCCCATCCTCGTCGACGTGTTTATTTAGGAGGCGGCATCCATGGATCATAAAATGTCGCGCTCGCCGTGGGTTATTCATTACGACGGCTCGAGCTGCAACGGATGCGATATCGAGGTGCTGGCCTCGCTCACGCCACTGTTCGATGCGGAGCGCTTTGGCGTGGTCAACACCGGCAACCCTAAGCATGCGGATATCTTTTTGGTGACGGGGTCGGTCAATGCCCAGAACCTGCCCGTCGTGCGCCAGATCTACAACCAGATGCTCGAGCCCAAGTGCGTGGTGGCCTGCGGCATCTGCGCGTGTTCGGGCGGCGTGTTCCGCGATGCCTACAACGTGATCGGCGGCGTGGACCGCGCGATTCCCGTGGATGTGTACGCGCCCGGGTGCGCCATTCGCCCCGAGACCGTGATCGATGCCATCGTGGAGGCGTGCGGCATCCTGGACCAGAAAGAGGCCGTGATGCGCGCCGGTGGCGATCCGCTCACCGTGGGCGGTGCCGCAACCTGGGACGGTGGCGTTGAGCTGGGCGAGGACGGGTTTGTGGCTGCGGGGGCCGGGGCTGATGGTGCCGGTGACGGTGTCGAGGCCAACGTGTCCACCAGGTCCGCCGCGCCCGCCGCTGCAAAGGAGGCCGAGTAATGCAAAAGGCTATCTATACCACCGTCGGGATCGACGAGCTCCTGTCGCATGTCCAGGCGCTCAAGGGCGTCGGCGCGCGCTTTGTGCAAATGCACGCCGAGCGCAACGTCGACGACGGCACGTATCGCCTGGTCTATACGTTTATCAACGTTCGTGTTGCTCAGGAGCAGATTGCGCAGGACGGCAGCTATGCGATCGAGAACCTGGTGGTTGAGGGAATTAATCAGTACCAGGAGATTCCGTCCATCAGCTCGTACTATCCGGCAGTATTCCCGTTTGAAAACGAAGCGCACGACCTGTTTGGTCTTGCCATCACCGATATGCAGATTGACTTTAAGGGCTTTTTCTACCAGGTCTCGACTGCCGAGCCCATGAGCGTTATCACGCCCGAGGTGAAGGCCGCGCGCGAGAAAGCCATGAAGGTCCGTGCCGCTGCCGAGGCCAAGGCGCGCAAGGCCGCGGCCGAGAAGGCTGCTACTGCCACGGCCGCTGCGGGGGAGGGCACTGCGGGCGCTGGCGATGCTGCGGGCGCTGCCGTCGCTCAGCCCGCTGCGGCTGCCGGCTCCGATGCTCAGCACGATGAAACTGCTGCGAAGGCCGCGCTCAAGGCTGCCGAGATGGAGGCAAAGCTCGCCGCCATGGATCCCGAGAAAGCGGCCAAGGTCCGCGCGGCGCTTGCCGCCAAGGCCGCCCGCGACAAGCAGAAAAAGGAGGCGTAAGGCCCATGGCACATCGCTCCGTTATTCCGTTTGGCCCGCAGCACCCGGTGCTGCCCGAGCCGCTTCATCTGGACCTGGTGATCGAGGACGACCGCGTCATCGAGGCAATTCCGCAGATCGGCTTTGTGCACCGCGGACTCGAGAAGCTCACCGAAAAGCGTGATATGCACCAGTTTGGCTACATCGCCGAGCGCATCTGCGGCATCTGCGCCGTGGGCCACAGCTGCGGCTATGCCAGCGCCTGCGAGCGCATGCTCGACATCGAGGTGCCCGGCCGCGTGCAGTATATCCGCACCATTCTGCACGAGCTTTCGCGCATTCACTCGCATCTGCTGTGGCTGGGCCTGCTCGCCGATGCCTTTGGTTTCGAGGCACTGTTCTATCGTTCGTGGACCCTACGCGAGCAGATTCTTAAGATCTTTGAGAGCACCTGCGGCGGCCGCGTGATCCTTTCGATTAACGAGATCGGCGGCCTTAAACACGACATTGAGGACTCCGAACTGGCGGGCATTGTCCAGACGCTCGATGCCATGCGTCCTGACTACGAGGCCTTGGTGCATACGTTTTTGGACGACAATAGCTGCGGCGAGCGCCTGCACGGCGTGGGCGTGATCAGCAAGAAGGACGCGCTGGATCTGTCGATGGTCGGCCCGTTCGGTCGCGCCTCGGGCGTGGGTTACGACGTGCGCATGTTTGGCGACGGCGCCTATGCTGATCTGGCCGCGTTTGAGCCTATCGTTGCTAGCGATGGCGACTGCTATGCCCGCTGCCAGGTGCGTTGTGCCGAGGTCACGCAGGCCATGGATATTATCAAGGAGCTTGTGGGCAAGATTCCGCACGACGGTATCGGCGGGCGCACCAAGCTCACGCCGGCCGACGGTGCGCGCGGCGAGGTTGTGATTGAGCAGCCGCGCGGCGAGGCGTATTACTATGTGCGCGGCAGCGGCACCAAGAACCTGGACCGTTTTCGCGTGCGAACGCCGACGTCGCAAAACCTGGCGGGTCTGACGCATGCGCTGCAGGGCGTGCTCCTTGCCAACGTGCCCATGATTATCCTGACCATCGACCCCTGCATTAGCTGCACGGAAAGGTAGGCGCGGCATGAGTTTACTGACATTTGCCAAGACGGCCTTGGGTTCTATGGTCAAGCAGCCGGTAACGGTGTGCTATCCGCAGGAGAAGCTCGCGGTACCCGAGCGCTTGCGCGGACATATCGTTAACGACATGGACGTGTGCATTTGCTGCGGCATGTGCGCGCGTCGCTGCCCGGCGGGCGCGCTCGCGGTCGATCGCAAGGGTGGAACGTGGTCGATCGACCCGTATGCCTGCGTGGTGTGCGGTGAGTGCATCGAAAGCTGTCCTAAACACTGCCTGAGCATGGACACCGCCCGCACCCCAGTCGCAGCGGACAAGACTCCCACAGTAGAAACCAAGCCGGAGTAACGCTGGGATAGAACTGGAATAGGGGCCGGTGGGGCAATTTTGCCCCACCGGCCCCGCGCTTAAACGCGCGGTTGTGCCGTCGCGAACAAAACTATGCCGGATTACTACGATAAATCGCCCACCTCCAACCACACCGCATTTGGCAAAATCAAAACCGCAGGTAGACGGCTTGTAGTTTTGCGAAATAATCACGCGTGGTCGGGAATCTCGTTTTTATCGTAGTAAACCGGCATAGTTTTGAAATGACACCATATTCGTAACATCACTTGATCTCCCGTGGACAGAGGGAAACGGATCATTTTGGCCTCGCGAGGACATCCGTGTGGCCCGTTCGCCATGAAATGGGCCTATCTACTACGTTTGGGCGGTGGCCCTCAACCACGGCAAAAAATGCAAAAAGAAAACCGCAGGTAGAACGCCTGCGGTTTTCTGGAAAACGGGGGTATGGTCAAGGGTATCGAGTCAAACGTAGTAGATGGGCAGGTTTCGTGGCGAGCGGTTCCGGGTGATTCCTTGGGGACGGAGGAAAACGGATCATTTTGGTCCCGCGAGGCTTGCGGAGGCGCTCGTGCAGAGCCGCTCGGACAAAACTATGCCGGTTTACGGGGCTAAGTCACGCGCTCCCAACCATGCCGATATCCGTGAAAATAAAACCGCAGGTAGACGGGCCGTCATTTTACGGAAAACGCGGGTATGGATGGGGGCCCTGAGCTTAGCCCCGTAAACCGGCATAGTTTTGAAATGGCATTAAATCGATAACAGCTATTTTGCTCTGTCGGAGCGGTTGGCCGTTGGGTAATTACCCTCGCAGGTAGGCGATGGCGATCTGCGTGCGGTTGCGTAGGCCCATTTTGGCAAGGATCGAGCTGATGTGGTTGCGTACGGTGCCTTCGCCCATATAGGCGGTGGCGGCAATCTCCTTGTTATCGAGGCCGCGGGCGATGAGCTCGGCGACTTCGAACTCGCGGTCGGTCAGACCGGCAAAGGCGGCGGGCCGGCGGGTCGCGCCGGCCTCGACGTCCGCCCCATCAAAGTTGATATCTTCGATCGCCTTGCCCTCGAGTACGCGCTTACCGTCCATAACCTGTGCCAACGCCGGTGGAATGGCGGCGACATCAGTCTTGATCAGGTAGCCGCGGGCGCCCAGCTTGAGCGCCGACACAATGTACTCGTCATCCGAGAATGTTGTCAGAAATACCACGCGTGCCGCAGGATCGCGCTCAAGGATCTCGCGTGCCGCCGAAAGTCCGTCGCGCCCCGGCATCTGGATGTCGAGCAGCGCGATATCGGGTGCGTACTCGGCGTAGAGCGCCACCGCATCGTTGCCGTTGGCACCGGTGCCCACCACTTCGATCTGCGGCTGGGCGCCCAGGATAATCTTGAGCGAATCGACCACCAAGCGGTCGTCGTCGACAACTATGAGCCTCATCGGGCGTCATCTCCTTGCTGTTTGGGGACGGTGGCAAACACGCGCCAGCCGGGGGCGCCGGCGCGCAGGCCGGCGGTGAAGGTTCCGCCAAGCGCCTCGACGCGCTCGCGCATGGAGGCGAGCCCCATGCCTTCTACGACGTTGCTGCTGCTCGCCGGGGTCGCGTCCGCGCCATCATCGGTAACGATGAGCTGGTAAAACGACGGATGCTCCATGCACCGCACGGTAATGGTTTTGGCATGGGCGTGGCGCATGGCGTTGGAAAGCGCCTCGTGCAGCACCGCCGCAAAGCAGTTGGCGACGTTTGCGGGTGCATGCTCGGCCAAAACTTCAAGCTCAATCTGCGGGCCGCCGTCCGAGCGCGCGCCTTCAACAATGCGTTCGAGCTGCACGGAAAGGTCGACGGCGTTGTCGTTGAGCGCGTGGACGCTGGTGCGCACAAGCTGGAGCGCCTCGTCAACCGTGCGTTTGACGTCGGCGAAATCGGCGGCAACCCTGGGCTCGTCGGCGTGGACCACGCGTAGGGCTTCGGCCTGCAGTGAGGCGCGCGTGAGCTGGTGCCCGACGTTATCGTGGATCTCGCGCGCGATGCGGGCGCGTTCGGCGAGCGTCGCGAGCTCGACTTCGTAGTCCTGGCGGTCGGCAAGGTCACGGTTGGGTTGATTTCCGATCTCAGCCGAACACATTGAGCAAATAGGCCATTCCCGCAGT
>URRB01000016.1 GCA_900550195.1 uncultured Collinsella sp.
ATGCAGCAGGGGCTCTCAATGTTTTTATGTCCTGCTCATATCGTCTGTGCCGGCAGAAAGGGACTGTCCCCAACTGCCGGGCGGAACCGTTTAGCGGTGCCGCTGCCGCCTGGGCAGGCTGAGCTGGTATCCTTATGCGGTAATGTCTCGATTCGTTAGGATTGCATGTGAGAGCTGCCACTGTCCTTCGTTCAGTTATATGTCGCACCCTGGCCGCCGCGCTTACCGCGCTCGCCGTACTGAGCGCCGTCGCGCCCGCCCCTGTCTTTGCCGCCGACTCCGATCAGCAGGTCAAAACGGTCCGCGTCGGCTGGCTCGTCAACAACGAGGGCTTCCAGGACGCACCCCCGGCGAGCGTCTCTCGGGATGGGGTTACGAGTACCTCCAGACTCTGTCGTACTACACGCCCGGCTGGCGGTACGAATACGTCTCCGGCACCTTCACCGAACTTATGGACATGCTCGAGGCGGGCGAGATCGACCTCATGCCCAACATCTCCTACTCCGAGGAACGCGCCCAAAAGCTGCTCTTTTCCTCGAACCCCGAGGGCACCGAGCGCTACTTCATCTACGCCAAGCCCGATCGCGACGATCTGGCCAAGGGTGACCCCCGAGCGCTCCAAGGCCTTACCATCGGCTGGAACCCCGGCGTTATGCAAACCTTCGTTGGCCAGCAGTGGCTCGCCAACGAAGGCATTACCTGCACCTATAAAGAAATCGACACTGGCGGTGCCCTCTTTGACGCGCTCGCAAACAACGAGGTCGATGCCATCATCATGAACGACACGACCTCGTCGCCCAGCGCCTCCCCCATGTTCTACATTGGTTCGAGCGACTACTTTTTTGCCGTCCCCAAAAGCCGCTCCGACCTGATGGACGACATCAATGCCGCCATGTCGGCAATCGCCCGCGTCAACCCACGCTATATCGACGAAGTCAAATCTAACTACTCGGCCCAAAACAGCGGTTCATCATCGCTCAACGGCCCCGAACGTTCCTGGCTCAAAGCAAATGACAACACCATCACGCTCGGCTACATTACGGGCAAACTCCCCTACTGCAACGAAGACGAAGACGGCAAAATGGAAGGCTCGCTCGCATCGCTTGCGACGACGCTGCACGATAAATTTGGCATTACGGTCAAAACCGTCCCCTTTGATAGCTACAAGATGATGTCAAAGGCCCTGTCAAAGGGAAGCATAGACGTTGCGCTGCCGGTATACCGAGATTACTGGTTTGCCGAGCAAACAGGCGTTGCGCAGTCGGTATCGTTGGGGACCATATCCCTCACCGCCATCCACACCGGCAGCGACCTGAACAAAGACCTTCAGAACATCGCCTGTACCAAATCATCATTTGTCAACAAAAATGCACTTGAAAATCTGTTCCCCACAGCGACCGTGACCGAATACCAATCCGACAATGAAGTGTTCGACGCTCTCAGGAAGGGAACGGCGCGCTGCATCCTCGCTCCCAGTTCACGTGTAAAAACTATCGGCGACCGTCATGATCTCAAGGACTACGAGACGGTCGAGCTCCCTGACACCTGTGAGCTCTCGTGCTGGATTTCGCGCGGAAAGCCCGAGCTGCTGGGAATCATCAACAAGGGCATCATCAATGCCGGAGAATCGCTCTCCGCAAGCAATTACTCCTCCACGTCGTACACGACCCAGGAATCAGACACGCTTCAATTCCTTTTTCGCAACCGCACCGCCATTGCCGCTACCCTCATCGGTATGTTATCGGTCGGCATCGTGCTGCTCATCTGGGCGCTCGCGCGCGCTCGAACCGAGCGCAAAAAAGCCGACGCTGCCAACGCCGCTAAGACGGCATTCCTCACGCGCATGAGCCACGACATCCGTACGCCGCTCAACGGTATCCTGGGCCTTATCGAGATCGAGGAATTGAAGGAAGGCGATATCAAGGTCGCCCGCAAGAGCCGTGCCAAGGCGCGCGTTGCCGCCAATCACCTGCTCTCGCTGATCAACGACATCCTCGAGATGGGCAAAATCGAAGACCGCAAGCTAACACTGGAGCATGCGCCTTTTAACCTCAAAGAGCTCTGTTACGATACGCTGGTGCTGTGCAAGCTCCGCGCGTCCAGTAACGGCATCACAATGCAGGACAATAGTCTGCCGTACGCCACGGGGCCATACGTAATCGGCAGTCCCACCCATATCCGACAGGTCATGATCAACCTGTTAGACAACAGCATTAAGTACAACAAGCACGGCGGCTCCGTCACCTTTAGTTCACAGACCAAGCCACTCGATAACGGGCGCGCGCTCTTTTGCTTTAGCGTTTCGGATACCGGCATTGGCATGGCTCCCGAGTTTTTAAAGCATATCTATGAGCCGTTTGCCCAAGAAGGTGACGATGCGCGCAGCAAGTTCCAAGGAACCGGCATGGGCATGCCAATCGTCAAGTCGCTTATTGAACTGATGGGCGGCACCATCGAAGTCACCAGCGAACTCCATGTGGGCACCACGTTCTACGTGGAAATTCCGCTCGATATCGACAAGAACCCCCGGGCGCGGGCGAATACGGTTGAGAGTGCGCCCGACTGCTCGCTCGCCGACATGAACGTGCTGCTCGCCGAAGACAACGAATTGAATGCCGAGATTGCCCAGACGCTGCTAGAATCCGAGGGCGTCGTGGTCACCCGCGCCGTCAACGGCAACGAAGTCGTCGATCTGTACCTGTCTCATCCCGCCGGCAGCTTCGATGCGATCCTGATGGACATTATGATGCCGGACATGGACGGTTACGAGGCAACCCGCGCGATTCGCCTGAGCGAGAAGGTCGATGCAGCCGATATCCCCATCATCGCGCTCACCGCCAATGCCTTTGCCGAGGACGCCAAGGCGGCACACGACGCCGGCATGAACGCCCATCTGTCCAAACCGCTCGACTTTAACAAGCTCAAAAACATACTCGCCCGCATCAAGAAAAACGGATCCGTTATGCTATAGTTTGTGCTCAACCACCACGCACGACCAGAAAGGAAGCCAACGATGTTTAGGCCCTTACGTCGAAAGAAACGCGCCATCACTGACGAGGAAGCGCGCGAACTGCTCGCCACCTGCAAGCGCGGCGTCTTTGCCGTCAACGGTGACAATGGCTACCCGTACGCCATTCCCGTCAACTACTTCTTTGACGCCGAGCACGACAAGATTTATTTCCATGGCGCCAAGGCTGGCCACAAGGTCGACGCACTCAAGCGCGATGACAAGGTCTGCTTTACCGTTTACGGCAACGAGTGGTACCAGGACGGCGACTGGGCTCCCTACGTTATGAGTACCGTGGTCTTTGGCCGCTGTCGCCTGGCGAACGACACTCCCGCGTTTATCGAGGACAAAGTCCGCCAGCTCGCCCTTAAGTACTACCCTTCTGCCGAAGAAGTCGAAGAGGAAATCGCCAAGGACATCAAGGGCGTCCAGCTCTACGAGATTTCGATTGAGCATCTTTGCGGCAAGCAGATTCAAGAAAAGTAAGCCCCTCAGCAGGCCTCATCAATAACAATATGGCCCAGTTCCAACCCACCTTGGAACCGGGCCATATGCTTATGAAGCGTCGGCGGCGATGTTCGCTAGCGCCTCGACGAGCTCTTGCGAGCTCACAGGTTTGCTCAGGTGCGCGTTCATGCCCGCCTCACGCGAAAGCCTACGGTCGTCGGCAAAGGCGTTGGCACTCACGGCGATAATCGGCGTGGTCGCGGCATCCTCGCGATCGAGTGCTCGAATCTGACGCGTGGCCTCAAGGCCATCGATGCCAGGCATCATGATGTCCATCAACACCACGTCGTACTCGTGCGGTGCGCTCGCGGTAAACATCTCGACGGCAGACTCACCATCCTTAGCATGCGTCACGATGGCACCGGCACGGCTGAGCGTAAACTGCGCGATCTCGGCATTCAGATCGTTATCCTCTACGAGCAAAACGCGCAAGCCCTGGAGCGCATCGCCGTCTCCCGCATCCGCGGGAACTGCCTGAGGAATCTCGGAGCGGTCGCACTTCTCGAACGGCAGGCGAATGGTAAACGTCGTCCCCTGCCCCAAGACACTCGTAAAGCTCATGGTTCCGCCCATAAGCTCGACCAGCTGTTTTGCGATAGGCGCGCCCAGGCCAGTTCCCGACGAAGCGCCTTCCACCTGCTGCTCCTCGCGGCAAAACGGCTCGTAGAGGTGCTTTTGGAACTCCTCGCTCATGCCAATACCGTTGTCGGCGATCGTGTATTCATAGACGGGGACGCCATCCGCTGGCTCCACCTCGCGGCACACCAGGCGAACATAGCCGCCCTGGCGGTTGTACTTGACGGCATTGCCGGCAATATTGAGCAACAAGCGCTTGAGGTGCGTCACGCTCACCCGTGCATAGGGATGATCAAGCGTCTGCTGGTCGCAGATAATTGTCACCAGACGCTCCTCGGCCTGGCGCTCCAGAATATCGCGCACTTCACAGTTGAGGGCCACCAAATTTATGGGCACGAGGTTCAGGTCGACCTGCCCGCTCTCCAGGCGACTCATATCCAGGGCCTCGTTGGCAAGGTCGAGCAGCAGTCCCGATGCCGTCCAGATCTTTGAGCGGCACTCAGTCTGCTTTTGCAGATCGTCCGCATTGGCATCGCCAACCTCGACCATGCCGCGAATGCCGTTGATGGGCGTGCGCAGATCGTGGCTCATGCGACGCAAAAACTCCGTCTTTGCCGAGTTGGCAGACGAGGCCTCACACGCCGCCTTTGCCAGCTTGTCGCCATAGTCGCGCTCCTGCTGCAGCAAGTCCGTCAAACGTCGACGATCAGCGCGGCGACGCACCGTCACAACAACGGCTATAACACCGCCGTAGAGCACCAGCACGCCGGCGGCAACAGCCGCGGCGACCTCAAAGTAGCGCTGCGCCGAGGCATAGGTGTACACATAGAATTTGTGCGCTTTTCCAAATGTGCCCAAATACCACTCGCCGTCGGCGTTAACCAATCTAACCTTACCAGCCAGGCATCGATCCTTAATACCGTCGACAATAAAGACATCCGTCGCAGGCAGATCGAACACGCCCAATACGGTGGGTTCAACGGCATTGGTCGCAACGACCTTGCCGTCGCTTTCGATCACGATATTGCCGCTATCGATGGTTTCATAGCCATCAAGCAAGCTCTGCAGTTTGAGTGTATTGCTTGCAACCGCTTTCGCGCTCTGATGCCTTACCGCGATAACGATGCCCTCGCCATCCTGCCGAGTCACGCAGCCAATGTCTGCGACCGAATCATCCGCAAGCGTGATGCGGGCAGTATAGGACTTAAGCGGATGAGTTGCCACCTCAAGCACGGGTGATTCTTTGAGATACGTAGCGAGCGACCCGTAGTCCACATCGCCCGTCGAGGACTCGGACACCAAATTGCCCGATGCGTCCGTCACGATCAGCGCGCTCAGGTTGAACTGGTCGGCGTATTGCTCCAGCATGGCGTTATCCACTGAACCGTCGCGCTCCATATCGCGGGCAGTCTCTCCGGCGATCTCCATAACGCGAATCAGGTTTTTGGTCGTATAGGCGCTGTTGAATGCATCGTAGGAAAGGCTCTGCGTCGCCACGTAATCGACAACGTCGGCAAAGCGCTGCTCGACTTGGGCCGTCGTGTAATCGTAGCTCATCATGCCGGCAACAACCGAGAGCGCTATCCCCAGCAGAGCGACAAGGAGCCATGCCCCTGCCGAACGATTGCCCCGCTCCTGAGCAGCGTGGTCGGGCGCATCGATCATGACAGGCCCTCCATATTCAAAAATGGCGAAGGGTCATCGAAGTACTTTGACACCAGGCGTTCCATGGTGCCATCGGCAAGCATTTCTTGGTAGGCATGAGTGAGCTTGACGTCGATGCCACGCGTATCGTTGATATCGAAAGCGGTGCCCAAACCGACCTCTAGCAGCGGCTCATCCAAAATGCGACATGCCACACCATAGTCTTTTTCGTAGGTGAGGAACGAGGACTCATGCGCGGCGATAGCGTCGACCAGGCCCTCGACGAGCGCCGGGTTCAGGTATGAACCGTCCGAAAAGCTGTAGAGTTCCTTGATCTGCGGAACGTTTTCATTTATGCGATTGAGCAAAATGTCCTCGGGCTTGGTGGTGGACTGAACCGCCACGATCTTATCCTCAAGATCGGCAAGCGTGTAGATATCGCTCTGGGGATCGACCGCGACCACCTGGCGGCTCGCAAGGTACGGGCCGGCCCAACGATATTCGTTTTCGCGACCCGTCATACTAAAGCTGCCCATGACACAATCGAGTTCGCCGCTCGCCAGCAGCTCCTTCTTCTTTTCCCAGTCGATCAGCTGGTATTTTGGCTTGTAACCAATGCGAGTCAAAGCCTCGGTCAATATCTCGACATCCAGGCCAACGATATCGCCGTACTCGTCGGTATACACAAACGGTGGATAGAGGTCGCTGCCGACGTTGAGCGTCTTAAGGTTGTCGTCTTTGGCCTGCGAGGCATCCAGGCCTTCTAATGCAGACGTCGAGGCTCTGCCATTCGACCCGGAACAGCCGGCTATCGCTACGACAAAGGCGCACGCTACCGCAAGCGCAACAAACAACGAAATGGCAACCGAGCGACGGGACCTTTTCATCGAGCTCCATACGATCCTGTTTACAGACTGAAATGGTAAAAAATAATAGCAAACAAAACCACACGAGTGCCCAATGGCTACAGACGTTTTACCATGTGGGGCCTTCCAGCCGACTTGGCAGAAGGCCCCGCATGCAGCGCTCACTTACCGTGCATTAAAAACGTAGCGGTCCAGGCGGTCGCACGCTTCCTTTACGCGCGAAAGCGGCAGCGCCAGATTCACGCGAATGTGGCAGGGCCCGTGGAACGGGCGGCCGTCCTGATATCCCACGCCCACGCGCGCCCCCTCGTCGAGCAGCCACTGAATATCGCGGCCATGCTCGCGACACCACTCGGTGCAGTCCAGAAACACCATGTACGTGCCCTGCGGACGCGAATAGGACACGCCCTCAAAATGCCCGTCCACGTAATCGCAGAAGTACTCGATATTGCCGGCAAGCACCTGGTTGAGCTCGTCCACCCACTCGTAGCCCTGCGGCTGGTAGGCACCGATAAGCGCATGCATGGAGAGGACATTCATCTCGTTGTAGTGGGTCTTGTTGGACACGGCGCAGATGCGGTCACGCAGCGTCTCGTTGTAGACAATGTGGTAGCTGCCGACAAGGCCCGCCAGGTTAAACGTCTTGCTCGGCGCATAGAGGGCAACCGTGCGCATGCGGGCATCCTCGCTCACCGACTGCGTCGGGATGTGCTTGTGCCCCGGCAGGATGATATCGGACCAAATCTCGTCCGAAATCACCACGCAATCGTGCTGGCGATAGATGTCCATGGCGCGCTCGATTTCGTCGCGCTCCCATACGCGGCCGCAGGGATTGTGCGGCGAGCAGAACACCGCGGCATGGATGTGGTTTTGGGCGAGTTTGCACTCCATGTCCTCAAAGTCCATGCGCCACACGCCCTGATCGTCGAGCTTAAGCGGGCTATGGACAATACGATAGCCCGCGGCCTCAATGGACTTGGTAAAGCCGATGTAGGTGGGGCTGTGGACCAGCACCGCATCGCCCGGCTGGACATACGCGCGCAGCGTCGACACGACACCGCCCAGCACGCCGTTTTCGTAACCGATATGTTCAGGGCGCAGGCCCTCGACGCCATTGCGGCGGCTCTGCCATTCGATGATGCGGTCGAAATACTCGGAGCGCGGATTGAAATAGCCAAACATGGGGTGCTGGGCGCGCTGAATGATGTGTTCCTGGACCGTGGGCACCGTGGCAAAGTTCATGTCGGCCACCCACATGGGAATGCGGTCGAAGCCCTCGTCGGGTGCGTTCGGGGCCATACCGGGGATCTCACCCCAAGAGTCAACGGCGATGGCGTCCATGCCGTGGCGGTCGATGATTGAAGTGAAGTCGTATTTCATGCTGGACTCCCGTGCAAAGTTGATTGTTTTGGTAGGCGTTATTGTCCACCAGCGTGGGCGGTTTTGGCGCGGGGTTTGGCGCTTAATTTGACGGGTGCGGACGAATGGCTGGTTAGTCTTGCGCGTCGTTGACGGCAACTACGGTTAGCTGGGTTTCATCGACCGTAAACGATATGTCGAGCCCGGCGTAAGCCAGATGATAGACGCGGTGTGGCTCGTGCTTGCTGCCCGCGCGGCGCGGGTCTTGGCGAAGGACCTCGACCAAGCCGAGGAGCTTTGCGGGCGGGACCATATCCTGCAGTGCTTGCGGAAACTCAACATCGAGCTCTTGCCACGAAGCATCCTCGATCCAGCCTCCGGTCGCATCCGGGTGGCAGTCCGCAAACGGAATGTAGGGCTTGATGTCGTAGATGGGCGTACCGTCGCGCAGGTCGGCCCCCAACACATGGATGATGGGGCCATCGTCGGTGAGCTCGACACGATCAAGCTTGACGCAGGTGAGCCCGATGGGATTAGGGCGAAACGGACTGCGCGTGGCAAACACTCCCACACGTTCGGCTCCGCCCAGACGCGGCGGGCGCACGGTTTTCGACCATTTTGCGTTGGTGCCGGACCTGTCCTGCGTTTTAGCGTCGACGGCAATATCCTTAGCCGTGCCGCCGGGCGTTCCGTTTTCGAAGCGCCACAGCAGCCACAGGTGAGAGAAGGAGTCCAGGCCCTCAACCGCTGCATTGGAGGCAAATTCCGGCTCAAAAACGATGTGCCCCTGCAGATGGGGCGCCAAAAAGCTGTTGCGCGGAATGCCGAACTTCTGCGGCAGGTCGGTATGTATGCGTGCGATAGGTTCCATGCCGGTCATTGTACGGCATGGAGGCGTGGGGCGTTGCGCGCAATTCTTCGCCGCGGTCCCCCGTCGTGCAACCAACGGTTGCTTGGAAGGGCGCCTGCCGCCGCGTATGCTTAAGCCATCAACCAGCAGAAAGGAGCCGCTATGGCCTTTGCAGAAAAGCTCATTGCTGTCCGTCGCGCCCATCACCTTACCCAAGAGCAGCTTGCCGCTAAGCTCTTCGTCACACGCCAGGCCATCAGCCGGTGGGAGCGCGGCGAGGTCACACCGGGCATCGACATGATGAAGCTCATCGCCGCCGTAACCGGAGAACCGCTGTCCCACCTGCTCGAAATGCCTGAGCACTATTGCCAGAGCTGCGGCATGATACTCACGCCCGACGACTGCGGCACCGATGCCACGGGCACCGCGACCGATCATTACTGCAAGTGGTGCTACGACCACGGCAAGTACACCTATGACACCACCATGGAGGCAATGATTGAGGATTGTGCCCCGCGCCTGGCACAAAACACCGGCATGTCGCTCGACGAAGCCGTCTCGCTCATGGGCGCCGTCCTGCCGCAACTGGAGCGCTGGCGCACCGTGCAGGAAAACGAGGCGCGCTACGGTGCCGAGGCGCGGGCGCGCTACGGCGATGAGGCTATCGATGCAGCAAACGAAGCGTTGCTGGACATGGACCCCGAGACATGGAACGACATGAAGGAACTTGAACGCGCTATTCTGGGCCAGCTCTCAATTGCCATGGGCATTGGCGACCCAGAGAGCAACGAGGCTCGTAAGCTTGTCGCGATGCATCGTCGCTGGATTGCTCTCAACTGGGGATGCGAGCCCCAAGACGAGGCGTACCTGGGCCTCGCCCACGGTTATCTTGCCGACCAGCGCTTTGTTGACTACTACGACAAGCCCTGCGCCACCGGAGCCACGGCGTTTCTGGTCCAGGCCATCGAGTCTTCGTTGACGCGCGCATAGACCGCGGCGGCTTTGGGTATTTCAATCAAAACCTCAACCGATTGGAGACCTATGGCTACTAATCACGAGCTCGCGCTGTACGTTATGGCCGGCTGCCCGTATTGCATAAAGGTCAAGCGATTCCTTGCCGATAACGGTGTGACCATCCCCGAGCGCAATATCTCGATCGACGGCGATGCTGAGCAGGCACTCATCGCCGTCGGCGGAAAACGCCAGGTTCCCTGCTTGTTCATCGACGGCAAGCCGCTCTACGAGTCAAGCGACATCATCGCATGGGTGCAGGAAAACCTGCTCTAGTGCAACATAGTCATTGGGGACGTTCATAAATGACTAGTCGTTAAAGAACGTCCCCAACGACTAACTAGTCGTTGAAGCGAGCTGTGGGTGCAAGCGGCTGTTCGCGAAAGACGCGCTCGACGGCAGCGCGGTATTCGTCGACCTTTTTGATCTTGCGTACGATCTTGTGGACGGTAGCGGGATCAGCGAAAGCGCACTTGGCGTAGAACCACCACTCCTTCATGCGGAAGACCGCATTGCCGCCAATCTCTTCTGCATATGCCGCAAACAGCGTGTCGTGGAAGCGCTGCAGCTCAGCAGCCGTTGCAGCAGGGCCGCCCTTGACCATGCGAGCCAGAGCGGGGTTCGCGAGCAGGCCACGCCCCAACATCACATGGCGCGTGCCGGGATAGGCCTCCACCAGCGCGTCCATATCCTCAAGATCAAAAATGTCACCGTTATAGGCCACGGGGAACGGCACACGCTCCAGCGTCTCGCCATAAAACTCTTTGCGCGGCGAACCCGTATAGCGGTCCTTTTGCACGCGCGGATGCACAATGAGCTCTGCCAACGGCATGCGGCAATACAGATCGAGCACGCGCTCGTATTCGTCGTCATTCTCCAGCCCCAGCCTGGTCTTTACCGACACCGGCAACGGCGACCGCTCGCACGCATCACTTAAGAACGCCTCGAGCTCGTCGAGATTGCGCAAGAAACCCGAGCCCTTGCCCTTGGCGACAACCGTTCCCGAAGGGCAACCCAGGTTGAGATTGACCTCGCGGTAGCCCATGTCGGCGAGCACCTGTGCCGCCCACACAAACTCGTCCGCGTTCTTGGACATCAGCTGAGGCACCACGTTGAGCCCCTGGTTATTGGCAGGATCGATCTCCTTAAACGCCTTGCCGCCAAAGCGGTTTCCCACCCGCGGCGGCGGCAAAAACGGCGTGTAATAGCAATCGAGCGCACCGAAGCACTCCGCATGCACGCGACGGAACACATGCCCGGTAATCCCCTCCATAGGGGCCAGCGAAAGGATCATCTACTCTTCTCTCATATCAACACAACAAAGGGGCCGTCCCTTTGTCACATGCATTATGCCTTGCGCTTCAGGCGATTCACAAGGAAGAGGTAGCTACTGAACGATGACCACCCTCCAGCCGCACCCCATACAACGAGGTCTAATACTTTTCCCGAGAAGTGAACGACCGTTTTTGGACCCCCGAAGCATCGACATTTTCTGACGCCAAAACCGCAGGATTCAACGATCAAAACCGCAGGAAATTACATCTCAAAAGTGTCGACGCTTCGGGGGTCCATTTTGACTCGTTCACTTCTCGGAAAAGTATTAGACCTCGAATTCACAAGCCGCTCAATGTGACAAAGGGACTGCCCCTTGTCACATTATTCGGAGCGTAGGGCTTCCACGGGATCCTTTTTGGATGCGCTACGGGCCGGCAGCAGGCCGGCAACAACTGTAAGCAGCACCGAAATCGCGATGAGCACCAGCGCATCCTGCACGGGCAGGCTCATCAGGTTGGGAACCTGCTTGGTCGCAAGCGCCCAGGCATTGACCGGGAGGCTCACGAGCACCACGACGGCGATGGCAAAAACGCCGGCGATGAGGCCCTCGATAAAGGTCTCGGCATTGAATACGTTGGCCACGTTGCGTTTCGACGCGCCGATCGCGCGCAAGATGCCGATCTCCTTTTTGCGCTCCAGCACGCTGATGTAGGTGATGATGCCGATCATGATAGAGCTCACCACCAGGCTAATACTCACAAACGCAATGAGCACCAAGCTGATGGTGTTCACGATATCGGTCACCGAGCCCATGATGATGCCCATGTAGTCGGTGTACGAGATTGCCTGCTCGTCATGCCCGGCGGCTTTGACCTGCTTGTTATACGCATCGATATGGTCGAGCACGTGCTCCTTGGCCTCAAAGTCGCGCGGGAAGATCTTGACCGAGATGGGATCTGCCTCGTCCGCATAACACAGCGTGGTCAGGTTGTTGTCGTAGGTGAGCTGCGACGCCTTCGCATAGCTCATCATGAGCGAGCTCAGGTCCTCGGCATCCATGTTGAAGTGGATAGCACGGGCAAAGGCGCTCGCATCCACGTGCATGGCGCTCGCCAGGTTGGCAAAACTCGACGACATCTGCGTCGCCATTTGTCCCATGAGCCCCGCCGCGCCTGCTTTGAGCTGGGACGATACGGTCGTCGCAATCTGCTCGCTGATCGCCTTCATCACCTGGTCCATAGCCTGCTGCAAATAGGGCGCGAGCTGTTTTTGTGCGTAGTCGGTCATTGCCTGCTGTAGCCGCTCAGCCAGCACATCTCCGCCCAGCGCCTTGAGCTGCGCTAAGCATTGCTGCGCCGCGGCATCGTTCTCAAGATATGCCGAGAATGCGGCGGCAAGCTTTGTCGCGTCCTTAAGATCTTCGGGCGTCAGCGCCTTAAACTGATCGGACTGCATAAAGCCCTCAAACAGCTGGTTGGCAAGCGCGCCCACCTGCTGCATCTGCTCGGGTGTGAGTTCCAAGCCATCGAAGACTCCCGAGAAATCGGGGGCCGGCGCCTTGGCCATGATGTCGTTGAAGTCGATGTCCTCGCCAACGCCCGAAAGGTCGATATCCAGGCCTGACAAATCGATGCCCGAAAGGTCCATACCGCCGGCCACACCCGAAAGCGCGGACGCATCGAACGAGAACGCGCTCTTGAGCGCCGCCTCGTCAACGCTGAACATGCTGCCCAGGTCCACGCCCTGCTTGGCCTCGCCCTGCAACTCGTCGAACGTTTTGCCGGTAAAGACATCCGTCTCGGGATGAGCAAGCTGCTCCTGCACAATCTTCGAATCGGCCGCGCGCTCCATAAGCTGGCGAGTCAGCGCATGTGTGTAGGCGATACCGGGCGAAAGGGCGCTCGCGTTGGCCGTCTCGTTGGGCCGTACCACGCCCACAATGCGCACGTCAATGCCATCGGCAACCTTGGCCGCCATGAAGTCGGCGTCACCGGACATATCGGCCCACATACCGGTCTCTTCGTTTTTGCGATACGCATCTGCCGGCGACAGCACCTTAAACGTGGTGGACAGCGCATCGTCGTAGGTAAAGTCGGCAGCGGTCTCGGGCGTCTCGATCTTACCGTCGGCCGTCATGGCACTGTTTACCAGATCGTTGAGCTCATCGATATCCAGCGCACCGATGCTGTAGAGCGTATAGTCGCCCACCGTGCCGCGGCTCGAAAGCACCATTACGGCTTCGTTGGCAGACGTGGGCCAATGACCGGCGACGACATCGTACTGGCTGTCGAGCAGACTCTGGTCGTCGATCATCTCGTTAAAGACCGAGGTTCCCATGGATTCCATGCTCACCGTTGCCGCCGAGCTCGCGCCTCCGCTCATGGCCTCGGTCATGGCGTTGGGCACCAGCCGGACAGGCTTCTCATCGCCCTTGCCGGCACGATAGACAACCGGCGATACACCGTAGCCGTACTGAATGGCGTTGACCTCTTTGTCGATACCGTCGCCGCCGTCGTCAAGCCATGCCTTAAAGCTCGTCATGTCGTTGGACTTAACGCTCGCAAACATATCCTTTACGGCCGTGACCACGGGAATCTTATCGGTTTCGGCACTGTCGTCGGACGAATCCACGTTTTCAGGCGAGTCATCATCCGCAGCCCCCTGTCCGCCCATCATGGACGACAGGTCGTAATCCTGCTTGGAAATGGTGAGCGGGTAGCTCGAGAGCGTATCCTCCTCGACCTTTTTGATGTAGCCGTTTACGCCATTGGAGAGCGCCAGGATCGCCGCGATACCGATAATGCCAATCGAGCCCGCAAAGGCAGTCATGGCCGTGCGGCCCTTCTTGGTCATGAGGTTTCGGGCAGAAAGCCCCAGCGCCGTCACAAAGCTCATCGAGGTTTTGCGCGTAGGCTTTGCCTCGCGACGCGCGGCCTTGGCAGCATCAAAGGGGTCGGAATCGTCGGTGATCTTGCCGTCCGCCAGATTGACGATACGCGTGGCGTACTGATACGCCAGCTCGGGATTGTGCGTGACCATGATAACCAGGCGGTCGCGCGCGACTTCCTTGAGCAAGTCCATGACCTGCACGGACGTCGTAGAGTCCAAGGCGCCGGTCGGCTCGTCTGCCAGCACGATCTCGGGATCGTTGATTAGGGCGCGGGCGATGGCCACGCGCTGCATCTGTCCACCCGAAAGCTGGCTCGGGCGCTTGTTAACGTGCTCGCCCAGACCAACTGCCTCGAGCGCCTTGCGTGCACGCTGGCGGCGCTCGGCATGCCCCACACCCGTGAGCGTAAGCGCCAGCTCCACGTTTTCCAAAATGGTCTGATGCGGAATAAGGTTATAGCTTTGGAACACAAATCCGATGCGGTTGTTGCGGTAGGCATCCCAATCGCGATCGTGAAAGTCCTTGGTCGAAATACCGTCGATCAGCAGGTCGCCCGAGTCAAAGTGGTCGAGTCCGCCGATAACGTTGAGCATCGTAGTTTTGCCCGAACCCGAGGGACCCAGAATGGCCACGAACTCGCTATCGCGAAAAGACAGGCTTACGTTGTCGAGCGCCACCTGCGTAAACGACTGCGTAACGTACCTTTTGCAAATTCCTTTGAGCTCCAGCATGGACGGCAACCTCTCCTGCGCAGGCACCCTGCCCGCTCTCCTCCGCCGTTCGTATTCGACGCGTTTGTCCTACTCTATCCCCATTTTTTGCCGGCGCCAGTGAGGAATGTAACGAACCACGCCAAAAAACGAACGGGACGGCGCCCAAAAGAAGAGGTCCCAAGCGGGACCTCTATATGGTGGAGCTTATCTTGAAAGGTAGTGGACTACTTCGCACAGCGGTGCACGATCCTCGCTATGCTTTACGCGTTGTTTACTGCTCGCTATTCGCAATCGCCTGGTCGATAAGCTTGTCGAGTGCCGCGCGCTGCTCGGCGGAGCTGATGGCTCCCACGATTGGATCCCCTACGATGTTGCCATTCTGATCGATGACATACGTTGTCGGGAACGAGAACAAATTTGACGTAAACTTACCGGCCTCGCTATCCGACTTGAACCAGATGTTCTTATACGTCACGCCCTTCTTGCTCAGCACGTCCTTGGCATCTGCAATCTCGCCCTTGTTGCCATCGAGCGTAAAGGAATTGACGCCCACGACCTGACCGCCCTTCTTGGCAAGCTCCTGATTCAGTTTCTCAAGATCGCCCAGCTCGCCCACGCACGGCTTGCAAGTGGTGAACCAGAAGTTCATGACGGTGACCTTGTTCTTAGAGAACAGCTCGTCGCTACTCACGTCGTTGCCATCCAGGTCCTTGCCCGTAAAGCTGGGGAACTTCGTCGCCTCGCTCGAAGCATTGGCACCAGCCGTCATGCCAGCGGCCGAAGCGTCGACGCTCTCGCCTTCGCTCGGCGTGCTTCCACAGCCGGGGAACTCCTTCTCCAGGCTCTCGAGCTTGTCCTCGATCTCCTTGATCTGCTGTGCACCGGCCTTGAGCGTCTTGAGCTCATCCGCCGTGAACTCATCCTTGGCGCCGTCGATGGTCTTGAGCAGGAAATCGCCGTAATTGCTGCCGTCCTCAATCATTGCCGAGTCTTTATTTGCCGCATTGAATACCTTTTCCCACAGCGCGTTATCACTCGAAAAGATCTCGTTCTCCTTCTGCATGAGCTTCGCATACAGCTCGGCGGCCTCGTCGGCATTGGCCGGCTTCTGCGCAGTGAGTTCTGCGATCTTAGGATCGGAGCTCGCAGATTCGCTCGCATTGCCGCCAGGTGCCGAGCACGCCACAAGACACAAGGCCAATACCGGCACCATAAACAGGGCCGCAATCTTAGAAAGCTTCATAGTCATTCCTCCGTTTTGTCGAAGCTTGTTTACTTTTTATCGGCGGTCAAGGGAAGCTTTTCCGCCGACACATCCAGGCCATAGCGATAGCTGATGGCATCGACAGGACAGGCCCCGATGCACTTTCCGCACCGGATGCATTCGGCATGATTGGGCGCGCGGACCACATCAACATCCATCTGACAAACCTTTGAGCACTTGCCACACGAGACACATTTGCATGCATCGACCCGAATCCCCAGCAGGGATACCTTATTCATGAGCGCATAGAATGCGCCGAGTGGACAAATCCATTTGCAGAAGGGGCGGTAGAGCAAAACGCTCAGCACTACCACGGCAATGAGAACGGCAAGTTTCCAAGTAAAGAGCTGCCCCAGCGCAGATCGAATGCCGGCATTGGCAATGGCCAGCGGAATGGCGCCCTCGAGCACGCCCTGCGGACAGATGTACTTACAAAAGAACGGGTCGCCCATGCCCACGTCGTTAACCACCAAGACGGGCAGCAGCACCACGGCAAACAGCAACACGACGTACTTGATGTACGTGAGCGGCTTGAGCTTTTTTGTCGAAAGCTTTTTGCCGGGAATCTTATGAAGCAGCTCCTGCAGCCAGCCAAACGGGCACAGAAAGCCGCATACAAAGCGTCCCAGCAGCACGCCGAGCAAAATGAGCGTACCGGTAACATAGTAAGAAAAGTTGAACTTGGATGAACCTACCACCGACTGGAACGACCCGATGGGGCACGCACCCGATGCCGCGGGGCACGAATAGCAATTAAGTCCAGGTACGCAGACTGTTTTTCCCGCGCCCTGATAGATGCCGCCTTTGGCAAAGTTTGGCAGGTGAATGTTGGTGACGAGCGTCGCCGCCGCCTGAATGAATCCGCGAAATCGAGCCAAAACATGCGACGCAGTGTTTTCTCTTTTATCCAATTCCGATACACTCCAAGCACAGCCTAATCGCTTTGGCCAGCACGGCATCTGCCTCGCCACGCATAACGCCAAAGCACACCATGGCAATTCCGACGATCAACAAAGCGACCTGTACCACGGGTTTTACCGCTTTGAACAACCTGACCACTCCTTTCGTTACGCGACCATTGGACCATATCGGCTATAAAATCCGTGTTAAGCGCGATTTGAAATGTGCAAGGAGACTGTTATGCGTATTTTGATCGTCGAGGACGAGCGGGCGCTGTGCGACGCAATCGCGCGCAGCTTGCGGAACTTGGCGTACAGTGTCGACTGCTGTCACGACGGACAGGAGGCGCTCGACCTACTGGACGTTGAGGCCTTCGACCTCGTGGTACTCGACCTCAACCTTCCCCGCATCGACGGCATGACCGTACTCAGGGAACTTAGGAAAACTGACTGCGAGACTAAGGTACTGATTCTGTCCGCACGTGGCGAAGTATCAGATAAAGTCGCCGGACTCGATGCCGGCGCCAACGATTACCTCACCAAGCCGTTTCATCTGGACGAGCTTGCGGCAAGGATTCGCAGCCTTACCCTAAGACGCTTTACACAAAGCGACGTAGTTTTAACCTGCGGAAAGCTCAGCTTTGACACCAAGGCGCGCATCGCTTCCGTGGACAGCGAGGCTTTATCTCTTACGCGCAAGGAAACGGGAATCTTGGAATACCTGATGCTTAATCAGGGGCGACCGGTAAGCCAAGAGGAGCTTATCGAGCACGTTTGGGATAGCAGCGTGAACAACTTTAGCAACGCAACCCGCGTTCATATTTCGTCGCTCCGAAAAAAGTTGCGCAGCGCTTTGGGATACGACCCGATTCGCAATCGGATTGGAGAGGGCTACGTTATGGAGGATAACGAATGAAAAGGCTTTCGCTGCAATGGCGCATAACGATTATGACGGCACTGCTCACGTGTGCGGCGTGCGTGCTGACGAACTGCCTGGTCGGCTATACGGGCATGCGCTACATGGATGCCATCGGCAGTAACATCTCGGCCTTTAACGCAACCGGCGAAGATTCGCCCCAGGCGTTCGACCCGACGAAAGCGGTCCCCGATGACAGGGTCACGATCGTCGTAAACGACGCACAGGAGTCTTTTGGCACGACAGCCTGGTACATCACGGCTGGAGTCACACTCCTTGGCGGCGTGCTGGCATACTTTGTGAGCGGCCGTGCACTCAAACCGCTACGGGATTTCGCCGCCCAGGTAGAGCGCGTGCAGCCTGACAACCTAAGCGAAATCAGGCTCAGTGAAGATGTGCCCACCGAGCTACAACGATGCAGCGCCTCTTTCAACGACATGATCGCCCGTCTTGGCGAAGGATTCTCTGCACAGCGTCAGTTTACCGGCAATGCCGCACACGAGCTGCGCACCCCGCTCGCCCTTATGCAAGCACAGATTGAACTATTCATCTCCGAGCACTCCGGTTTGCAACCCGAAACAGCCGAGCTGCTCGGCCTGCTACAAGAACAAACCGAGCGCATGTCTCGAATGACCAAGGTATTGCTTGAGATGAGTGAGCTCCGCAGCGTTCCTTGCGAGGACGATGTTGAACTCGGTCCCTTGTCCGAAGAGGTCCTCACTGACCTTGCGCCACTTGCCGAAAATAGGAGCATAGCCCTCAACTGTGCTGGAGACGCTTTAGCAATCGGGAGCGACACGCTCCTCTATCGGCTGGTGTTTAATCTGGTCGAAAACGCCATCCGTTACAGCCGCTCCGGCTCGACTGTCAACGTCTCCATCAGCGACAGCGACAGCCACGTGTTCCTGCGAGTCGAGGACCGGGGCCCGGGAATACCCAAGCAGTACCGTGAGAGCATCTTCCAACCGTTCTTTCGCCTGGATAAATCCCGCAGCAGGGCATACGGCGGTGCAGGGCTCGGGCTAGCGCTTGTTTGGGAGATTGCAGTCCTACACGGCGGCACGGTAGAGGTCGAAGCAAGTTCCGAGAACGGGACTACCATGCTCGTAAGCCTTCCAAAACGATCCGCAGCGTTAACCGAACAGTAAAACTAGAACGAGGCCCAGTGGGTCCCGCCCTTACAAAACCCGAAGGCTTTCCATGTGTCTGTACTATGAGCCGTTGGGGAACCAGATGTCAACCAGCATGCCGAGCTCAGTCACCTCATCCTAGGGAAAGGAGCAAAGGGGCGTCACTGCTTTTGACGGTGCTCTTAGCTACAGTAGACCTTCCACGAAAGGTTTGAGCTTGTCGAGCATCGCGTCGCTTCTGATGACTGTACCTAAATCGAGGTGCTCACTCTTCTCCTTCGTAATCGTCTGAGTGATTACGCCCATGAACAGCAGCCTGGAGCCGATGGCAATTCCGTCGGTCGTGGGATAGCTGCCCTGGTTGAGGATGAAGGCGGGACTGCCGCTGGAGCCCTCGAATACAGATGCGTCAACGAGGAACTCGCGCTTACCCTTGTAGTCGTTCCAAGTGGGCGTGGAAGTCCAGCCTTGCCTGATGAGGGGGGTCTTGTTGTAGTCGTCATAGAGCCCGCTGGGGTATCCGATAAAGGTGATTTGCTCGAGCGCCGCCAAATTGTCCAGCACACTCTTCTTCGGGATGAGTCCAGAGTCGATGGATCGGTAGAAGGGCCTCTTCCCGTTTTCTTCAAGCATGCTGAGAACAGGGGCCA
Organism: uncultured Collinsella sp.; assembly: GCA_900550195.1. Taxonomy (GTDB): domain Bacteria; phylum Actinomycetota; class Coriobacteriia; order Coriobacteriales; family Coriobacteriaceae; genus Collinsella. The sequence goes on from URRB01000016.1 coordinate 19,558, forward strand.
CCGGCATCGCAACCAAGTCGAGCTCTCCGAGCTTCTTCCCCTCGATGAATGACTTGTCGAAGTTCACGCTGATGGTCTCGCATGACGGGGCGTCACCTTCGGCTAGATTGATGACGAAGCGACCCTGAATCACATCCTTGAGGACATGGTGGTTGGTAATGAGCAGGGGCACTTTTCGCCCGTCTTCAAGGTCATAGGAAAAGAAGAATCCTGTACCCGAGACGCCCGTGCCTTCGGTAGTAATGCCCACGATGGGGACCGTGGTAAAGAGCAGCTGCGTGCTCGTATCATTAATGTTCATCGGTCTTGGTCTCCTTGTCATCGGGATCCGCCAGGTGTTCTAGGACGCGCTCGGCCAGATCAGATTTGCCCTGCTTCTCTTCTTTTCGGATAAAGATAAAAGCGACAAAGAGTCCTACTGCGCCACACGGTGCTACGCAGAGCATCAAGATACCGGGCAAAGATGCGAGATTGACAGATGACGACAAACCCCCGAGAAACCAGCCCAGGAACGTTGTCGCAAGACCTAAAAGGATGTCAGGTTTGTAGGAAGGGCGCTCCTGCTTGGCCTGAAGGAGCATCTCCCTTGCTTTTCTCAGGTCGCTGTCGCGCTGTCCGACGTATGATTCCTGCAGGTATTCATTGGGGATGCGAACCTCGTGGTCCTGGCGCACGGCGACGTGCTCCCGGTCATTTATGAGGTGGATGCCGTTACTTGCCTCTCCAACGCTAGCATTGTCGCCCATGTGCTCGAATACGCTGTCGAGGTCAGCCCACCTGACTCTATGGGCAAGCGCCTGGTCTTGTGGTGGGTTCTCTTGACCTTTCTCCACCAGATCTCCTTAGAACAAGGTCCTAGCGTCTTGCGGAAGTTTATGGTCACAGCAGAGACACCATGGTTCAACCAATATATCGATGGATAGATTATACCGTGCGGCTGATATGGCGACCAAGGGATGCTGCCGGCACGGCTGTGGGGTGCTAGTGACTTGCAGATTGCTGGCGACAGGCTACTAATAGCGGCATGGCTTTGCTGTTGGCTCACTCCGCCGCCCGCCTCACGGCGCCGGGGGTTTCTCGGCGCAGTGAGGCGGCATCGGTTGTTCTAGCTGTTCTGTGCCAATAGGTTGTTTACACCCGGGTAGTGACAAATAGGGAGGGCTCCCACATGCTGTGAGTTGTCTAGACGAACAGCAGAGGAGCCCTCCCATGGAGCAACATCCTAACGCAAGGCTCACCCCGAGGGGGCGCGAGACGCTCGTCTCGCGCATAGAGTCCGGCCTCGGCGTCGCCGAGACCGCGCGTCAGATGGGCGTCAGCCGCCAGACGGCGAGCAAGTGGCTGCGCCGCAGCAGGTCCGGAGAGCCCATGTCCGACCGCAGTAGCCGCCCGCGCAGGCTCGCGAGGTCCACGCCGCGCGAGATCGAGAACCGGGTCCGCGAGGCGCGCTCGTCACTGCCGCTCGCCCCGCCCGGGCTGGCGCCGGGCGCGCTATGCTTAGGGAGCGGTGGGCGCCTCCGGAGCAGCAGGGGACTCGGACGCGGTGATGCCGGAGGTGTCGATCTCGCCCAGATTGGCGAGCTGCTCGATGAGGGGGAGGCCCATCGGGTCGTCCACCTCGACGCCGCCGAGCACGATGGTGCTGTAGCGCGTGTCGACATGGGTTGTGAACACGGCCGGGTCGAAACCCGAAGCGATAAAGCCAATGCCCGCGAGGACAACACCCGCGGCAACGAGCCCGCCCGCCACGGCGAGGTAGATCTTCTTCGCACTGGTCATGGTACTCACTCCTTTCTACGCCGCGAGATGCGCGGCAGCGCCGCCCTTCTCGCCCTTACCCTTCCAGAAGGGCGAGGCGGCCTTCCTCGCCCAGAGCGCCGAGAGGCGCGCAATTTGTTTTGAGGCGGCCCAAGCGCCAGCACCAACGAAGAGCGCCACGCCGACGAGGCCGAGCCCCACGCCCGCCGAGGCGAGGGCGTACGGGAAGTAGCCGATGATGACGCCGCTTACGGCAAGCAGGAGCCCAACTACGCCCACGCCCCCGAGTGCCACCGCGACGATCCACACGCAGAGCGCCAGCACCCAGATGCAGATATAGACCGTGACGGCCACGGCGGCGAAGGCGGCGAGCAGCGGCACCCACACCGGGGAGCCCACGATGGCCAGCACCCACAGCAGCGCGGTGCTGCGCCGGCGCGTCCTCGCGATCGCGCGCGGCACGGCGGGCAGGTCGTCGAGCGTGGCCTCCGCCACCTCGCCGGGCGTGCCCATGGCGGCCACGGCCTCCTCCTCGCTCATACCGTCCTCCATGCGGTCGGCGATGGCCTCCGCATAGAACGCCTTGGTCTCCTCCACCTGCTCGGCCGGCAGGCAGGCGAGCAGCTCGCCCAACCGGCCCAGAAACTCATCGCGCGTCATGGTGCGCCTCCTCAACGTATGCGTAAATCTCCCGTACGGACGGCCACTCGGCCAGGAACTCCTCGATGCGCGCTCGCCCGTCGTCCGTGATGCGGTAGTACCGGCGCAGCCGCCCGTTGTGCTCGGCGGAGCGCGCCGTGATGCACCCGGCCTTCTCCAGGCGCTTGAGCAGCGGGTAGAGCGTCGACTCCGTGAGCCCCATGCTCGCCGGTACGTCCTTCACGATCTGGTAGCCGTAGGACTCCTCGCCGGAGACGGCCGCGAGCACGCAGGCCTCCAGGAAGCCGCGCTTCATCTGTGCCTCCATCCGCACACCTCCTCTCGTCATATACTATGCTATACACACTATACGATGCAAGGTATTAGACGTCAACTCTCATCGCGAAGATTCTCCGGCCCCTGCGCGCTGCGAACGTGATATCGCGGGGCGGTTGGCATTATGCATGAAACGTCAAGTAACGCTCTTTTGATCCACTTCCACTCGGCCCCATATGCCTTGTACAACACCCCCCTTCAACCTTGGGTTCAAGGGAGCCGCTAGGCTGGGCGTGCCGGACGGTAAGGTCCTGGACGCGATGGTGGACTTCTCCGATGCCATAGGGGTCATGGGTCTACGCCGATGGAGGCCCACGCACGCGGCAGGGCTCGCCCGTCACCGCTGGTCGCCGGACGGTCCCCACGCTCCGCTCGCCAACGCGCAGGCGACAGCAGCAGTCCAGCGCTAGCTGGAGACGCCGGAATGCCCAGAAGATGCGTTTCCCATCACTGCGACAGAGCTTTTTGCAGGGGTGGCACTTTTTCCTAATATCGAGGTCAGCTTGGCTTCGGTAGCCACCTTGAGAGCATCGCCAATAGACTCTTCCTTTATGCGTTCGGCATAATCGTAGGCAATACCCAAAAATTCCAGTCCCGAGCAACAGGAGTACAATTGCTGCAATTGTTGCCAGCTGTTGGGAGATGGAAGATGGACTGCGATGGCTACCCGCGCATTCCCATGCCGTTGATGTGCACCGCCTTTGTGCCGGGGCAGATTGACGCTGCGGTTGCAGGCATTTCCGACCCCGATTCACGCACCATCGCCACGGCAGAAGCGCTGTACTTTCGCGGACAGGCCACGCTCGCTGCCAAGACGGCGCGCCCCTATCTTGACGCCACCGATCCCGCACTGCGCTATTCCGCATGCCTTATCTGCGGATATGCCAGTCTGTCGCTCAACCGTATCGCCGACGCCCGCCGGTGCCTTGCTGGCATCCTCGATACGCCAACTGACGAGGAATCGCCCGCCGTCCACGCCACGCATATCCTGTTCGCCTCGGCCGCGAGTGTCCTGCTGCACTTGCCTTCCCCGTATTCTGCTGAAGAGTTTTATCCACTTGCGGCGCATCTGCCCGAAGGCCTGCGCCTATTCGCCAGCTACGTGATGGCGCACGCCTTGTACCTGCGCGGCGATTACGGCCGCAGCCTGGGCATGGCGGAAAACGCCCTGATTATGAAACAGGGAAGCTATCCCATCTCGGAGCTGTTCCTGCACCTGGCAGCTTCCATGGCATGCATGAGCCTCAAGGACATCGACGCCGCAAAAACGCACTTCGGAGCTGCTTGGAACGTTGCGCGCCCCGACGGCCTTGTCGAACTTATCGGCGAGCACCACGGCCTTTTGCAGGGGCTTATCGAGGCGTGTCTAAAAACGCAATACCCTGACGACTTCGCACGCATCATCGAGATTACGTATCGATTCAGCTACGGCTGGCGGCGCATCCACAACCCCGATTCGGGCGAGGACGTGGCCGACGATCTAACGACCACGGAATTCACCATGGCCATGCTCGCCTGTCGCGGGTGGACCAACGCCGAAATCGCACGCCATATGGGAGTATCGCCGGGCACCGTCAAAAACCGCCTATCAGGAGTGTATGCCAAGCTTGGTATCGGAACTCGCGCCGAGCTGGTTGCCCACATGTTGCGCTAGCGGCCAGACTGCCCGGCGTATCGAAAGCACTCCGGGGGCCTAGCGCTTTCGCGCGCTCAAATTGGACATTTTGACCCTCGAACGGCACTACCGCCACGGGGCACCTTCTCGCAAAATTGGATTATTTCCACCGAAATTTGCGGGATGGGAGCCCAAAATGCTTGATCGCCGTTCGCTACTTATCGCCGGAACATCCTCGCTAGCGAGCATTATGTTGCCTCGCGTGCCGGGAAGCGAAAATGCCTTCCTGCTGCCGTTCGCGCCCACCGCGGCCTATGCCGACGAAGAAGACCCCTTCAAGGTCCTGGTGCTCTCGCGCACCATGTTTGGTGTGGTTGTGATCGACGTCGCCAACAAGAATATGCCCATCAAGGGAGCCCAGGTCACGCTCGCGTCGCGTTATGCCGCGGGCAAGCAGCTCTCCGCCACTACCGACGACGAGGGCACGGCCATCTTTGAGGTCGCGCCTCTTTCGGAAGGCTACGTGGACGAGGCAACGCTTCTCGACGCGTACGACTTTAACGGCGGCATCTCCATTAGCATGGCGGGCTACCGTGATGTCGAGATTCCCCTTGCGCGTATCCAGGGCGGCACCGCCATAACCGCGCCCACGCGTCTGCTTTCCGACGGCGAGCCGTACTTCCGCCAGCTCACATTCGACGAATGGGACATCCAGTACGCTGAAGCCACGTTCATGACATTGCCGAAGGACGACACGGCAAACGAGCAGCCCGATACGCACGCCTTTACCGTGCAGGCACATCTGCCACAGGGTGGACAGGCAACGCTGCGCATCAACAAAGTGACGCCTGCCGCGGGCAGCTCACCCGAAACCTTCACGCAGATTGGCCAAGTCAAGGCCAGCGCATCGGGTGCGGATAATCTGGCGACGTTCTCGCTCGAGGACAAGTTCCTCGATGCGGCGTCGGGCATTCTGGAAGAAGGATGCAAACTGCGCTTTGTGCTCGACTACCAGGGTAAAACCTACACGCTCTCGTCCCCCATGGGCGTTGCCACCGCACCGGCTTCCAAGGCGGAATCGGGCTCGACCACTATCGTCCCCACTACCATGGACCAAGAGATCACTCCGTTTGATTTCCCCGCATCGTTTCCCGGCATCGGTGGTAATAAGTTCACGTGTTGGATGCCCACATTTCCGATCCTTTTCGATTTCTCGTTTGCTGGATACGTGCTGTTTGGCGGAGGATACAAACCAGCCAGCTATATGAACGATTCGGGCAATCCGGATCCGGAGTATTGGAAGAAGTCACCGCGCGAGTCGGGTGCCAAGCAGGCAAACCGCTACCTCGACGAAATGGAGGGGAAGTGGAATCAGTACAAGAGCATGAGTGCCGGTTCGGGCACCGACCCAAGGAACACCAAGCTCCTTCGCCACCATTGCACGCTGCTGTTCACGATGGATATCGCCACACAGGTGTACGGCTCGCTCGCCTACGACTGGGTGGGTAAAACCTGGGGCAACAACAACGACCCCGCATACGGCAATATCAAGGCCCTCTTCCAGGTAAGAACCGACCTCAATTGGACCGAGCAGTTTACCCTGGGACCGGTGCCGCTTTTCTTAAACGTCAACCCCTGGGTGCTGGCAAAACTGGCGCTCGCCGTGGGCGCCCACACGCACGGCAGCGGTGCGGCGTTCTTCAAAAACATTTCGCTCGACTATTCCAATACGTCAGGATCATTCACCATCCAGATCGGACTTGCCGTCACCTTTGGAGCCGGCGTTGCAGGCGTCGCTTCGTCCGCCGTGCGCGGTGCCGCATCCCTCACACTGTTCATTGGGTACGAGAAGGCGGACGGCCACCAGCTTCCGCGGCTGCGCGTAGGTGCAGACATGGATGTCGACGTGATACTCCAGTTTGTCATGTTCAAGTGGACCACCAAGGCTTGGTCGGGGTCGTGGCCCACACTCCTCGATTCGTGGAATATGTCGGTGAACAATGGCAACCAGTATGTGCTCCAGCGCTCTGAGCTCGCATTGGGTGGAGATACGCCCTATACGCTGGATGCCCGCTTTGGCGCGACCGGCAATGCCGAGGCAGGTGGTGTGCCGCAGTTTATCGCGTCGGCTACCATCGTCACCAATGCCGAGCTGCTCGCATGCGCCGAAGTTGCAGCCACCGACGCAAATGTCGCGCCGGTCGTACGCGATTGGGGGCAAGCGGTCACGCGCATTGAACTCGAGGCGGATGCAGAGAGCGACGACACGAGACAGGTCGAACATTTCGTCCACGCGCTGATGGAGAACGATGAAAACGCCGCACCGATGTATGAGTACACCCACATCGACATCGGCCATGCGACGAACGCCGTTGCGGACCCGGACGCCAATTCTTCCGGCGTGTCGGAGGATGAGCGAGGCGGCATAAAGCCCTCGAGCGACAACGTACTCTTCACTGGCGTGCTCAGCGAAGCCCGCATGAAGCTAGCGATGATTGCCGGCGTGGAGTGTCTGTTCCGTATCGCCTCGGTGCGCTACGGCGAGAACGGTCGTTCGCGCCTGGTGGTGCACACAAAGACGAACGGCGCGTGGTCCGCTCCCACGCCCGTGGACTTCCCCCTTGGGTTTGGCGAGGGCGACGTGGAGCGCAACGACATATTCGATTACGACTTCGACGTGGTGGAATATACGGACGGGAGAGAAAACAAAGACGCCTACGTATTGCTGGTCTCGGGAGAGCGCCCCGAAGGCGACGCAACCCGGTTCGACACGGCAAGCACAGCCGGCATACTGTCCGTTGTGCGCCTGCGCATAAGCAACGACGGCGTTCGCGTGATATCGCACACGTCGTGGCGCAGCATCTCGCGCGGCCGCCTGCAGGAGGACGGCTACCATTGCCTGCAGTGCCCACGCATCACGGTGGGCAAGACACTTGTCGACGGACGCCTGTCGGGCGCCTATCTCCATCGCCGCGGAGCCACCGCCGAGAAGGCGTTGGGCACCGAGGCAGAGGTCGCGCTCGAGTGCTTTACCCTGTGGTCGGACGATTTGGGCGACAGCCTCACATTCCGTCAGGTCCTCCGCTTTCCGCAGGCACCGTCGAGCATCGAGCTGGGCGCGCCCGAGAATATCAACGGAAAAATGGTGGTGCCCGTTGCATACGAGACTGCAAGCGGTTGTGGCTGCGCATCGTACGCCGTGATCGGCCGGTCTATTGCGAGTTGGGGCGTTATGTCGCCAGATGCCACAGTGCCCCATGCGGTGCCGTGGCCGCAGCACACGGGCTTTTTGGCTACCGTCGACGAGCAGCTGCAGCATATTACTTGGACACGAGGCGCGAAGGCATTTGCGTCGGAGCCCGTGGGCGCCGCGGGCTGTGGTCCGGCGTCGTTCAGCGCGAGCAACAACGGCCGGTGCGTGATGTACGTAGAGAACACCGACGGCAAGGTGGGACAGACCTACGACGAAGAAGGCAACCCGGTAGCGGTGATGGGCAAGCACTTCCGTATCTTCGCCAGCGCCTTGGAAGGCGATCTGTTCACAGAACCGTTCGTGATGTGTGAGCTCGACCACCCCGTCGATCAGATAACGACGTTTTTGACGTCGGGCGGCATGCTCTCGGCGCTCGCCACGCACATTGTGAGTGCCGAGCAGAGCGAGGCGGAGCTGCACGGCATAGAAGTGCCTCTGGTGGCATGCGCGACGCCGACAGGCGCGGTCGCTACCTCGGGCGCGGTGGTGCCCGGAGCGGCAGGCGAATCCTTCATGGTAACGGTGCGAAACGACGGCAACACGCTGCTCACCGCCGGAACGATTGATCTGTACCGAGAGGGCTCCAACCAGCCGTTCTCCAGCGCATCCATCGGGTTCGGAGCGAACGCACGCACGGCATCGATCTACGATCCGGAGCTTGCCGAGGACGCTTCGGCCAACGACATGGCACACGTGAAGTACGCGCTCGAGACGCTGGACACACGTTTTGCAACGCACCCGCTGGTTGCCGACAATGGAAACGCCGTGCTGGCACCGGGCTGCACGGCACAATTCCGCATGAGCTTTGCCATCCCGGAGAGCTGGGGCGACGAGGTGGGCAAACGCGTCACGCTGTATGCGAAGGCGCGTGACCTGGTGGCACTCGATCCCGTAACGCTCGAGGAAATTCGACCGGGCGCAAACTCAGCGCTGGGTGCCGTACTGCACGAGCTTCATGTGCCCGACGCGGCATGCGAACGCTCAGAAGTTCAGGTCGGCGTATGCGACAGCGCGGATACGACAGGACTTCACGACGCCCCGATGACAGCAGACGACGATGGTGGCTCGAGTGGCGGCGGTACCGACGAGGGCGGCGGCTCCGGCGGAAGCCGCTCCGGCAGTGGCAAGGATCACGGCAATAACAAGCGCTCCGGAAAAGCGGGCGCGCTCGCTGGCACGGGCGATGTCAACGCTCCCCTTACGGCAGCCGCTGCAGCACTCGCCGCGGCAGGCGCCGGCCTCATCGCCTACAGCGCCCGCCGCACGGCGCTCGAAAAAGACACCGCCGATGAGGTCAATTCTGATAAGCCTCGCTAGCTCCTAGTTACTTTTGTGAGAGACGCCAACTCGGCTCGTCGAACATCAAATGGGCTGGTTCTGGATACCCAGAGCCAGCCCATTGCGCATTAGTTATCGTCAGTGGAGTCGAGTTCTGCCTCGAGCTTGGCACGGCGTCTTTTCGCCGTGAAAAACGTTGCGCACAGGCCAGCAAACGTGGCCGCGAAAATCGTCGCACCGCAGAACACGCCCGTGGCCAGGTTCGCCAACCAAAAGACGCTTTCGAGCGGTACGACCTGCGCCTCAGCGATACAGCGCATTGCGGCAATAACAAGCGCGAACGCGGTGCCGCTAAGACCGCTGAGAAGCAGGAAATATCCAACAGGAAGATGCTCGGTTTGCCCAAAACGATTGGTATCGACATAGCCCTTCCGCGTTTGCAGTCCTGCGCAAATCAACATCACGAGAACGAGCCACAAATACATGGCCGCCTCGAACGGCGTTGCAAAGCCATGCGGCATTTCACTGGCGTCGCTGTGAACCCACGCAACCTGTCGAGCTATAAACTGGTAGAAAAAGATCATCAACATGCCAAACGAAAGCAGCACGAAACCAATCTTGTAGATCTTCGCGTTCTCAGCCTCCAGGCGCTCATCCTTTGGGCCGGCATATTCACGCCACTTTTGCACGAGTTTTAAATCTTCAAATTTCATAGCGAACTCCTAAAGAGCGTCAGGGTCGACGTCGCTCTCGTCTTCCCAAAACAAGTCGTTCAACGTAACGCGTAGCGCTTTACAGATTGCCACGCACAAATTGAGCGTGGGGTTGTAGCCGCCCGCCTCGATCAGGCCGATGGTCTGGCGCGTAACGCCCACGGCCTCGGCCAAGTCAGCTTGCGAAAGGCCAACCGCCGCGCGCGCCGCCTTCATGCGTAGGTTCTTTTTGCCCGGCATGGAGTTCCTTTCGTGGTAATGGACAGATATCCGTTGCAACATGGCAGAAATATATTGCATCTATCAGAAGATGTCAACTATATCTGTCATTATGGAAACCATGTTCGTCATCGCCATGCGGACATTACAACTTCGGTTCACTATTCAAACTTACTCGGACAGAACCGACTCGGTTTTGTCCGAGTAAACTCGAGCATAAACTGATTCATGCGATACAATTAACTCGGACAAAACCGAGTCGGAAGGAACCGAGTAAGTGGAATTCATTGGCAGGGAGCGTGAACTCGCCCGTATTAAGAAAACGCTCAAAGCACCTGAGCAGCGCAATGTTCTCATTTACGGCAGGCGTCGCGTCGGAAAAAGTGAGCTCATCAAGCAGGCGCTAACCGATTTGTCGGACGTCGCAACGGTCTATTACGAGTGCCGCCAAACCTCCGAGGCAGACAACCTCGAGAGTCTGTCCGCCCTTGTTGCTGAAACGCTGAGCTTTCCTCCGCTCGCCTTCACAGGCATCCGCGAGCTCATCGAATTTCTGTTTGCCCAAGCCAAAGACAAGAACATTACCCTCGTTCTCGACGAATACCCCTACTTGAGAGATGCGGTTAAGGGCTTAGACAGCATTCTTCAGACCTCAATCGACGCTCACAGGGAAGACTCACGTTTAAACATTGTCCTGTGCGGCTCCTACGTTGAGATTATGAAATCCCTCATCGAGCATGAAAGCCCCCTCTACGGGCGAATTGATCTCGCGCTTGAGCTTAAGCCCATGGATTACTTTGACGCTGCGAAGTTCTATCCCGCGTTCTCGCCCGAGGACAAGGTGCGGCTCTATAGCGTTTTTGGCGGCATCCCCTTTTACAATCGCCTCATCGATCAATCCCAAAGCGTACGCGACAACGTCATCGAGCTCGTCACGGAACCTGGCGCCCGCTTAGAAAGCGAGGTGCCGTCCTATCTCAACGCCGAGATCTCGAAGATGACCAACGCCAACGAAGTTTTCGGGGCTCTCGCACAAGGTTACTCCCGTTGGGGGGACGTGCTGGCACAGTCGCACGTCTCGAGCGGTCCGGCCATGGCAGACGTGCTCGACAAGCTCATGTCACTCGAAATCGTCCAAAAGCGTGCACCCATCAACGACCCTACGAACAAGCGTAAGTCCGGCTACTTTGTAGTGGATCCGCTTTCGCTCTTTTACTATCGCTATGTTTTCCGCAATGCCTCGGCGCGTCAGCTGCTCGACCCGGAAGTCTTCTATGATCGTCACGTCTCCCAAGACTTCGAGGAAAACTACGTTCCTCATATGTTCGAGGAGATCTGCCGTCAATACCTCGTGCGGCAGAACAGGACCGGCAAGATCGAACCGGCTTTCGACGCCATAGGCAAGTACTGGTACGACGATCCCGCAAACAAGACGAGCGGCGAGTTCGATGTGGTAACGCAAGACCCCGAGGGTTACGCATTCTACGAAGCAAAGTTCCGCAAATCCCCCGTCACGCAAAAAATGGTCGACGAGGAAATCATCCAAGTCGAGGCAACGGGGCTCAAGTGCCATCGCTATGGATTCTTCTCCCGTTCGGGCTTCGAAGCTGGCGAAAGCGATCGAACCGTCTTCATCGACCTACCGCAGATGTTTGGATAGGACAGGCCCCTCCCGCATTCCAAGCATTCATTATCTAATCGAACGATTGTTCGATGGATTTCGTGTTGGTTGGAATCGCCCACGGGCTGGGCTATGCTACCTTGACTATCTATACGACTTAAATACACAAGAGGAAGTACCGAGAGAGCGAGTATGGCAAAAAACACCGCAAACTATGGTAACGACAGTATCCGCCAGCTCAAGGACGAGGAACGCGTACGCCTGCGCCCCGCCGTCATCTTTGGCTCGGACGGGCTCGACGGTTGCGCGCATGCCGCCTTCGAGATCCTGTCCAACGCCGTTGACGAGGCGCGCCAGGGCTACGGCAAGCTCATCACCCTTACAGCCTTTCGCGATGGCTCTATCCAGGTAGAGGACAATGGCCGTGGCTGCCCGCTCGACTGGAACCCTTCCGAGAAGCGCTTTAACTGGGAGCTCGTCTTCTGCGAGCTCTACGCCGGTGGCAAGTATAACAACAACCAGGGCGGCGACTACGACTTCTCGCTCGGCACCAACGGCCTGGGCTCCTGCGCGACCCAGTACGCCTCCGAGTACATGGACGTCACGGTTTGGCGCGATGGCAACAAGTACTCCCTGCACTTTAAGAAGGGCAAGGTCGTCGGCGCCAAAAAGAAGGCACTCGAGATTGAGCCCAGCGACGAGGATCGCACCGGCACCACCATTAAGTGGCGTCCCGATCTTGAGGTCTTTACCTCCATCAGCATCCCCCACGACTGGTATCGCGAGACCATGCGCCGCCAGGCCGTGGTCAACGCCAACGTGACCTTCCGCCTGCGTATCGAGGGCGACGATGGCGAGTTTTCCGAAGAGGATTTTTGCTATCCAAAGGGCATCGAGGACTACGTGCTCGAGAAGGTCGGCACCGACTACCTCACCGAGCCCTTCTTTATCGAGGCCGACCGTCGCGGTCGCGATCGCGAGGACCTGCCCGACTACAACGTGAAGATTACCGCGTGCATGTGCTTCTCGCGCACCTTCATGATGCAGGAGTACTACCACAACTCATCGTGGCTCGAGAACGGCGGTTCGCCCGAGAAGGCCGCCCGCAGCGCTCTGACCAGTGCCATCGATGCTTACATTAAGCAACAGGGCAAGTACAACAAAAACGAGAGCGGCATTAAGTGGCAGGATGTCCAGGACTGTCTGGTGCTGGTGACCAACTGCTTCTCCACCCAGACGTCCTATGAAAACCAGACTAAGAAGGCCATCAACAACCGCTTTATCCAGCAGGCTATGACGGCCTTCTTTAAGGAGCGCCTCTCGACTTACCTGATCGAGAACAAAGACGCCGCCAACAAGATCATGGAGCAGGTGCTCATCAACAAGCGCTCGCGCGAGAACGCCGAGAAGACGCGTCAGAGCATCAAGACCAACCTGCAGCAGAAGACCGACATGGCCAACCGCGTGCAGAAGTTCATCGACTGCCGCTCCAAGGACAAGAACCGTCGCGAGATCTACATCGTAGAGGGCGACTCGGCAGCAGGCGCCATTCGCACCTCGCGCGATGCCGAGTTCCAAGGCGTTATGCCCGTCCGCGGTAAGATCCTCAACTGCCTGAAAGAGGACTACCCGCGCATCTTTAAGTCCGACATCATCATGGACCTCATGCGCGTGCTGGGCTGCGGTGTGGAGATCAAGGACAAGCGCATCAAGAACCTTGGCGCCTTCGACCTGGACAACCTCAACTGGAACAAGGTCATCATCTGTACGGACGCCGACGTCGACGGTTATCACATCCGTACGCTCGTGCTCACCATGCTCTACCGCCTGGTGCCCACGCTTATTGACGAGGGCTACGTGTATATCGCCGAATCGCCGCTCTACGAGATCAACTGCAAAGAGAAGACCTACTTTGCCTACACCGAGCTCGAGAAGAACGGCATCCTCAAGGAGATTGGCGACCAAAAGTGCTCCATCAACCGCTCCAAGGGTCTTGGTGAGAACGACCCGGACATGATGTGGCTCACCACCATGAACCCCGAGACGCGTCGCCTGATCAAGGTGGAGCCCGAGGACGTCACCAAGATGGAGACCATGTTCAATCTGTTGCTGGGCAACGACGAGGCGGGCCGCAAGCGCCATATCTCCGAGCACGGCAAGGAATATCTGGACCAGCTGGACCTGCAATAGCAGCAAATCGATAACGACGGCCCATAAGAAGTTCAAGAGGAAATCGTGGCAAAGAAGAAGACGAAGAACCAGCCAAAGAAAAAGCAGGTCAACGCCGAGAACGTCATCGGCCTGCACTCCGAGGTCACCGACCAGCCGATCACGCAGACGCTCGAGGTCAACTACATGCCCTACGCCATGAGCGTCAACGTCTCGCGTGCATTCCCCGAGATCGACGGCTTTAAGCCCTCGCACCGCAAGCTGCTCTACACCATGTACAAGATGGGTCTGCTCAAGGGCGAGCGCCAGAAGAGCGCCAACATCGTGGGCCAGACCATGAAGCTCAATCCGCACGGCGACGCCGCGATCTACGAGACGATGGTGCGTCTGGCCACCGGCAACGAGGCACTGCTCGCCCCCTTCGTGGAGTCGAAGGGCAACTTTGGCAAGTACTATTCGGGCGACCTGAGCTACGCCGCCTCGCGTTATACCGAGGCCAAGCTCTCCCCCATCAGCGCCGAGATCTTTAAGGACATCGACAAGGACCCGGTCGACTTCGTCGACAGCTACGATGGAGCCATGAAGGAGCCACGCCTGCTGCCCACCACGTTCCCCAACATCCTCGTCTCGGCCAACAAGGGCATCGGCGTCGCCATGGCGTCTGACATCTGCGGTTTCAACCTCAACGAGGTCTGCACCGCCACCATGCATTACCTGCAGGATCCCGACTGCGACCTGCTCGAGTACATGCCCATGCCCGACTTTTCGACCGGCGGCGAGATCATCTACCGCCGCGAGGAGATGGAGAAGATCATCGAGACCGGTCTTGGCAGCTTCCAGATCCGCTCCCGCTGGCGCTGGATTCCCGAAGAGCGCATCATCGAGGTCTATGAGATCCCCTACACCACCAAGACCGATGTCATCATCGAGCGCATCGTCAAGCTCTCCAAAGAGGGCAAGGTCAAGGAGATCACTGACATCCGCGACGAGACCGACCTCTCGGGCCTGCGCATCGCCATCGACCTTAAGCGCGGTGTCGACCCCGACAAGCTCATGGCCAAGCTCTATCGCTCGACCACTCTGCAGGATTCGTTCTCGTGCAACTTCAACGTGCTGGTCGACGGCTATCCCCGTGTTATGGGCGTGCGCCAGATTCTGCACGAGTGGGTCAAATGGCGTATTGAGTCCACGCGTCGCCGCATTAACTTTGACCTGGGCAAAAAGTCCGAGCGCCTGCACCTGCTGCACGGCCTCGAGGCGATCTTGCTCGACATCGACAAGGCCATCGCCATCATCCGCGGCACCAAACTCGAGGCCGAGGTCGTGCCCAACCTTATGCGCGGCTTCGACATCGACGAGACCCAGGCCGAGTTTGTTGCCGAGCTTAAGCTCCGCAACATCAACGAGGAGTACATCCTCAACCGCACCAAGGACATCGCTAAGCTTGAGGGCGAGATTGCCGAGCTTGAGGAGATCCTCTCCAGCGAGGAGAACATCAAGAAGGTTATCAGCGACGAGCTGGCCGCGGTGAACAAGAAGTACGTGATGCCGCGCCGCACGGGCAGGATCGAGCCCCATGAGGTTATCGAGGTAAGCTTGGAGCTCGAGGTCGAGGAGTACCCGGTGACCATCATGCTCTCGCGCGATGGCTACCTTAAGAAGATGACGGACCGCGTGCTCAAGAAGGCGACCACGCTCAAGTACAAGGACGGCGACAAACCCTTTATCGAGTTCCCGTCCTCCAACACCCACGAGCTGCTGGTCTTTACCAACAAGAGCCAGGTGTACAAATGCAAGGTTGCGGCGTTTGAGGACACCAAGTCGGCCCAGCTGGGCTCGTACCTGCCGACCGATCTTGAGATGGAACCCGACGAGAGCGTCATCTGGGTCATCGACCCCGAGGACTACAAGGCCGACGTGTTGTTCGTCTTTGAGAACGGCCGCGTGGTGCGCGTCGCGCTTTCTGGATACGTCACCAAGACCAACCGCAAGCGCCTCAAGAACGCCATCTACGGCGGCAGCAAGCTGCTGTATGCCCAGGTGCTCAAGGAGGACCGCGACATCGCGCTGGTCTCGAGCGACTACCGCCTGATGAACTTCAACACGTCCCTGCTCAAGACCAAGACGACTACCAACACGCAGGGTGTCCAGGCCTTTACGGCCAAGAAGGGCCGCTCGGTCACCACCGTCGGCACAACCGAGGAGATCCTTGGCGCCGGCGTCTCGGCCGAGAAGTTCACCGCGCAGAGCCTCCCCTCAGCCGGTGCCCTCATGAAAGAAAACGACATGCCGAGTTTGTTTGATTAGGACGACGGCAGAACCGCCATGGTTTTACAAAGCAGCGGGGCCCGGAGCGCAGCAATATCGCGCCCCGGGCCCCGCTCGTTGCGGAGGTCATCCTCGGAAATGTCGACGATACGGGGGCTTCCCGCACCGTCCTAAGCCGTTAGCAAAATTCGCAAAAGTTAGCAAAAGTTGCAAAAATTAGCAAAAGTTGCAAAAATTAGCAAAACTTGCAAAGGAGCCACCATGGAGTACAGCAAATGGCTCCGCCATGCCAGGCATGCTCGAAGATATTATCGAGCGAACCAAAGAAGCGGCAGATAGCTACCTTTCACAGTCTCACGCGCGCATGAACGGCGTTCAAATTGGTCCAGTGGGCATCGATTGGACATATGTTCAAGAAGCCCAGGGCAACTGGCGCACGTGCATGAATGGCATCTTCAGGCAACTCGAGAAGCATGGCATCGGGCTTCTCTCGAAACGACCTATCGAGAGCTTTCCGATAAAGACATTGAGTTTTTGCTCGCGATGCTGCCCGATTCTGGCCCCAGCAGGATCTCGGAGATAGCCAAACGCATGGGCGTCGCCAGCAACTACGCAAGCCAATACAAACGCCGCCTCCTCGAGGACGGCGTCATCGGAGAGCGCGGGCGTGGCCTCGTCGGCTTCGACATCCCCGCGTTCAGAGAATTCTTGAACGAGAAGGCGTTTTAGCACACCGGAATTGTCCGCGGGAGCATCGTTGCATGGCAATCAGCATTCCTCCTGGTAAGGGCAGCAAGCATTTCCGCTAGTGCTGATTGCCATGCGCCCCTCTTGTCCTTAGGCGAGCTTGCGGGCGAGCTCTCGCACCCCTTCCAACTTGGGCGACGATGCCATGCTGTCGCGCTCGGTCATGCCGCTGATGGTGACAATGCCCTGGTCCTCCCACTTGCAGTACGCGCATGTGGCCCTGTACATAGCAATCGCCGCATCATAGACGCCCTCGCTGTGGCTATCGAGCAAAAGGGCCGTCTTGGTGAACGGGAAGCCTGTAGCACCGAAGGCGTACAGGCGGTCGATGGCGGCCTTCTCCTGCGCAGTGATATCAAACCAGTAGATAGGCGAAGCGAAGACAACCATATCGGCGCCTTTCAGCGACTCGATCACGTCGACCATGTCATCCTTCTGCACGCAAGTGCCCTCGTGGGCGAAGCAATACTGACACCCCAGGCAACCACCGATTTTCTTGCTGGCAACACGGACGACCTCGACCGTATTGCCGCCCTCACGCGCGGTCTCGGCAAACGCCTCGACCATGGTGTCGGTATTGGCGCCCCTGCGCGGGCTACCACTCAATACAACGATATTCATAGAAATCTCCCTCCCTCATGCCGCAGGCGCGCGGCACACATTTTGTTGTAACCAAAACGGATGGAGCTATTCAGTCGTCTGCAGGCCACATCTCTTGTTCGTGTTCTCTAGACAAGGCGCAAACGATGCTGCACCCCCCTGTCGCGCTATATCCCTACGCAGTGTTCAGAACCCCTGCTCACCGAGCAGCACCGCGCGAGGTCCAGCACGAGTACGCCTTCCCGGGTACAGGTCTCATGCCCTATGCGGGAGATGAGGACCTTCGGGAACACGTCCCCGATGGGCAGAAGCGACGCGAGCTCCCCCTCAAGCATCAAGTTGATGCTCATATCGCCTCTCACATACGCTCTCCTTCCCGGTTTCGAAACTCGAATTGATTTAAAGTTTCGAAACCGGGAAGGCAATATACAAAAGGATGTGTCGAGAAACGAATCCCAGCCACGTCATGTCGGCAGCGATGAAGGGCGCATCCGCGCGTGCTACAATGCGGGCACCAGAGATGAAAACACAGTCCCCGTCGGGTAGTCGTGGGCGTGCGGGAGTCCGCATCAGTAACCTGCCTCCTTGGTTGTCCCTTCTCTGCATGGTCATCTACATAAAGGAGGAACCAGCCATGCAGATCAGCGTGTCGTCCACCCTGACCGTATATCACGACGGCCAATTCTGGGTCGGGCTGGCGGAGCACGTCGAGGGCGGAAAGTACGGCGTCGCCCGCATCGTCTTCGGCGCGGAGCCGTCCGATGAGGAGATCCTGCGATTCGTTACAAGCGAATGGGAGAAGCTCTCGTTCTTCGGCGACAAGGCCATTGAAACAAACAAGCCCGCGAAGAACCCCAAGCGGCGCGCCCGTGAGGCGGCGAAAGCCCTTAAGCGGCCCGCGATGAGCACCAAGGCGCAGCAGGCGCTCGCAGCACAGAGAGAAGCGATGAAACAGGAGTCAGCTCATGCAAGAAGCCGACGCCGCGCGGAAGAGGCTGATGCGCGCTTCGAGCAGCAAAAGCTGAAGCGCAAGCAGAAGCATCGTGGGCATTGATTGCCATTTGCAGCAAGGCAAACCATATACAGCAGCGGCGCCAGTTCCACTTGAAGCCGACACCGCGTAGACGCTGATGGTGACGGCTATGCACGGGCACGGGCGCACCACTGCACTTCACAGCTTGTTTCTCAAGTATTTGGGACGCACACGCGGCGTTCAAAAATGCGGAGCGACTCCGCATGGCTCGAGACTGAGCCGAGGCGCCCTACTTCTCGCCCTCCAGCAGCCCCACGATGCGGTCGATGTCGACGGCAAAGCGAGGCCTTCCCTCGCGCTCGTAGCGGTCGAGGTATGCCTGGCACTCGGAGACAATGCGCTTGGTGTTGCCGTCGATGATGCGCTGGAGCGTCTCGTAGTAGGCCGAGCTCTCGGTCCTGAAGCGGCGCTGGTAGACCTTGGTTATGGGGAACATCTTGATGTAGTGGATGCCGTGGCGGCAGCCGGGGCGCGTCGTGGGGCGGGGTGGCAACGCAAAGTACTGGTCTTTGGGCACGTTAGGGGCGATGTTGGAACGCGGCGGCACGGCGAAGTCCCTGCGCTTCCCGCGGAAACGCAGCCTCACCACCACGATGCAGGGGCGATTGTGCTTAAGCATGGGCTCGCGGTCGCCCTCGACGAGATCGAAGAAGTCCTGGGGATGGATACGATCTTCATCGGTTACGCCCCCTTCATACGAAGCGGGGTCCGCATCGTTGCAGGCCCCT
Organism: uncultured Collinsella sp.; assembly: GCA_900550195.1. Taxonomy (GTDB): domain Bacteria; phylum Actinomycetota; class Coriobacteriia; order Coriobacteriales; family Coriobacteriaceae; genus Collinsella. The sequence goes on from URRB01000016.1 coordinate 38,535, forward strand.
ACAGGTGGGCGATATTCTACGCCTTGCGGCACCCCGTCGCCCACGGAGGTTAAACGTACACGTAAGCCGTACTCTGAAAGCCGCGGCTTCCGGCGAGTAGTTTATACCACGAAAGGTCGATTTCAATGCGCATAGCTCGCAAAATAACACTCGCTGGGCCGTCACCCCTGGCAGTTACCCTCCAATCTTCATTGGAGTCAGCAGGTCAATTCATATAGTTATGGGGGTATATCCTAAAGGGAATCAAATTTATACCCCCATAACTAAGGAATTTTCTATTCCCACTCGATGGCTAGAGCCCTGGTGTAATTGACTGGATCACCGTTCCGGGAACCGGTATCGACCTACCTGTCCGCCAAACTCCTTCTTCAGCTCCAGCCTAGTATCTGACTCGCGCTGTTATAAGCGAAAACCGAAGAGATGCATCTTTGCCAAGAAAATAAGGTTAGCCTTATCTTACTGCATGATTCGTGTGTTATGGTTAGATGGCTCTAACTTTTTGGGGGCGATAGCCATGCACGAACGCAAGGACTTCTGGGACAAGAATGCCGGTCGGTACGACCGTTTCATGCGAAACGACCGGGCGGCGTATGAGAAGATGTATGGGCTGATCCGGCCGGTGGTGAAAGAAAAAACCGTACTGGAGGTTGCCACCGGCACGGGGCTTATCGCAAAGAGCATCGTGAATACAGCGGCGCATATCGAGGCTACGGACGCTTCTGCACAGATGATCCTTGAAGCAAAACGGGACAATCAATCCGCAAAGCTGCACTTTTCCGTACAAGATATGTTCCGCCTGCCCTATGCACAGAAGTCCTTCGAAGTGGTGATCGTGTCCAACGCGCTTCACATAGTGCCGCATCCGGAAAAGGCCCTGCAAGAAATCAGGCGGGTGCTGAAGGACGACGGCGTGCTCATCGCGCCAACCTTCACCCACGCGGGGAACTCGGTTTCCGGCAAAGCAAAAGCCCTTTTCATGAGCATGGCGGGATTCCCCCTCCACAGCAGGTGGACAAGCGAGGAATACCTGCGTTTCCTGCGTCAAAACGGCTGGGCGGTGCAGAAAAGCGCGGTGCTGAAGGCCTCGTTCCAGTTGACCTATACGGAATGCACGAAATCGGAGGGGCCAGATGTCGTTCTTTGAAAACACCCGCAAGCCCGTGGGCCTCGGCGGAAAACTTATGGTTGCCATGATGAATCTGGGCCACGGCCCTGTGGCGCGGTGGGGACTTCGATTTCTACGACTTGCGCCAAACGCCAAGGTGCTAGATTGCGGCTGCGGCGGCGGGGCAAACATAAAACGACTGCTGGAAAAATGCCCGCATGGCGTCGTCAAGGGCATCGACTATTCGCCCGTCAGCGTGGAGAAGGCTAGAAAGCTCAACCGAACTGCAATTCAGGAGGGGCGTTGCGCCGTTCTGCAAGGCAGTGTGGCGGATATGGCGTTTGAGGACGCCATGTGGGCATTTTTGCATCCATCCTGCACATGGCGATAGGCATGACGGTCATAGCGGCTGTGCTGGCGGCAATTATGACAGTTTTTATTCACTGAGGAAGAAACCTATGAAATGTAAAATTGAGAAAAACACCGTTCAGGAAACGCTGATCCTCCCGCTGTATTCCCGGAAGCTGTGTACGGAGCTGTACCCGAACCTTTATAGGGATGAAACAGCGGTTCGTCTGCTCGACCAAATCGACTACGACTTTTCAGAGGCAGCGAAAAGCTCCCGCAGCCTGATGCAGCGTTTTGGTGCGCTGGAGGTGGCCATGCGGCAGGGTGATCTTGCTTTCGAGGTACAGGATTACCTGAAAGGCCACCCCAATGCGGCGGTGGTCAATCTGGGCTGCGGACTGGACAACACCGGCAGAACCTGCGACAACGGTAGATGCAAGATTTACAATCTGGACTTCCCGGATGTGATTGCCTTGCGACAGCAGCTACTGCCCGCCGGGGATCGAGAACAAAATATCCCCTGCGACCTGAAAGACACCGCATGGTTTAGCAAAATCGATGCCTCCGGCGGGGCGGTGTTCTTTGCCTCCGGGGTGTTCAATTACTTTCTGACCCAGCAGGTCCGGGAACTGGTGCGGGGGATGGCGGACGCTTTCCCCGGCAGTGTGCTGGTCTTTGATGCTGCCAATCGGACGGCGGTAAAGATGATCGCAAAAACATGGCTTAAGACTGCAAAAATCAAGGATGTGGGGGCATATTTTGCGGTTTCGGATGCCGCCAAGGAAATCGGCACGTGGGACAGCCGTCTGCAGGTCACAAGTCGCGGCTATATGCTGGGCTACAACGATTTGAAAGACCCTTCTGTCAGCGGCTTTTTCCGGTTTCTCGCAAGGGTCGGTGACAACGGGATGAAAATGCAAATCGTGAAAATAAGATTTTGAGAGACAAAAATGCAAAAGACGAGCACTTCTTGCCGCTCAATTGGCAAGAAGCGCTCGTCTTTTCTTAACGCGTTGTATGGCGGAGAGAGCGCAAGTTACGCGAGCGCCCTTCTTGCCAGCTCGGCCGCGCCGAGGATTCCTTGGTCGCCGCCGCAGCCCGGGGCGCAGATGTAGCTCTCCATGTCCTTAAGCTCGGCGGTCTGGATGTAGCCACCCAGATATTCGAGGGTCTTCTTGCGGACGATGCCGTAGAGCTGCTCCTGGTGCATCACGCCACCGCCGAGGACGATGCGGCGAGGCGAGTACATGAGCACGAGGTTCGCACACATCTGTCCCAGATAATCCCCCTCGAGCATCCACACCTCATCGTTGTCCGCGAGCTCGGCCGCGGGCTTTCCCCAGCGCGCGGCGATGGCGGGGCCGGAGGCGAGGCCCTCGAGACAGCTCGCGTGGCTCGGGCAGACGCAGCGTTCCTCCTCGGTGGGACGGGCCCTTACCAGCATGTGGCCGGCCTCGGGGTGCAGCATGCCGTGAAGGAGCCTGCCCGCGCACATGACGCCCGCGCCCACGCCGGTGCCGATGGTCACGTAGACGGCGTCCTCGAGCCCCTTGCAGCAGCCGAAGACCGCTTCGCCGAGGCAGGCAACGTTCACGTCCGTGTCGTAGGCCACCGGAATCCCGAGGGCGTCGGCGAACGCGGCGCGAAGACCATAGCCTCGCCACGCGAGCTTGGGCGTCTGGAGGATGGAACCGTAGCGCTCGTCGACGGGGTCGACGCAGGTCGGGCCGAAGGCGCCGATGCCCAACGCGCCCACATCGCGGGCGGCGAACCACTCGATCATCTGCGGGACGGTCTCGGCGGGCGCAAGCGTCGGGGTCTCCATACGGTCGAGGACCTCGCCGTCGCCGGACACCACGGCACAGACCATCTTGGTCCCGCCGGCCTCGAGGGCGCCGAGCCTCATTTGCTTTTCGCTCATGTGATCCTCCTTACAAAGGGACGCCCGCAGTCATGGTCAACCGCGGACGCCCATAACGTTGGCTTGTTTCGAGGCGACCCTACCTGGGCACGCGGTCCTGCCTTGCGGCAAACGGGGCGAGCACGGCGTGCGGCTCGCTTTGGTACCAGTAGGCGACGGTGGAGATGTCGTCCTCGCGCTCGTAGAGCTTGATGTCGTCGTTGCCGAGGTCCTGGAACGTCACGCGCAGGTCCTCCTTGAACGAGATCGGGTCGGGAAGGTGCCACCTGTAGAGGCCGTGCCTGGGCAGCGCGTCGTCGTTGGTCGCGAGCATCGGGTTCGGGTTCGGCTTGCCCGCGCTGAAGCGGTCGCGCGTGGCGTCGCGCGTCGAGCGGTACGGGTAGCCGGCGAACAGCGTGTTGAAGCACTGCGCCTCGGGCAGCGCGTGGGGCGGCCTGTCGAGGAAGGCCCAAGCACCGCCGAAGTAGTCCTCGGCTCCCGTCGAGGTGACCGTGGGGAACTCCTCGTCGCCGTCGAGGAAGAACTTCATCTCGCCCTCGCCCCACCAATAGCGCTCCAGGGCGCACAGGGCCATGTAGGTGCCGACGTAGTAGCCCTTACCGCGCACGCCGTCGAGCACGGTGTAGTCGACGCCCCTGCGGGTGCTGCGCTCGCGGTTAAAACGGGCGTGGAAGTACATGGCGTCGTCCGGCACGTCGGTGAGCGCGTAGTTGAACGTGTAGAAGATGTACTTAATGAACCCGGGGTGCTCGCTCGTAAGCGTGACCTTGGCGTGCTTCCTGAAGGGCATCTCGAAGTAGCAGTTCATGCCGCCCGTCGGGTTCACGCAGATGGGCATCGAGTTGACGATGGCGCGCTCACCGAAGCCGTTGCAGAAGAAATCGCCGACAGGGCACTCGACCGAGGGGGTCTCCTCGTCGTCCCAGTAGAAGCGCAGCACGAGGTCGCGCATGACGAAGCTGCCGGCGGCGGTCTTGTCGGGGACGGTCATCCAGATGTGGCGGATGATGCCGGGGCCCTCGATGTCCGCGAGCGTGATGGTCTCGCCGGACTCAAGGGGCACGCAGCACGAGCCCTTGCGGCCGACGCCGAGGTGGCTGGCCGACATGGCGGCGCGGCCCTTCTCGCCCGTGATGTTCTCGGGGGTGATGGCGCGGCTTTCCTCACCGCCGTGCATCCACACGTCTTTAAGGAACTCTCTCATCGTCGACCTCCTCTATTCGTCGTCTTCGCACTCGGCGGAACTGGCACCGTTCACGTAGACGATCTGCTGGCGCGCCTCGTCGACGAGGGCGTCGAAGTCGAGTTTCTCGTCGGGGCGCGCGAGCGCGACCGTCATGGCGAGCGGGAGGTTGACACCCGCGATCACGTGGATCCGGTCGGAGGCGAAGCGGGAGAAGCGCTGGTTCACGCTGCCGCCGAGCGCGTCGGTAAGGACGACGACCTCGTCAGTGCCCGAAAGCGCCGCCTCGACCGCCGCGTCGAGCCCCTCGCCGTTGTCGTTCACGTAGGCGCACACGGCGTTGACGGCGTCGCTCTTACCCGTAAGGAACTCGAGGGTGTCCTTGAAGCCCTGGGCGAGAAGGGAATGGCTCGCCACAACTATCTTTCTCATTGATTCACCAATCTCTTGGGTCGAAGCTAGGCAAGGATGCCGGCGGCGGAGGCGACCATCGCGAGGACGATCACCACGAGGATGAGGGCCGTCATGCTCGCGTTCTTCTTGGTAAGAAGGTAATACGCGCTTCCCGTGATGGCGGCGGGGATCATGGCAGGCAGGATCTTGTCGAGCAGCGGCTGAATCTCCATCGAGACGTCGCCGAAGCTGAAGCTAATCGGGCAGGTGACGCCGATGACCGAGGCGATGAGGCAGCCGACCACGGTGAGGCCGAGCACGGAGGCGGCGGCAGTGAGGTTGGGAAGCTTCTCGCTGAAGTCGGTGACGAGCTTCACACCCTGCTTGTAGCCGAACTCGAGGGCGTGCATGCGGACCCAGAAGATGGCCAGGATGAGCGCGAACCAGATGCCGGCTCCCACGGGGTTGCCCTCGATGGCCATATAGGCGGCGATGGAGCCCATGATGGTCGGGATCATGGTCATGAGCAGGGAGTCGCCGACGCCGGCGAGCGGTCCCATGGTGCCGATCTTCAGGTCTTGGACGGCGTCCGCCGCCGCGAGGCCGTCACGCTCCTCCATGGCCACGCAGGCGCCGAGGATGATGGCGGCGAGCCAAGGCTGGGTGTTGTAGTAGCGGAAGTGGTTGTTGAGCGCTTGCTTATAGTCCTCGTCGTTCGTGTAGATCTTCCTCAGGACCGGCGAGAGGGCGTAGGCGACTGAGGCGCCCTGCTGGGTCTGGTAGTTGAAGGTGCACACGCTCATGAGCCAGCGCCAGTTCGCGTTGCGCAGGTCCTTCTTGGTGACCTTGTAGCCGGAGGGCTTGCCCTCGGCGACGGCGGTGATGTTCTCGTTTTCCATGGTTACTCATCCTCTCCGATGAAGGCGTCTGCGGAAGCGTGGGCGGCGAGCTCGGTGTCCCTCTCGGCACGCTGGTAGAACGCGATCGCGAGGGCAACGCCGACGATGGCGGCGCCGATGATGGGCACGTTCAGGAAGGCCGAGAGGAAGAAACCGGCGAGCAGGTACTGGAAGTACTTGCCAGTGGGCATGTAACGCAGCAGCATCGCGATGCCGACGGCCGGGAGCATCTTGCCGGCGAGGGTGAGACCGGAAAGGAACCACTGGGGCATAACCTCGAGGAGCCAGTTGACGGCGGGCTGGCCGAGGGTCACGGAGACAAAGACGGGCAGGGCGGCGCACAGGCCGAAGAGCACGGGGCAGACCCACAGGATGGCGTTCATCTGCTTGAACTTGCCCTCGTCGCAGAACTTCTGGGACTTCTCGACGACGAAGCCGTTGAGGATCTTGACGATGACGTCGAGCTGGATGCCGAGCATGCCGACCGGCAGGCCGATGGCGAGGCCCGTGTCCGCGCCCAGGGTCACGCCGTAGGCGGTGGCGATGATGGCCATCGTGCCGTAGTCGGGAATCGACGAGCCGCCGAAGCCCGCGACGCCGAGCTGCATGAGCTGAATGGTACCGCCGATGACAAGGCCGGTCCTCCAGTCGCCCATGACGACGCCGGTGATAAGGCCCCAGAAGACGGCATAGTTGACGAAGATCATCGGGATGCCGTAGTAGTCCACGTGCTTGATGAAGGCCAGCAGGGTCAAAAGGACGACCTGCAGGATAGTGAAGTTGACCATGATACCTCCTTAGATGAGGTCGGCGACGGAGACGGGCTTGTCGGCGGGCACGAACTGTGCCGTCACCTTGACGCCGCGGGCGATGAGCGCCTTGTAGCTCTGGACGTTCTCGGCGGAGGCATAGGCGCGCTGGGTGAGCTGGACGCCGCCCTCCTTGACAAGAGAGCCGCCGACGATCAGCGACGGGAGCTCGATGCCCGACTCGACCAGGTGAAGGATCGTCTCGGGCTCCTTGGCGATGACAAAGACCTTCTCGCGGTCGTACTTGCCCGCCGCGAAGTTCTTGAGCGCGGTCTGCTCGGAGATGATCGAGACGGCCATGCCCGCGGGGCGCGCCATCCTCATGGTGGACTTCAGGACCTCGTCGCCGGCGACCTTGTCGTCGATGACCATGACTCGGGTCGCGCCCGACACCGGGGCCCACTGCGTCACGATGATGCCGTGAAGCAGGCGATTGTCGATTCGTGCCATAACAACACTCATGTTTGCTCCTATCAAATGAAGTTTTACGTTCGGTACTGCCTCGGCGCTATCCGGATTCGCGCCGGGCAAGGGGTTATCGGATTATTGAGGACGCGCGGTCAGCTTGCGGCGGCGCGGGGAAGGTCACTCGTCGAGCAGGAGGTCCGAGGAGCCGAGGCGCTCTTCTCGCGCCGGGGCGGCGCTCACGCTTATGTAGTCGAAGACATATGCGATCTCGCTTACGGGAACCTCTACGCGATAGCGCGTCGAGATGCTCGAGAAGCTCTGCCTGAAGGACTCGATGAAATCGGCGCGTTCCTCCTCGAAGCGGTCCTGGCCAACGTAGGTCTCAATGGGGTTTCTGGTAACAAGGCGCTCGACGAGACAGCAGAGGTGGACGTAGAGCCCAATGATGGCGTTGCTGCCGATCTTCTCGCCTGTCCTGCGCTGAAGCTCGTGCACGGCGCTCTCGATCTCATGGAATAGCCGCTCCGGGTCGAGGATGGTGATGGAGCGGATGACGTTCTGCAGCGTCATGTTCGAGAGCAGCTTCTCGTGGAAAGAAGAGAGCTCGGAAGCGTCAAGCCACCTGCCGAACACGGCATCGACCTTAGAGGCGGACGCCGTCGACATGATGTCCTCGAGGGCGACGAAGGGGACGGAGGCGACCCCGGGGTCTCCCGTGCCGATGACGGCGCAGACGCGGTGCTCGGAGAAAACGGCGTCGTTCGACCCGTTCGCGACGAGCTGCTTGAAGGGCCTCGTGAGCAGGCGCGCGCCTTTGGTGCGCGGGAGGCTCTGCGAGACGAGCTGGCGTATCCTCTCCGCGGCGTCGACCCCGGACTCGGAGCAGAAGACGATGGCGTCCTCACGGTTGACGCGCTCGATCACCTTGCAGTGCGTCACGCACGCGGCGGTCGCATCGCCAAGAACCTCGGCGATGGACTTGCCGCCGAGCAGCCCGACCCCGATCTCGAGCGCAAGACCGGTAGAGACGTTGTTCACCACGCCGATAGTGGAGTCGGTAACGTTCTCGAGGGCCTTATAGGCCTCCTCCAAGGAGCCCATGTCGACGAGGAACACGACCCCGGTGCAGTAGGAATGGCGGTCGACGAGGCGCTGGAGCGGACCGACGATGTCCTTCAGCTGCTGGTCGTAGGGCATGTCGACCGCCTCGTACACATGCATGCCGAGCATACGGTTCGCCGCGTCGGCGATGCTCGTCGCCGTTGAGTAGCCGTGGGACAAGATGACGCAGAGCGTTCGAAGGGCCTTCGCGTCGCGAGACTCCGATGCGACGCACAGCGTCAGAAGCGTCTTCGTGAAGTGATCGAGCGAGATTCCCAGCGCCCCTTCCACGTCTGCGGCGACCTGATCGGAGACGCTCGAGGCAAACGGTAATTCGGAGGTCACGGCACCGAGGAGATGGGAGATTTGCTCCGCACAGGCAGACTTTCGCTTAGCCAGGCCGATGCCCGGCCACAACTGCAGGCAAATCTCCTGGGCCAGTAGAAAAGCGACCTTCCTCGAAAGCTCGATGCCATAAGAAGAGCCTGCGTCGGCAAGGACCGCGCCCACGATGCGCTCGAAGGCGCGCGACCTCGAGGAGGTAACGCCGCGGCTGAAGATCAAGTGATCCTCAACGCCGCGCACAGCGGAGACAGCTTGCGAGACGAGCTCGGAGACAGAGAGCTCCCCGGCGCAGAATCGCTCATCGAGAGAGCGCAGGGCATCGAGCGCCTGCTCGACCGGCCCTGTGCTCTCGGCGGCATCCAGGGACGCGTCGATCAGAACGCCATCATCGGGCTGTTGATCGATCTGCGCGGAGGAGAGGAGCCCGCTGGGAAGAAGATACGGGCGAACGACGACGTAGTCGCCCTCGCGATTGAGGAACGCTTTGGCGCAGCAGTTCGTCGCGCAGGCGCGCAAGCCGGCGATGTTATCGGAAAAGTCCGCGTTCACGAGGCAACGGTATGCGCCGCGGCTAATCTTCACATCAGAACCGATTCGGCACCCCTCGCTGCGCAGGAAGCTCAAGATGAGATCCCCGCGCTCCTCGGGGGTCCGCTCCTTGAGTGAGGGGACGCGGGCACAGATGGGCATTTTGCTGTAGGCCGAGGAAACCTTCAGGTCATCGGCGGAAAGCGTCGTCGAAAGAACGAGGCGAGCGCGCGGCGCATCCTGGGAGGCATCGAGCCCGAGGGCCGTCGCAAGGCAGTGCTCCATCGCAGAGGGAGAGAGTGCCTCGATGCCGTTGACAAAAACCACACCCCCGCGCGATTTCGCGATCGACTCGTCAAGAAGCCCGTTGAACGAGGCGGCGTCCGGGACCCCGGCGCAGTCGATGCGCACATAGGAGGAGTCGCGGGGCAGCAAGCCCTGGTTCTTGCCGTACTCGTACACAAGACGAGAAAGGAAAGACTTGCCGACACCCACGCCGCCGCTCAAGAGGATGGGCAGGCCGAACGGAGGGTACTGAACCGCAGCCTTGCACTGCTCGACAACGGAGCTGAGGCTCAGGTCAAAGCCCACGGCACGCGCGAAGTCACGGTGATCGGCGATTCCCGTCGCCTGGATGAGGTCGGCGAGCGAGGCGTACTCGCTTGCAGAGAGCTTTACCTGAAAACGCTTCTGGAACGCGCGGCGATGAAAATAACGGACAGGCCTGCCCGCCACCTTAACCACAAGGCCGGCGCGAACAAGGTCGTTGAGGTACTGGCTCGCCAGACTCCTGGAGATGATGAGCGTCTCGGCGATGTCGGAGGTGGACAGACGGGCAAGGTCGTCGAGCGAGACGGCAGAGGTGAGGGCCTCGAGATGCTCGAGAATCCTGTCCCTCATGTCGACGGGCTTCTTTGCCAAGCTGTCCTGTGCGGTCTTGTCCATGACTTCTTACCTCCTTGTACAAGGAGTATAAGGGGAACACAGAGAACGGAAGGGGGCGCGTGGGGGGAATCAACAGCCCCGAGGAGAAGTTCACCACTTGAGGGGCAGAAAACAACGGTCATTGAACATTCAGGGCCGACGCTCAACACTTCGGCTCGACACTTCGCTTTGGAAAGGGCCCTGCACGATGGTGCAGCCCTCCATCTCGCAGCACAGGTCGCCGAAGGTCGCGAGGATGCGCTCCTTCTGTTCCGCGGGCGAGACGACTCGGTGGGCAAGGTCCTCTCAAAAGGGGTCGTCCGACGCCGCAAGACCTCGATGACCGACTACCGCCTCGAGCAAGTGGCGGATTACCTCTGTACTATCGAACTTGCCTTGGTCAAGTACGAGGCCAAGGAGGACGGTGAGACGTACAACAAGTTCTTCGGAGGTATAGGCTCTTTCAAAAGGAACTGGTTCAAGCAAGCCCGCAGCAAGCGGATATAGGTGGTTCCGCAGTCTCGCAGGGAGCGGTCGTCTCTCCTCCGGCCAGGGCCCCAAGCGACACGCTTCGAGCAGCGATAGCGAAACGCAAGCAACGGCGTCGCGGGCGCCTCGTGCGCCATAGTGTCCATGTGGTCATCTCCTATCGTCTCAGCGTGGTGCTGAAGATTCTAGGCGCTGGCCACACCCCTTTTCCGGGGCGCCAACACCAACGTTTAGCACACAAGGAGTTTGACGAGATGGCTCAGCGAGCATTGAATCTATCCGCCCATGCAGCCACGTCGAATAACTCCAGATTGGGGTAACTGACCGTTTCGCCCGTTTCTTTAAGACAGGCCTCCGCGGCGTTGCACAGCGAGCTCGCGAGCGACGCCGCATCAACGCGGAACGTCACGCTCTTAGTCGCACGCATCCCGCTCTTGGGCGACGGCCAGGAAGAGCAGAGGGCGTTGCACCCGTGGAGGACAAGCTCGAACTTGTAGTCATAGTCGAAGCTCTCGTCTTTCTCGGGAGCATCGACCGACACATCGTAGTCGCCTGAATGCAACAGGGAGCACCGGAGCTTCCAGCACATCTTCCCATTAAAGATTTGACCTGGAATCGTTTCACCTTCGTTCGAGGGGTCTCCCGAAAACAGGAAGTCGTTTGCCGCCCAGTCATCAAACCACTTCACATACTGCCGCCCCGCCGCTCTCTTCCCGTTATGAAGGACGAGATTGGGATAAAGAAGCTGCCCCATGGCGTCGGGAATGGTAAGGGAAGACATAAGGGCATGGATAAGGCAGTCTTTCTCAACCGCATTTCTAATCGATTCGACGAGTAGCTTCATTTCGATGCCTCAAAAAGTCTATGCGGTCTTATGCGAAGAAACGGCCGATCGGCCATGAGCCGAGCGTCGTTCGTGCCTCTTCGTCAAGTGACGCTCTGAGCGCAGAGGCCATGTCCGAGTCTCCGCGCAAGGCTGCTGCGCATGCTTTCGACAGCGCACTATCTGAATTCAGCTGGATTGCCATTAACTCAGATTTCTCCTCGCTAGTAAGATCTCGCTTTCGAGCGGCAATTTGATATCGATTTATCAGGGTTGCCTCTCGATCCGCAAAAGCTTCCAGGGCGTCTACGGTCATCTCGCAGCATTTCAGCAACTCTTCCTGACAGCACGCATCTTGATCGTAGGCTGATAGCATTTCAAGCATCTTGTCGTTGACGTAGGCAGAGCTAACTTCGGTGACTGGATACTGCTTCAACGTAGCGGCAAACACCTCGGCATCGATATTGGCAAGCCTCATATAGTCCTGCATCGTTTGGACGAACAGAGGCGCGACGACTACGGGGGCATCCCCCTCGCCCCGGAAGAACACCGAGACCGTCAGGTCATCCAGTCGAAGCCCATCGACCATTCGGTACATATCTTCAGATACTTGGTAAAACACGAGCTTAATCGGATGGTTCCCCAGATTGATATATCCGAATCCGTTTTGTCGATCCTTGTAGTGGAGGGGTGCGTTCTCAACCAATCCCTTGTAAATTGTCTCGATGTTTCTTAAATCCTGAGTGGTCAACGCACTGATGTCGAGCTCTGGCTTGTAATGAAGAGCGTCGACAACCCGCTTGATAATCTCCAGCGACTGCAATCGACTCTCAAGGGCGTCGAGGTCGCCTCCGCTCAACTTGCACCCGCGAGCAAAGCCGCTTCCGTCTATGGAAAGCGTACCGGTTTGCATCAATGCGCGCATGAGGGCCAACTCTTCCATGCGCTCGACAAGAGTTCCGGTCTCGCTGAGGGTGATTGTGTTGGTGGAGAGGCATATGTCGAAACCCCTGAAGAAAACGTGCTCGCCATTCTCATTTTCTCCGGCCATGACCACCGCATTTAGGGAAACATCACCAGAGCTGACGTCATGCCGAGATCCAATCGCGACGCCAACTATGTTTTCAAGCTTATTCAAGGGATACAGCTCTCCCCAGGGGCTCTTCCCGTAGATATACAGCCCGTTCCTGTATGGAGCCAAGCTTGCGGGCGACTCGCCCTCGAGCAGCTCGATTCCAAACTCGCACTCATCAAAGCAAAGGCCGGCGTCCTTAAATTCCTCGATTGTCTTGGGGGCGATGCCAGCGACTGCTCGCTGCTTTGCTCTGTCCTTGACCGCCCTTCTGACAAGCCGCGTCAATTCCGCCGCGTCTGATGGAAGCCGGTCGAAACGCAAAGAGATGCGCTCTTGTTGCTCCGGAATATCGGCCAGAATCTTCTTTAGGTCATAGGGAAGCAAAAGTCTGTAGAAAACCTCCGCTGAACGAGCCTCGCTCCCACAGTAGACGTAAAAATAGATGCAGCCTCCAGCAATGTTGAGATAGTGCTTGAGGTCTAAAACTCGAACTTGCCGCTTAGGTCGGTCCGATTTTCTTTTCGAAGTGGTCCCCTTGACCTGAAGCGGCAACTGGCCTTCAACGGTCTCAATCGTGAAGGAAGAAGACGAGTAGACTTGCAGGTGCCCGTCGGTGCATTCGGTCTTGTCGTTCTCATCTATATACGCATAGACGCAAGCGACATCGCCGAAAGCCTGCTTGACAGCATTGACCGCGTTCTGCTCGATTTTGCGATTGTCCAAGCTTCTCCTTACTGTTTTAGATCGTCAGCAAACCGATGTCAGGCATGTTTCTCACTTGACCTAACTGCCTCGCGATGAATCGCATGGCCCTAGAGGAAAAAGTCCCTCGCGCTCACGATGCGGATGCCGTCGATATCCGTGTCGTAGGAACCCTGCCTCACGACCACGATCTTCTCGTGGTTGTCTCGTATCGACTTCAGAGGGGCGATCTCTCGCTCCCTGGTCTCACTTGCGAACATCTCGTCAGTCGCCTGCACGTAGAGCACGCGCCCGTCCTTCGTCGCAACGAAGTCGACTTCCTTGCCATAGAGCTTGCCCACATGCACGCTCCATCCTTCGTAGAGCAGCTGGAGATACACGGCGTTCTCGAACAGGCGGCCAGTATCCGTGACCCTATAGCCGGCCATCCAGGTCCTGAAGCCGGTGTCGGCGATGTACTCCTTTGGGTTCGTCTTGAGGAGCGCCTTGCCGTGCAAATCGTAACGCGTGGCACGATAGAACAGGAAGGCCTCCTCAAGCGCACCCACATACGAGGAAACGGTCTTGTTCGTGGTCTTCGGCCCCGCAGAAGTTAACGCGCCGGCGATTCGACTCGACGAGCACTCGTTGCCGATGTTGTCCGCCAGGAATTCGGCCACATGGCGCAGCAGGGAAGGGTCAGTCACCGCACTTTTGCCCTTCCCGCGCTCACGGTTGACAATATCACGCACGGCGATGGCTTCGTAGACGCCGGACATGTACGCCGAGTGCTGCGCCTGGGTCGTCGAGAGGGATGCGATGGCTGGCATGCCCCCGTACTCAAGGTAACGAGTAAGCATGTCGTCGAAGAGAACGGGATCCCCCTCGGGAGCGAGAGCCACCGAAGTTCCCGATACGAACTCGATTCCGCAGAAGTCGGCGAACTCGGAGAAGGACAGGGGCAGCATCTTTACCTCTACGTAGCGCCCGGAGAGATAGGTGGCCAGCTCGCTCGAGAGAAGATACGCATTCGAGCCCGTGAGGTAGATGTCGCAATCGAAGTCGACCCTCATTGCGTTGACCGCATCCTGCCAGCCATCGATTCTCTGGGGCTCGTCTATGAAAACGTAGGTGCGACCCTTGTCCGACAGGCGCCCGCGAACGTAATCATAAAGCTGGTCCTCCGTCTTGATGCCCGTACCCTTGCTTTCCAGGTTGACGCTCACAAAGCCGCGGCCAGCGACTCCTTCAGACTCGATGGCCATCCTAATTAGATCGAGAAGGCTCGACTTGCCGCACCTGCGCACGCCCGTGATCACCTTGATGAGGTCGGCGTCACGGAAGAGCATCGCCTCCTCGAGGTATCTATCGCGGTTCCTGAGTCTGCCACCCTTCAAAAGCTGCTCCTAAAACTCGAATCTGGTTACACTTTTAGGAGTATCGTAACTCCACGCCACAAGATGAGCAAAGAGCGCACCTCGAGACGGATCGACCAAGGGGATTACGCACCTGCCGGGAGGCAGGGCAGCTTGCTCGATCGACGCGGACTACCAATTGATAAACCCCAAAAGCCGGACCGCACGGCGGCGCTCGTTTCGCTAAATCGGCTTGATGGGATGGCGAATCACGGCCTTGAGCTTCTCCGGCGCGTACTTGCGCGGGTCGGAGAGGTAAATCTCGTGACAGAGGCGGGATTCGGAGAAGTCGGGCGCATATCCCCGTTCCGCCGCAAATGCACGCATGGCGCCTATGATCGTCCGCTCGTCATCGTAAGGCCCGTATAGCAATGGGCGCGGATTCGGAAGATGCCGCGCCCATTGGCAAACACTATAGCATAGAATCGAACGTCTGTTCTATTCCCACTCGATGGCTTCGGTTCTGTCGTCCCGTCATTCCAGTTGCACCCAGTTTTCGGCATCGACACGGAACGCGTGCCGCCGAATGACGCGATGTCGCGTTTCGTCGGCTTCGTGGACAAAAGTTGGGACAACCTCAAAAACTTTTTTTCAAACTCAGGGCATTGAGTTTTTGTTTTTGTCCCAAAGGAGCTTCCGGCCGTGATTCGGGTACCCGATTGGGCGGAATCGCCCGTTTCTGAAACTCAACCGCAGCATCACGCGCAAGCCACTCGCAACAACTGCAAATGATTGGTCGCGGGCGGCTTCCAACGCGATTCCAAAGCCGCAGGTCAGGCGACTGCGCTGCTGACAGGGAAAGGGAGTCGTATCAGGCGGCTTGCCCATGAGTCGACGATGAGGCCTCCATCGAATGTCGAGAACATGCTGGTAAAATAGGCAATGCTTTTTATGACAGGAGACCGAGCATGGCCGAACCCCACGATAGGAAGCCGATCCTCACGATCGAGCAGCAGATAGAGCACCTCAAGCAGAAGGGCGTAGCCTTCGAACTGTGTTCCGAGGAAGAGGCCGCGGACTACCTGCGCGACAAGTGCAACTTCTTCAAGCTCGCATCCTACCGCAAACTCTTCTCGAAATACGAGGGAGGCCCGCGCGACGGCCGCTACGTAGACCTCGACTTCGGCCAGCTGCGCCTGCTCGCGGCGCTCGACCAGGAACTGCGCCACGCCCTGCTCGGCATGACGCTCGACATCGAGCATTTCCAGAAGGTGACACTGCTTCGCGAGATGGAGGACCGTGGAGAGGACGGCTACGCCATCGTGGCCGACTACATGGCATCGCTTACCACTGCAAACAGGGAGTACCGCCTGCGCGAGCTCAAGATGAGCGGCCGCAGCCCCTACAGCTCGAGCCTCTACGCGAAGTACTCCGGCGACATGCCTGCCTGGGCCTTCCTTGAGCTCACCTCGTTCGGCACCCTCATCGACTTCGTGCGCTTCTGCGCCAGGCGATGGGGCGACAGGCGCCTCGAGGCCTCCCACTACGACCTCAAGCGCGTGAAGTCCGTCCGCAACTGCGCCGCGCACGGCTCGTGCCTGATCAACTGCTTCGCCGAGAGGGGCGCCGCCCGGGGCTCGGCGTCCAGCGGCGTCTCCCGAAGGGTCGCCGCCGTGGGGATTCCCAAGGCGACCAGGAGGAAGTGGATGGGGAATACGGCCATGCAGGAGGTCGCGACCGTGCTCGTGGCGCACTCCGGCTTGGTACCCGAGGGCTCCTCGCGCTCGCGCGCCGCATCCGAGCTCGCCGAGATGTTCGCCAGGGCCGACGGCGAAACCGAGGCGCTGCCCGACAAGGGGCCCGACGCCGCAGCTCGCTCCGCGCTCGAGTTCCTTCGCAGGTTGACAGAATCGCTCGGGTTGGTAGAATAGCCTGCAGATAGCAAAACCTTCACGGTTTTAGGGGCGGACTTGCGCAAGCGACTCTGCCCTATTTTTATATTCACTCGCTATAGGAGACGGATGATACCTGGGTCAATGACAGAACTGAGAAGCCCGGAATAATGGAGCCAGTTAGAAACCCTCGGGTTTGCGGGGCGGGATCGTGAGAGCGATTCTGCCCTATTTTTTTCCTCCGTCTGCCCCAACCAAGTAGTTCGAAGATAGCCTGTAGGTGTCCTCGTGGGCGCCTTTTATTTTCAGGGAATCGGCCGCTTCATGAACGAGCGACCGGCTTGACCTAGATCGAACCGCCTTCATCTCCGTCTAGGCGCCGGCAATCAACATCGTGAATCCGCGCGTGCTACAATGCGGGCACCAGAGATGAAAACACAGTCCCCGTCGGGTAGTCGTGGGCGTGCGGGAGTCCGCATCAGTAACCTGCCTCCTTGGTTGTCCCTTCTCTGCATGGTCATCTACATAAAGGAGGAACCAGCCATGCAGATCAGCGTGTCGTCCACCCTGACCGTATATCACGACGGCCAATTCTGGGTCGGGCTGGCGGAGCATGTCGAGGACGGCAGGTACGGCGTCGCCCGCATCGTCTTCGGCGCAGAACCGTCCGATGAGGAGATCCTGCGATTCGTTACAAGCAAATGGGCGAAGCTCGCGTTCTTCGGTGACGATCCGTCCGAGGCGAGCGAGCCCGCGAAGAACCCCAAGAGACGCGCCCGCGAGGCGGCGAAAGCCCTCAAGCAGCCGGCGATGAGCACCAAGGCGCAGCAGGCGCTCGCGAATCAGCGGGAGACGATGAAGCGGGAATCGGCTCAAGCAAGAAGCCAGCGTCGTGCGGATGAGGCGGAGGCGCGCTTCGAGCAGCGAAAACTGAAGCGCAAACAGAAGCATCGCGGTCATTGATACCACCATCAACCCATATATAGCAGCAGGCGTAGCTTCGATTGAAACTACGCCTGCCACCTGGTGCTATAACGTTATACAGAACGTATGTTCTATACCCACTCGATGACTAACCCAGTCCGAGCACTACCGATGCGTGTCGCGTCATACCGCCTAAGAGCTGATTCGTTCAGAAAAGGTTCAGGGGGATCGTCGAGTTTATTGCACCCTCGCGTTTTACAAAAGAGAGTACAAGGCCCTTTAGCTCGAATTATTGCATTTAGAACCCCGCCGCTCATCCATCCTAGCTTGCCCAAACAGCCCTCCCGCGATGTCCATGTTCCAACGGATGGGTACCATTTACCCGGGTGCACCTGGGGCAACGGGCCGGCAGGCCCGCGCAAGGTCGCTCGCATAACACACAACATCAAACACGACAGAAGAGGCGAACGACAGATGCCGGACCCCGGACGACAGCACCGCGGAAGAGAAGCATTCCAACCACAACCGAACGAACATCGCTCCTAGGCAGGCGCCCGCATGGGCGCCTTTTACTTTTCAGGGACTTAGCTGAGAGCTAAGGCACGCGGCTCATGGCCGTTTCGTGGAGGCCCGACCAGCTCGACCCACCTCGACCCGTCTCCGTTCCCGTCATGCGCGCGATGCGCCAGCAGGCGGTTCAATCGTCGCGCAGACGAAAAGGGACACTGTGCCGCGCGGTGTGCCCGCACGGTGCCGCACGGGAAGATTGGAGGAACCATGGCACGCACAGCCGAATGCGCCGCGCCCGAGAACAACCAGGGCCGCGACGAATGGATGACGGTGATCGAGATGCAGCAGTACATGAGGGCGAGCCGAAACAAGGCGTACGACCTCATCTGGTCGGGGGAGATCGACTCGTACAGGCTCGGAAGGAAGCTCCTGGTTTCGAGGGCGTCAGTGGACGCCTACATCGAGTCGAGGAGCGGCAGGAAATGACGGCGGCGACCGCCCCGGAGCCGCCCGCGGCCGGGCACGCGAGGGAGCCTCGAGACGAAAGGAGCTCGAGGACGACCATGACCAAGAGCATTAGCAGGAGCCAGGTGAGGCTCATCGCATCGACCAACGCGATATTCGGCGCCGACGAGGCGTGCGCGATGCTGCGCATAAGCCGCGACGCAATGTACCGGCTCGCCAAGGACCCCGACGACCCGTTCCCAATCCGCTACATCGGCGGCAAGACGCGCGACGGCATCGTGCTGCACGACGAGCTCGTCGCATGGGTCGAGCGAAACAGCGTCGTCGGCTCGCCCAGAAGGGGCTAGCGCCGATGGCGGCCGCAGGCCCGAGGGGGCGCGACGGCCCCTCCCCGCGCGAGTTCACGGCGGTACGGCACTTCATGATGGCGGACCTGGGCCTCTCCGGCCTTCCCCTGCTCGTCTACGCGCGCATCTTCGGCTTCTGCGACGGCGGGTGCGACTACTTCGAGAGCAAGGGCAACCTGGCCCGCTTCCTCAACGTGCAGGAGCGCAGCGCCCACCGCGCCATCCGCGACCTGCTCGACCGGGGCCTCATCGAAGAGTGCGGCATGCACGCCCCGGCACGCGGGCACGCCACCAAGCGGTACCGCATCGTGCGCGAGAGGCTGCCGCCCGGAGCGCTGGCAACCCCTGACGGTTCGTCAGGGTTCCCGGCGCGAAAGGGTGACGAAATGACAGGGCTCGCCGAGAACAAGGGTGACGAACCGTCAGGGTTCGCAGCCCGAACCCCTGACGAGATGACAGGGAAACCCCTGACGATATGCCACCCAATAAGCAAAAGGGACAACAAGGACTTCAGAAGATAAGGAAGGGGCGCCCGATGGGCCGAGCGGGACTCATCACCCTGGAGCAGGCCCGGGCGGCCGGGCTCTCCTTCGACGAGCCGGAGCCGAGGGCGTGCCCGCACTGCGGCGCCACCCTCGAACCACTCGGCGCGGCGCTGGCGGGCAGGGTCGCCTGGGTCTCCGCCGCCCCCT
>URRB01000017.1 GCA_900550195.1 uncultured Collinsella sp.
AACAGAGCCCGAAACTCTCATGGAGCCAGTGACAGGAATCGAACCTGCAACCCACTGATTACAAATCAGTTGCGCTACCGTTGCGCCACACTGGCACACTTGGCGCTTTCACGCGAAGCGAGTTAAGAATAAAGGAATTGCGGACGGGGCGCAACAGGCCGCACGGCGTTATACAAATATGCAAAATCCAGCAACAACGCGTACCAGGCCCGTTCATTTCTGTCAGTGCGCCCTCAATCTTAAAACCATTCGCCAGAACGAATAGTTTTAATTACAATTGCTATATATAAAACTATTCGTTCTGGCGAAGGGTTTCGCGATGCTTACTACCAAAGAAGCCGCCGAGCTGCTCGGCATCACTCCGCGCAGGGTGCAGGAGCTCATAAAAAACGGAGCACTTGAGGCCCGCAAGGCTTCTGGTGTATGGCTCATCGACAAAGACAGCGTCGACACGCGACTCCGCTCCGTGACCAAAACGGGGGGACGTCCCCGCCGCGGCCACGGTAAGAGCGAGATCGCGTTCACCCTCATGAATCGCACGCACGAAGTCGCTCAGCTGGTCTACAGTACATCGCGAAAAGACTTTACCCACATCGGTGCCGACATCGATTACGCCCACGCCCCTATTGGAGTATTTGGCCCTAATAGCCCCATATCGCTAGACTCCTTCCGCATCTGGTGGCGCGGCCGCGGTATCCCGCTCGCACGCATTGGGCTAGCCTCCCTGCTTGCAGAAGCCGCAGTCGATGTTCCCGATGAACTCGTCCAGCGAAATCTCGGCCTCTCCTTATCCGACCAGTATTGGATTAGGCCCCAAGGTTCCGGTCTCACCTGGGAGGATATCAACTTCTTCAATAACGCCTTTGATGACGTCTCGCTGTCCATTGCACCCTTTGCCCCAGAGGGAAAAGCGGCTGCCGCAAAGCCCGATAACACCTCGGACGGCAATCTTCAAAAGTACTGGACGTGCGAGGGCGAACGTCGAATTCTGCATAAGGCAGGAGCGCACCTGGACCAGGAACCTTATAACGAGCTGGTGGCGACCGCGCTCCACCGTCGCATCCTAAACGCCTGCGATTATGTGCCTTACTCGCTCGAGGGCACGGGCACTTCCGCCCTGAGCACATGCGATGTCTTCTTAACTGATGAAGAAGAGTATGTCCCTGCGTTCTATGTAAACCAGCACGCAAACGCAGATGAACGGCTAACCGACTACGAGCGATATGTAGCAAACTGCGAGGAGCTCGGGGTGACAGGCGTCAAGGATGCCCTTGACCGCATGATCGTATGTGACGACATCATTGCCAACTACGATCGTCATTGGCGCAACTTCGGCCTCGTGCGAAACGTAAACACGCAAGCTTGCAGACCTGCCCCCATCTTCGATTCGGGCTCATCGCTCTGGTGCAACATATCACTAGAGGAGCTTAGGGCGGGAGAGCACAGTTTTACCAGCGCACAATTTCATTCAAGCCCCGCCAAACAAATGTTGCTCGTCGAGGACATGGGCTGGTTTGACTGCGACAAACTCGAAGGCTTCGTTGACGAGGCAATCGAGATTCTTTCCAGAAACGACGCGCTCACGGCAAGGCTGCCATATCTAAAAGAGGCGCTAACGTGGCGCCTCGAAAGAATGATCGACATCGCTGAATGGAGTTAGCGAGGCAGCATTGCCCCGCCAACTTCCCTACCTCCCGCGCAGGGCCTTGAGCTTGGCCAGGGCATCGGGGCTCAGGCGACTGCCCAGAGTCATCTTGATCTGCGGAGCTTCCTCTGCCTCGTGAACGTCGTTATCGATCTGTTTGATCTCGTCCACCAGCATACGGCTCGAGATGCGCGTAACGCCCTTGCCCATGACGACGGCCTGGATTGTGCCGTCACTCGATACCACGGAGCACGCGCGGCCCTCCTCACGTGCCTCGATGCAGAGCTTCTGCACCACGGTATCGGCAGAGACGCCCGTCGGCGAAAACTCGATGCGCACGCCGCGGGCCGGCAGGTTGGGGCGCTCGCTGGAAATATTGCCCGCGCCGTCGAACACGATCACGGCCTCGTAGCGGCCCTGGGCAAAGGCGGCGACGTCGTTGATGAGGGCGGTGCGCGCCATATCGTGGACGTCGCTGGAATACGGATCGTCGGAATGGTCGTACACGAGCTTTTCGTAGCGCGGCGTGCAGTGAATCACGTTGTAACCGTCGACCACCAGCAGCTCAGGCTTGTTGGAGTGCACCGTCGAGACTGGGTCGGCGATAGCCTGTGCAAACGCATTGCCGCCCACGCCGTAGGTCGCGGCCGAGACAATCGGCTTGGCCGAGCCTTCACCAAAGCGCTTGGCCTTAGACTTGGCGCGGTTCTTCTTGGACATGCGCTACTCCTCCCCCATGAGCTCGCCGGCGTTGCGACGTAGCCACTCAAAGCATAGCGCCGTCGTTGCCTGGGCAACATTAAGGCTCTCGGTCATGCCGCGCTGGGGAAGCTTGGTCAAAAAGTCGCATTTCTCGAGCACCAGGCGCGAGATGCCGTCGCCCTCAGAGCCCATGACGAGCGCAATGCGGCCCTCGAAGGGAGCATCCCAGCAACTGCCCTCGGCATGCTCGGAGGCACCGCCCACCCAAAAGCCAGCAGCCTTAAGATCGTCAAGCGCACGAGCGATATTGGGAACCTGCGCGATGGGCAGATGCATGACGGCGCCGGCAGAAGTCTTGTAGCTGCCCACGGTCACACCGGCGGCACGCTTGTTGGCAATGATGACGCCCGCCGCGCCCACGACCTCGGCGGAGCGCACGATGGCGCCAAAGTTACCGTCGTCGGTCACGTGGTCGAGCACCACGACAAGCGCCGGACCGTCGCCCGCGCGGTCGAGAATATCGGCAACATCGGCATAGGGGAAGTTGCCTACCTCGAGTGCGATGCCCTGGTGAGCGCCATGGCTCGACAGCGCATCGAGCTGTGCACGCGGCACGTACTTAATGCGGACACCCGCGGCATTGAGGTCATCGATCAGGCGCGACAAGGCGGCATCGCGCTCCCCGCCCTCGGCGATGAGCGCGCACTTGATGGGAAAACCGGTGCGTAGCGCCTCGGCGGCAGCACGACGGCCTTCGATAAACTCGCCCTTGGGAGCCTGAACGTTGTCGCGGCCACGCTCGCGCTGCGGACGCGCTGCTTGGGTGCGCTCGCGCTGCCCCTTGGAAGCGGCAGCGCGGTCGTTACGGCGAATCGGACGCGAGCCAGAAGCAGCCTGCTTGCCTCCGCGCGGTGCACGCTTGCGATTGTCGGCCATAAAGCGACCTCCTAAATACAACTATCAAACGAAACAAAATAAACGACCGCCCATGAATATTAATTCGGGCGGTCGGTACGGGTTTTCCAAGTGCCCGAGATTGCCGTGAAAGAGGAGCGACGCGTACTTGAGTACGCGAGCGACGGTTTGAACGGCAAGGTCGGGCGCTTGGGAAACCCGAAGGGATTAGAGAGTCTTAATACGGGTGCCCGCGGCCGTATCTTCAATCGTCAACCCGAGGTCCTTTAGCTGGTCGCGGATGGCGTCGGCCAGATCCCAGTTCTTGGCGGCACGGGCCTCGGCACGGGCCTCGAGAATCTTGGCAGCGGCCTCGTCCACGTCGTCGCCCGTGTAGGCAACCAAACCGGCGGCAACGCCCAGCAGGCCCAGCGGCAACTCGACCTTGGGCTCGGGAAGCTCAACGCCAAACGTATCGAGCAGCTCGGCCAGCGTATCGGCGGCAGCCAGGACTGCGGCCTTGTCGGCAGCATCGCCCGCCTGCTCCAGGTACTGGTTGCACTCGGTCACAAAGCCAAAGACAGCACCCATGGCACCGGCGGTGTTAAAGTCGTCGTCCATGCACTCCTTAAAGGTGGCACGGGTCTCGGCGGCCTTGGCGGCAAACGCCTCGGATGCTGCCTCATCGGCATCGGCCGTCGCATGGTTCGCGGCCCAGCGCAGGTTCTCGACCGTACCGGCGATACGCGTGAGCGAGTTCTCGGCACCCTCCAGGCGCTCCCAAGAAAAGTCGAGCGGCGAGCGATAGCTCGTCTGCAGCATCAGCAGGCGCAGGGCGGCAGCGGAGTGCTGCTCGAGGACCTCGGCCAGCGTAAAGAAGTTGCCGAGCGACTTGGACATCTTCTCGCCGTCTACCAGCAGCATGCCCGTGTGCATCCAGGTGTTGGAGAAGCCCTGGTGCCAGGCGCAGGTGGCCTGAGCGCACTCGTTCTCGTGATGCGGGAAGGCAAGGTCGGAGCCGCCGCCGTGGATGTCGATCGGAGTGCCCAGGTAGCGATGCACCATGGCGGCGCACTCGGTGTGCCAACCGGGACGGCCCTCGCCCCAGGGGCTCGGCCAGCTGGGCTCGCCGGGCTTGGCGGCCTTCCACAGGGCAAAGTCGAGCGGGTCGTTCTTGTCCTCGTTCTCCTCAATGCGTGCGCCAACCATAAGGTCGTCGATGTTGCGGCCCGAGACCTGACCATAGTTGGGATCGCTGCGCACGGCAAAGTACACATCGCCGTTATCGGCTGCGTAAGCGTGGCCCTGCTCGATAAGCGTCTTGATCATGGCGATCATGGGGCCGATCTCCTTGGTGGCGCGGGGGCGCACATCGGGATCGAGCACGTTGGCGGCGCGCATGACGCCGATGAACTTGTCGGAGAACTCCGTCGCGACCTCGGCGGCCGTACGGCCCTGCTCGTTGGCGCGCTTGATGATCTTGTCGTCGACATCGGTGAGGTTCTGGGCGAACGTGACCTCGTAGCCGCTCGCGATGAGCCAGCGGCGAATCACGTCAAAGCTGATGAACGTGCGGGCGTTGCCGATGTGGATGTTGTCGTAGACCGTGGGGCCGCACACGTACATGCGGACCTTGCCGGACTCGATGGGCTGGAACTCTTCCTTTTTATGGGTAGCGCTGTTGTAGATACGCATTCGTTACTCCTTAACGGTTTTCTGTAGCAGGCAGACGGCCCAGGCGCCGATTCCCTCGCCCTGGCCTTCCCAACCGAGCTTTTCGGTCGTAGTGGCGGCGACGCCCACGTTTTCGACGTCAACGCCCAGGGCATGGGCAAGGTTGGCGCGTATGGCATCGCGGTGCGGGGTGATCTTGGGTTGCTGGCAGGCAATGGTGCAATCGGCATCGACAAACTCGAAGCCCAGCTCGCGCGCATAGTCCATCACGCGGGCAAGCAGCACCATCGAATCGGCACCCTCGTAGGTGGGATCGGTGTCGGGGAATAGCTTGCCGATGTCTCCCCCGCGGCAGGCGCCCAGAATGGCGTCGGCCAAGGCGTGCGCGAGCACATCGGCATCCGAGTGGCCCAGCAGGCCGCGCTCGTAGGGAATGTCGACACCGCCGATGATACATCGACGCCCCTCCACCAGACGGTGGACGTCGTAGCCATGGCCAATGCGCAGGTTACTGAACATGGGGAAGGTCCTCTCCCTCGGCCATGCGGCCAAGCAGAATCGCGGTTACGGGACGCAAGTCCTCGGGCACCGTCACCTTAAGGTTATCGCGCGGGCTCTGGACGCAGCGGACGCGCCCGCCCATGCGCTCGACCAGCGACGAATCATCGGTGCCGATAAAGCCCTCGGCAATGGCTGCAGCGTGGGCGCGCTTCATAGCATCGACGCTAAAGATCTGCGGCG
This sequence comes from uncultured Collinsella sp., assembly GCA_900550195.1. Lineage (GTDB taxonomy): Bacteria > Actinomycetota > Coriobacteriia > Coriobacteriales > Coriobacteriaceae > Collinsella. The sequence continues at coordinate 5,657 of URRB01000017.1, forward strand.
TCTGCGCGGCCCAATAGAGCTCACGCGGCGGCGTCTCGACGATATTATCGCCGTCGACGATCTTGAGCGTGTCGATCGCGGGCTGACCGCACACGACACCATCAAGGGCGCGGTCACTCACCAGCACGTCGATAGCGTGATCGATGGCCTCGGTGGTAATGAGCGGACGAGCGCCGTCGTGAATGGCGACGTATTCAAAGCCCGCCGGAACCGCATGCACGCCGGCACGGGTGGAATCCTGACGGGTATCGCCGGCATCGGCAAAGCTGATGGGCGTGTCATAGTCAAACGGGTCGATGGCCAGGCGGCGCATCTCGGCACGGCGCTCGGCAGGGCAAACCACCACGATGTGGCCGACCTTATCGCTACGGTCAAACGCGCGGATGGACCAGCTCATAAGCGGACGGCCCGCTACATTGACGAGCTGCTTGCCACCGGGGTTACCAAAGCGCTGGCCGCTGCCACCGGCAACGACCACGGCGCATACGGGCGCCATTATGCGTTCCCTTGTTTGGTGCCCTTCATGCGGTACAGGGAGTCCGCAAGAATGGCAGGGTTGTTGACGCCAAAGTCGCCCAGGCGCTCCGGATCCTCGCTGATGTCATCCATGAGCTCCTGCAGCGAGCCGTACTCGTCGACGATCTTCTCGGCCACGCCGTCGCGCACGACGGACACGCGCGAAAGCGTGCGCAGGCCCAGCGGCGTCATGACGGAGTCCTCGTCCAGGTCGTCATAGCCCAGAACTGCCGCCACGTGCTGCGGGTCGGACAGGTCCTTAGGCGTCATGCGGCTCAGCTCGGCGCGAATCTTCTCGGCGTTTGCCTCGGAGGAATCGCTTGCGTAGTCGCGGATCATCAAGTCGTATTCGGTATCCATGCTGGAGCCCGCGAGCTGCTCGAGCTGCATCTGCACGAGCTTGCCCTGGTTACCCAGCTTGACGATGCAATCCTTAAGCTCGGTCTTTGCCTGTTGCATGATCTCGAAGCTCGAGAAAATACCGGTAATGTCGGCGAGCGTAACGTAGTCGTCGAGCTCGAGGGCCGTCAGGCGCAGCAGGGAGCGATCGAGCGACTGACGGGTGGTCTGGAGCGTGGCAACGAGCTGGTTGACCGAGCTCATGATGGTGGTGACAGGCTGAATCTCGTAGCTCTTACCGTGGACGTACACGTTGACGACGGCACGACGAGCCGAAACCGAGATCACGATGGCGTCGGTGAGCACCGACATGCGAGCGGCGGTGCGGTGACGCATGCCCGTCTCACTCGTGGCAAGCGAGGGATCGGGATTGAGGTGGAAGTTGGCGCGCAGGATCTGGGTGAGGTCGCCATCGATAACGATGGCACCGTCCATCTTGGAAAGCTCGAACAGGCGGTTCGAGGTAAACGAAATGTTGAGCGGGAAGCCGTCGTTACCGGCAGCGAGCACGTTTTCGGTGTCGCCGACGCAGATAAGGGCACCCAGGTGACCGGCAATGATCATGTCGAGGGCGGTGCGGATCGGCTGGCCAGGTGCCGTCAGGCGAATGGCCTGTTCCATACGCTTTTGCAGCTCGTTCTTATCCAAGGCATCGCTCCCATCGTATACGCTCCATAAACGTCAATAAGTTTCTCACGGTTTGCCCCTGTGACGCCCGCAAAATCCGATGCTTACAGAATGAGCGAACACAGCTGAGAGCCCCAATCCAAATGAGCTGCTTATGTGGTAGCATCGGGATTCGCATAAATGAGGGAGTAGTCGCGTGACCGGGTTCGCCTCCGGTGGCGCGGCAAGTCAACATACTGGCCGATGCGGTCTGGCTTGCCTTAATGAACGAGACTCGTGGCTGTGCGCACAACGCGTACGCCACGGGTCTTTTTTGTTACTCCCCCAAGAGGTACACGCGGGCCCGCCCGCAGAAAGGGAGCCAGACTATGGGACTCGCAGAGCTCGTATTGCTCGCTATCGGCCTTTCGATGGACGCCTTTGCCGTATCCATCTGCAAGGGCCTTGGCATGAAGAAGATCAACCTTAAGGTCGCCGTAGTGCTCGGCCTGTTCTTTGGCGGCTTCCAGGCCGGCATGCCCGTAATCGGATGGGCGCTCGGCAGTCAATTCATGAGCATCATCGGACCCATCGACCATTGGATCGCCTTTATCCTTTTGGCCTTTATCGGCGGCAAAATGCTGTGGGAGGCCTTTACCGAAGACGAGGATGAGGACGAGAGCGACGGCAAGGATGCCGAAAAGATTGACCTGGGTGAGTACCTGATTCTGGCTATCGCCACCTCAATCGACGCCCTGGCCGTGGGCATCTCATTTGCTGCGCTCTCGGTTGACATCGTTCCCGCTGTATCGCTTATCGGAGTCACAACGTTTATCTTCTCCGTCGCCGGCGTAGCGATCGGCCACACCTTTGGCGAGCGCTACGAAAAACCCGCCACCATCGTGGGCGGCGTCGTGCTCATCCTCATCGGCCTCAAGATTTTGCTGGAGCACCTGGGGATTTTGGTGCTGTAAAACACCCTTCAAAACTAAACGTCCGTATGAGGCCTCATGCAGAGTTTTGCATGAGGCCTTTTCATGCAGACTTTTGCATGTCATACTAGGATGCAAAAGTCTGCACGTTAGGAGATTGCCATGGATACCCTTCCCATCACCACGCCGCGCCAAGCCGGCATCTACGTGCGTCAGGCGCGCGAGGCGCAGGGGATCACCCGTGCCGCCCTCGCTAAAAAAGCCGGTGTTTCGGAACGCCTGCTCGCATCGCTCGAGCTAGGAGACGCCACCGGCATTCGACTCGACAAGTTGCTGACCGTCTTTAACGCACTCGGCATTGGTCTCTTCGCGCAAAGCGATAACGACTCCATCGCATCGCCCTCCGAACATCCGACGACGATAGTGAACCTCCCTATCGCGAACTCGAATACCCTGCCAAAGCCAAGCGCAGGCAGACGACCCACTCGACAAGGAACGCCATCTTCCTATGGTGCCTTGCTGGCCCAAATCGCAGCCGAGCAAGGCCTTTCCGGCACTTCAAACCTCTCCTTTGGCTGCAAGGTTGTGAAATAAATGGCAGAGATGGAGCTCGCGACCCTCATTTGTGGCGAAATCGCCGGCACTCTCCGCCAAGACGAGCATGGACTCTGCAGCTTTGCATACGCCCCAACCTATCGCGGAGCACCGTTATCGCTAACAATGCCGCTTTCCAATCGCACGTATGGCCATAGCATCGTCCGCCCGTTCCTATTTGGCCTTTTGCCCGACAGTCAAGAGCAGCGTCGCGCTATTGCCACCGAGTATGATGTTGCATCCAACAACCCCGTCGCCCTCTTGTGCCATATCGGTCTAGACTGCGCGGGGGCCGTTCAGTTTTGTCGAGCCGATCAATTAGACGTCGCCCGCGGCAGGGTCTCGGCATACCGCCCGCTTACCAATTCTCAAATCGCTCACAAGCTCAAAGCAATTCGCGATGACGAAAGAGAGACATGGATGGGCTCCAACGAAAGCTGGTCCCTGGGCGGCAATCAAGGCAAATTTGCACTAGCTTGGCATGATGGCCAATGGTGCGAATGTCTAGGGTCATCCCCCACTACCCATATCTTCAAAAATGGTGTCGTTGGGTTCAAACATCAGGCCTTAAACGAATTCGTCTGCATGAAAACGGCTCGGCGTGTTGGCATTCCAACTGCCAACGTCTCCTATTGCACATTTGAAGACGAAGCCGCGCTCGTCGTTGAACGGTACGACAGAATGGTCAATAGCAGCGGAAATATCGAAAGGCTGCATCAGGAGGACTTTTGCCAGGCGCTCGGTGTATTGCCAAGCCAGAAATACACCGCCGACGGAGGACCAACTACACGAGACATCCAAGAACGACTGATTAACACAGTCCCCCACCACATGAATCTTGTGCTTTTTACCTATATGTTGTTCTATAACGCCATTATCGGAGCGCCTGACGCACACGCTAAAAACTACTCGATCATCCTTGGCAAAGGCACAAACGCGGCGCTCGCACCCATGTACGATGTCGCGTCGGGTTTGGCATATGAGCGCATGCGCCGCCGGGCGCGCCTTGCCATGAGCGTTGGCGGCGAAAATCGTGTGGGGCGCATCGGTCCAGGCGCTATCCGCCGATACCACGGTATGGGCGACCCCGCGCTGGAGACGGCACTCACCGATGCCGGGCTATCCGAGAAGTTTTGCTTTGCGACCATGATGGACCTCGCCTACGAGGTACCCATTTGTATGGAAGAGGTCATAAACGAATACGCCGACCTGCCCGGCATGGCGGACCTGCGCGAGCATATGCTCGGCCCCGTCTGCGAAAACTGCCAGCGCACCCTCGACCTCATCAAGGCGGATATGGGCTAGGTGTCCGTAATCTCCCATTTCCCAAAAGAAGAGAGGGGGCACCCGTCGCAAAAGCTCGGGTGCCCCCTCACGCAATGTCATTTGCAATCCACCAGCACGTGGCTCGGACTGCTGCTAGCGCAACCTTTACGCAGCGAGACGCTTGAGAACGTCGATGAGCAACTCGTAGAAGCGCTCGGCAGAAGCGAGCTCCATGCTCTCGTCCGGGGTGTGGACATCGGAGAGCGTCGGGCCCACGGCGATGGCGTCCAGGCCGTGCAGGGCCTCGGCAAACAGGCCGCACTCAAGGCCGGCGTGAATGGACTCGATGCGCAGCTCGGAGCCAAAGAGCTCGCGATAGCTCTCGACAAAGACGTCGCGGACCGGCGAATGCTCGGCATAGCTCCAGCCGGGATACTCGAACTCGAACTTGGCGTCGAAGCCCAGGACATCGGCCAACGTCTGCAGGCGGTCCTTGAACTCGTTCTGCAGCGAGGTGATCGAAGAGCGCGGGGACAGCATGATCTTGACCTCGTCGTCAGAGGTGGCAACCACACCGATGTTGGAGGAAACCTCGACGGAGCCGTCGGTGGCGACGTTGCGGCGAATCACGCCGTTAGGGGCAAGACGCAGGGCGCGGATGAGGGCGAGCGCGGACTTCTGGTCCATGGCCTCGACCTCGGCGTCGTCGGCAATCTCGACGGTGCAGGTAAAGCCGGGGTCGAAGACCTCGAGCTCGGCAGTGACGTCGGCGATGATGCCCTTTGCGATCTGGGCCGCGGCCTCGGCGGCAGCGTGGTCGGCGTAAACCAGCTCGGCCTTGCACTCACGGTTGATGGCGTTGTCCTTAGTGCCGCCGTTAAAGCTGACGATGGCGGGCTCGCCGGCGACCATCAGGCGGTCGATGATGCGGGCCATGATGAGGTTGCCGTTGCCGCGCTCCAGGTTGATGTCGGAGCCGGAGTGACCGCCCAGCAGGCCGGAGATGTCGAGCGTGAGGGTGCTACCGGTCTTGTGCTCGCGCGCGATCGGGCACGTGTAGGTAACGACGACGCCGCCGGCGCAGCTGACGGTGGCAACGCCCTCTTCCTCGGAGTCAAGGTTAATCATGGTGCGGGCGCTAATCTGGGACTTGTCGAGCGTCTCGGCGCCGACCAGGCCAGTCTCCTCGTCGGTGGTGAATACGCACTCGAGGGCCGGATGGACAATCGAATCATCGTTGAGCACGGTAAGCATAAGCGCGACGGCAATGCCGTTGTCGGCACCCAGGGTGGTGCCGTTGGCGGTAAGGACACCATCCTTGACGACCAGGTCGATACCATCGGTCGTAAAGTCGTGCTCAACGGAGCCCAACTTGTCGCACACCATGTCGATATGGCCCTGCAACATCACGGTCGGGGCATTCTCGGCACCGGCAGATGCGGGCTTGCGAATGATGACGTTGTAGACCTCGTCCTGGTACACGTCGAGGCCGCGCTCCTTGGCAAACGCAACCAGGAAATCGCTGATGCCCTTCTCGTTGCCAGACCCACGGGGGATCGCGCTGATCTCCTCAAAGAAATGGAACAGTTGGGCGGGTTCGTAGCCAGTAATCTTGTAGTCCATGGTGCCTCCTTGGCGCAACTGGTTAGACAATAAGACATGCGCCTTGTATATTCCCAGACTTTGCGTGCATAAACCAGTCGAAAACGCCGAGCGCCCTCGCATCATCGGCTAACGGTGGACCGTATAACGTAACGGTCACAACTTCCGCAGCTCTACAAATCGAGGCGCCCTTTCCGGAGCGCCTCGATTGCGCGTATCAAATTGTCGCCACGCCCTACAGCGCGCCGGAACCGGCTTGCATCATGCCGCCGGGGCCCGAGGTCACGCCGCCGCTCACGGGCGCGGCGTTGCCGGTGTGCGGTACCGCCGGGGCGGTATCGCCACCAAGCGTGCCCGCCGGACGCGGTGCCGGGATCTCGCCCGTGCCGCGGCTAAAGACAAACTTGCCATCGGCCACGTCGCACAGGACGGTATCGCCCTCGCCCCACTCGCCAGCCAGCAGTTCCTCGGACAGCGGATCCTCGATGAGCTTTTGGATGGCACGACGCAGCGGACGCGCGCCGTTGGTGAGGTCGGTACCCTCCGCCACAATCTTGTCGTAGGCCGCATCGGTAAGCTTGATGTTCATGCCGTTTGCGATCAGGCGCTGGCGCAGATCGTCCACCAGCAGGTGCGCAATCTTGGTCAGGTTCTCGCCCGAGAGCTTCTGGAACACCACGATGTCGTCGATACGGTTGAGCAGCTCGGGGCGGAACAGGCGCTTGAGCTCGCCCATCGCGCGGCCGCGGATCTCACTCGAGGTGAGGCCCTGCTCGCCGGTGGTGCCAAAGCCAACGCTCGCATCCTGCGCGATCTCGCGGGCGCCCACGTTTGACGTCATGATGATCACCGTATTGCGGAAGTCGACCGTCTTGCCCTGGCTATCGGTCAGACGGCCCTCCTCCAACACCTGCAGCAGGATATTGAAGATGTCGGGGTGCGCCTTCTCGATCTCGTCGAACAGCACGACCGAGTACGGGTAACGGCGAACAGCCTTGGTGAGCTGGCCGCCCTCGTCGTGGCCCACATAGCCCGGGGGGCTACCGATGAGCTTGGAGACCTCGAACTCACTGCCAAACTCCGACATATCGAAGCTGATGAGCGCGTCCTTGCTGCCAAAGAGATACTCGGCGAGCGTCTTGGCGAGCTCGGTTTTGCCCGTGCCGGTGGGGCCCAGGAAGATAAAGCTGCCGCCGGGGCGACGCGGGTCCTTGAGCGGCGAGCGGCTGCGGCGCACGGCCTTGGCAACGGCCTCGACGGCCTCGTCCTGACCGATGATGCGCGTCTTGAGCACGCTTTCGGCCTGCAGCAGGCGGCGGCTCTCGCTCTCGGTGAGCGAGGACACCGGCACGCCCGAGGTCACGGACACGATGTCGGCAATCTGGGAGACATCGATGGTGAGCGGGCTGGCGTCGAGCTCGGCCGTCCAGGCAGCCTTGGCCTCGGCGAGCTCAATCTCGGCAGCCTTTTGCTGCTCGGTGATCTCGGCGGCCTTGTTCATGTCGTCGCTCTCGGTGGCCTCCTGCGCGGCGGCCTTAAGCTCCTCCACGCGATGCTCGGCCTCGCGCACCGGCTCGGGCGCGCGGTTGGCGGCGATGCGGGCGCGGGCGCCGGCCTCGTCAATGAGGTCGATGGCCTTATCGGGCAGGAAGCGATCCTGGATGTAGCGGTTGGAGAGGTTCGCGGCGGCATCGATAGCACCCTGCGTATAGCGCACATGGTGGTGCTCCTCGTAGCGCGGCTTGAGCGCGGTCAGGATCTTGACCGTGTCCTCGACGCTCGGCTCCTCGACATCGATGGTCTGGAAGCGACGCTCGAAGGCCGGGTCCTTGGTGAGGTACTTGCGGAACTCCTCGGCCGTGGTGGCACCGATGATCTGGAAAGCACCGCGTGCGAGAACGGGCTTGAGCATGGAGCTCGCGTCGATGGAGCCCTCGGCAGAGCCAGCACCGATGATGGTGTGCATCTCGTCGATAAACAAGATAACGTCGTCGGCTTCGGTCGCCTCCTGGATCACGTTCTTGAGGCGCTCCTCAAACTCACCGCGATACTTGGCGCCCGCGACAAGACCCGGCAGGTCGAGCGTCCAGATATTCTGGTTCATGAGGTTCTCGGGCACGTTGCCGGCTGCAATCTGCTGAGCCAGGCCCTCGACGATGGCCGTCTTGCCCACGCCGGGGTCGCCCAGAATGAGCGGGTTGTTCTTGGTGCGGCGCGAAAGAATTTCCATCATACGCTGGACTTCCTTTTCGCGACCAATTACAGGGTCGAGCTCGCCATCGCGCGCCTTTTGCGTGAGGTTGGTGGCGAACTGCTTGAGCGTATCGGTGCCGCTCCCCTTTTGCTGCGACGCGTCCGAGCCGCTAAAGAACGGCAGGCCCGCACCGGGACGCCCGGCACCGGCGCCGGCGAGCGGACGCTTCTTGTCCTGGTCCTTGGCGGTAAGTTTCTCGATGGCCTTTTTGATAGAAGCTGACGACACACCTAGGCGCATGAGGATGTCCATGGCCATGCCGTTACCCTCTTCGACGATGCCAATCAGCAAGTGCTCGGTCGACACGTAGGTCTGGTTGTTCTCACGTGCCACGCGGAAGGAGCGCTCCATCACGCTGATGACGAGCGGCGTAAAGGCAAGCTTGGCAGCCTCGGTCTCCTCGCTGGGCTCGGGAACCGTGGTCTGGACCTCCTTGAGGGTGTCCATGATGTCGTCGTAGGAGATATCAAGCGAGCGCAGCGCCTCGGCAGCGATGCCCTCGTCCTCCTTGGCGAGTGCGAGCAGCAGGTGCTCGGTGCCCACCTTATTTGAGTGCAGATCGAGCGCCTCCTGTTTGGCCATCGACATGACCTTGCGCGCTCGATCGGTAAATCTATCTAACATGCTCGTTTCCTTACATGAGTTCATCGAAATCAAAACGCCCGCCCGTCGGCGGCGCTTTTGTCTCTTTACCCACAGGTTGTCTATGTTAACAGCTGGAGGAATATCTATAAACCCGGCTCACATGAATGCAGGTTATGACCGCATCGCGGGACTCACCGCGCGATGCGCGACAGGCGCCCCGCAAGAGAAACCCTAGGCGTCTTTCACCACGTCGGGACTCGTCGCACGCGATGCGCGATAGGCATCGGCCTCCTTGGAGACGCGTTCGAGCAGCTCGGATGTATCGACGCCCTCGACTTGCGCGACCGTTTCCACCGTCTGCATGGCGACCGCCCTCAGGTACGCGCACGCGCTGTCCCCCGGCTGCTCGAGGTCTATCTCCTCGCCGCCCTCCCGGGCAAAGCCGACCGCCATCACAAAGCCCATGATGCCCGAGACCAGAAAGCCCACCGCAAAGCTCGAATCTGCCTTGAGCTCTTCTCCGTCGGGGTGGACGATCTCTCTCACGCGGTCGATGATGATCGTATGGATGCCCTGCACGACCTGCTCGGCGGCACCCGCCCTCATGGTGATGACGATGCGCCGCAGCAGGCAGCGGACGTCGCGCCGGTCGAACGCCGAAAGGTCGCCCTCGCTCGAAAAATGCCAGAGGGCATCGGTGATGAGCTCGTTATCCTGCAGCAGCTGGGCTATGGCGATGGCGACGAGTTCATCGAAATCGTGAAAATAGTAGTAAAACGTTCCGCGATTGCACTGGGCGGCGCGGGTCACCTCGCCAACCGACAGCTCGAAGATGCTGTTGTTCTCGATGAGCTCCCAAAACGCCTCGATGATACGGGTGCGTGCATCGGGCGCATCGGCGTCCTTACGCGGTCTCGCCATGCGCCTCACCGCACCCCTGCGCCTTGGCGTTCATGATGAGCATCTGAAGACGGTTCTCCACGTTGGCGAAGCTCACGTCGGGATCGTAGTCGAGCGGCAGGAACTGCGCCGTGGGATACTGCTCCTTGAGCGCATGGATGAGCCCGCGCCCCACGACATGGTTGGGCAGACACCCGAACGGCTGCAGGATCACGAAGTTGCGGCAGCCGCGCTTGGCGTGCTCGAGGATCTCCGCCGGAATCAGCACGCCCTCGCCCGCATCGAACGTATGGTGCAGGATCTTATCGCTCGCGCGCACGAGCTCGGGCATGCGCGTCGGCGGCTCGTAGAGCGGGCTCGCCGCGCCCAGGCGGTCGCAACGGTCGTGCGCGAGCTCGAACAGGTTGTCCGCCGTGGCGTACCAGGCCTTTTCGGGCAGCGACAGGTCGACGTGGAACTCGCGCGACTGCGCATGCTTGTAGAAATAGGTCTTGCGGATCACGTCGGTCATGCGCGCCTCGATGACCTCGAGCCCGTTGTCCTCGAGGTAGCGCTCAATCTCGTGGTTGGCGCCGAGATGGAAATTGAGCAGGTACTCGCCCACGATGAGAACGGTCGGATGCGGGTTCGAGCGGTCGTACGGAACGGCGTCCATGATCGCAAGCGCGCGTTTGAAGCCCGTCGCCTGGCCTCTCAGCCCGGAGCGCTCCATGCCCTCGATAACCTCATCGAGCGCGCGGTCGAACGCAGCGTCCGCCGCGCCCTTCTCGAGCTCGTAGGGACGGATGCGCCTAAGCATGGCCTCGAGGGCATCGATCATGGGAAGACCGTAGGCGATCTGGATGCTCGGGCCAAGGCCGAGCTTGAAGCCCGGATGCGCATTGTGGGCATCGACGTCGTCGTTGGTGAGCACCGGGACATAGTCGTATCCCGCGTCGTCGAGCGCGCGGCGCAGCAGGGGCATGTAGTGCGTCAGGCGGCAGTCGCCGATATACTTGCCAGTCACCACGGCGACGTCGTGCGGGTCGTACTTACCGCTCTCGAGTGCCGCGAGCGCCTCGCCGATCACGATTTGCGCGGGGAAGCAGATGTCGTTGTGCACATAGCGTTTGCCCAGGCGGATGGCATCCTCGCGCCCGATATCAAGGGCCTCGGCGCGCACGCCCTGATTGCGCATCGCCGCGGTCATGAGCCTGCAGAACGCATGGGAGGTGTTGGGGACCAGCGCGATCTTGTCGTGCCGGTCGCGCTTGGTGTACTTGACCTTATACGGGTCGTCGAGCGGATGGACCGCGTGCACCCGGGCGCCCTCGGCACGCTCCTCCGCGCGACGACGGTTGACCGACTCGATAAACGAACGCACGCGAATGCCCATGGGACCGGCGACGTCGCTCTCATCGAGCTTGATCATCATCGGAACCTTGGAGCCCATCTCGCCCATCATGCGCGCGATCTCGTCGGTGAGATACGCATCGTGGCCGCAGCCGAAGCTGCCCATCTGCACGAGCTCGAGCTCGGACGTCGATGCGACGATGACCGCGCACGACAGCATGCGCGCATGGTAGTTGTTCACGATGTCGATGCGGCTGTTGGAAAGATCGACGTTGCAGACCCCCGGCACCGCATCGGGCGTCAGCACGGGGATGCCGCGCTCAGAGAAGAGCTTGGGCAGCCCGTGGTTGACCAGCGGGTCGTTGTGGTACGGGCGCGAAGCGATCACCACCGCGTAGCCGCCGTCCTCGCGCAGGTTCTCGAGCACCTGCCTGCCGCGCAGCTGCAGCTGGTTCTCAAACGTCTGCTGCGCGCGGTCCGCCTGCTCGGTCGCCTTGGCAACCAAGTCGGCATCGATATCGAAGGTCTCCTTGCACCACGCCTTGAGCTGGCGGTTTCGGTCGCCCTCGTCGTACCAGTGGAACAGCGGCGTATCGAACGGAACGCCGAAACGCTCCTCCGGGTTATCGGAATTGCGCATCACGTAGGGGTATCCCTTTACGACGGCGCACATCCACTCGCTGGTAGAGGCGGTGTTTTCGGTGGGCACCGTCGTGATGATGGGCATGAAGATGCGGTCGACGCCGGCGTCGACGAGATTGCGGATGTGCCCGTGGACGAGCTTGGCCGGGAAGCACACGGTGTCGGATGTGACGTGCGCCAGACCGCGCTCGTACATCGCCTTGGTGCTGCGTCCCGAGACGCGCACCTTAAAGCCGAGCGTGCTGAAGAACGTCGACCAGAACGGCATGGTGTCCCAGAACTCGAGCACACGGGGAATGCCGATCGTGACATCGCGCCCCCCGCAGACGAGAACCGTGGGGTACGACTCGAACAGCAGCTTCTCGCGGTCGACAAAGAGATTGGGGGCAGCCGCGGTCCGGTCGCGCCCCGTGCCGGGCGCCTGTGCCTCGCAAGCACCCTGCGGACGCAGCTCCTCCGCCGCGGGAACCTTGCGCACGAGCTCATCCCATGAGATGGCGCCGCCGCGCGGGCAGCGATTGCCCGTGACGTAAAGCGAGCCGTCGCCAAATGCCACGACCGCGCGCTGGCAGCGGTTGTTGCACCGACGGCAGGTAACGCCGCCGAACTCGCGATGCTCGAAGCGCTCCACGGCATCGAGCCCGATAAACGACGTGCCGGCGTCGCCCTTGCGGCATTCCTCGCGCGCGAGCAGGGCGATACCGATAGCGCCCATCAGCCCCGGGTGGGGCGCACGCGTGACGGGTTTGCCCAGATACTGCTCGAATGCGCGCAGCACCGCGTCGTTTCGGAACGTGCCGCCCTGGACGACGACTTTGTCGCCCAGACGGTTGAGATTTGAAACGCGAATGACCTTGGTGAACACGTTCTCGATAATCGAACGGCAGAGACCGGCCATGATGTCGCCCGGACCCTTACCGCGCCGCTGCTCGGAAACGACGCTGCTGTTCATGAACACCGTGCAGCGGCTGCCGAGAACGGCGGGGGCTTTGGACGAAAATGCCTCGGTCGCGATATCCTCAACGGCTATTCCGAGGTTTTTGGCAAAACCCTCGAGGAACGAGCCGCAGCCCGCAGAGCACGCCTCGTTGACGACGATATCGGTCAGCACGCCGTGGTTGAGCCAGATGGCCTTCATATCCTGTCCGCCGATGTCGAGCACGAAGGTCGCAGCGGGAACGCATGCGCACGCGGCGCGGGCGTGCGCGACCGTCTCGACCGTATGGTAGTCGGCGTGGAACGCGCGCGCGAAAAGCTCCTCGCCGTATCCCGTGGTGCCCACGGCATCGATCGCAAGCGTGACTCCCGCTGTCTCCCAGCGGTTCTTCAAGCTGACAAGACCCTGTTGGGCGACGTCGAGCGGTCTGCCGTTATTAGACGCGTAGAACGAATCGACAAGCTCACCCGCCTCATCGACCAGGGCGAACTTGGTCGTCGTGCTCCCCGAATCGATACCGAGCGCCACACGCACCGTCTCTCCGGGCGCATACGCATCCGGACCCTTTGCCGGCGTCTCTTTGCCATGGCGTGCCGTAAAATCCGCCTGCTCGGCAGGTGTGGCAAAAAAGGGCTGGGCAAGACGTCCCTCCCCGCTTGCGGGCGCGACCGTCTCGAGCTTATCCAGCCGGACAAAAGCGTCGGGAAGGTCGATCGGTTGGGACGATGCGAACATGTCGGTCAGCGACAGGGCGGCACCGCGCGCGACCATGATCTGCGGATCGCGCGGGACGATAACCTGATCGTCCGATAGATTCAGTTGCTCCCGGAACACGCGGACCAGTGTGGGGTTGTAGGCGAGCGTACCGCCCTCGAAGATTACCGGCGGCTCGATGTCGATACCCTGGGCCAGACCGCCGATCGTTTGGCGGGCGACCGCGTGAAGCGCCGAAAGCGCCAGGTCGGTGGTAGGAATGCCCTCGTTGAGCAGCGGCTGGATATCGGTCTTTGCGTACACGCCGCAGCGGCCCGAGACCTCGTGGACGGTCGTTCCCCGGCTTGCGAGCTGCTCGAACTCGCCCGATTCGGTGCCGACCCCCATGAGCTTTGCCATCTCGTCGATAAATGCACCGGTACCGCCTGCGCACGAGCCGTTCATGCGCATGTCGGCAACCTCGATGTCTCCCTTATCGTTGGTGCGGAAGAAGATCATCTTGGCGTCTTGGCCGCCCAGCTCGATGGCGCAGCGCGTCTGCGGATAGAACCTGCTGATCGCGAGCGCGTTGGCGACCACCTCCTGAACGTACGAGGCGCCCAGCGCGGTCGCGATATCGCGCGCACCCGAGCCGGTCACCGCAACGCGCAGTGACTCATGGGGAAAGCGCTCGGCGAGCTCGCCGAGCATGGCGCGCACGCTCGCTGTCTGACACGCCCCGTGGCGGCGATATCCCCACCACGCCTCGGTCATATCCTCGTGCATCGCGTAAACTTTGGTCGTCGTCGACCCTACGTCCAGTCCTACTAGCAACGCCATAATGCTCCGTCTCTCGCATTTTTCCCGCTAGAGATATACCACTCTACGTAATACAACAGACTGTTGTATTTAAACTCCGTATAAAAAGCGGCTGCCGAAACGCTTCAGCAGCCGCCGAATGCACCAACAGATTGTTCTGCGCACTAGCACGTCGGGCAACGGAGCAGCACGGGCCCTCCGGTCATGCGCACCGCTCACGCCCGCGATGTCGCCGAGAGAGCTATCCACGCTTTGGGCTCCAACCAAGCAAGTCGCCCGCGCTCAGCAGATCCCTAAGCGAGCTACTCGCACTCAGGAGCCATAGCCTGCTCCAAGAGCTCGGCATGCTCCTCCTCGAAAACCGTCCCCACAGGGAAGGCGCGACGGAAGACGAAGCGGGAAATCGGACCGGCTACCAAAAGGTTCCACGGCAGCGCCATCACAAAATTATGCGGGATGTTGATCATCCAGATCGCGGGCACGGAATACAGGTTCGCAAGGATGCCGCCGGGCATGTGCGTCAGACCCTCACAGGCACCGTACAGCGACATGATGATGACCATGGGAACGACCATGCAGGAGCTGACGGCGAGCGTCATGGCAAGCGGCGAACTCTTGCCCGGCGTGACCAGGAATTTAAAGGCGAAACCCTTGGCAAGGGGGCTGGCAACAAACCAGTCGCAGCACATGGCAAAAATGTAGGCAACGGGGAAGCCGAGCCACGCGGCGGCAACAACCTCGCCGTTGATGGCCCCATGCTGCAGGGCAACGTTGTAGATGCTCATCCAGAGCACAATGCAAAAGCACATGATAAAGGTGAACAGCAGGCTCTCTCGTTTGTTGATAGGCATAAAGGGCATTGTCCTTTCTGTGTTACGCCGCGGCACCACGCAACAAAAACGGGCGGGCAAGATGGAGCTGTTGGGACTTCATCTCGCCCGCCCGTGGTACGTGCGTCTGCGACTACTTATGTGGTGGAACTACCCTAACACGAACGGCGCGCGCTTCGTAAGCGTTGAGTTTATGGAGATGCAGGGCACCAATAATCCCCCCCCCCGACCCCATAAGTTGCGGTGGAATACGGACTGTTTTGACCCTTTAAGCAGCAATTCAGTCCCTATTTCACCGCAACTCATTGGGGGTGCAAAGTAACCTGTCCCCTTTGCACCAATTAGCTGGTGTGGCGCCAGCGAGGGTCGGTGAGTGTACGTGCCACACCCAGACCAACGGGCAAAAACGCCACGATGAGCACTGCACGCACAAACCAACCGAGCATATTGACTGTGTCGAAGGTGCACATGTAATACATCGAGCGATACAGATACAAACCCGGCACCATAATGACAATCGAAGGCACCGTGAGAGCGATACGCGGGTAGGTGAGCTTGACTTCGGCCAAGCTTGCCAGCAGACCCGATACCAGCGCGCCGATAAACGCTGCCGCCTCGGGAGGCATTCCCGTGCTGAGGCCCAGGAAGGGAATCATCGTCGGCGCATCGACGAGCGTAAGGCGCAGGGTATTGGAAACGGCGCCGATCAACCCAGCTGCCGCGGCCATCTTTACCGGGCTGTTGAACATCACCGAGAAGCCGAATACGCCAACGAAGCTCATCACCACGCGCAGGAGCGTAAGGGCAAGCGGCGAAAGGCCCAGTGGGGCAAAGTCGTCCGGCGCCAGGCCAACACACTCGGCAACCATCCAACCTACGAGGGTCGCCATCACAATAATCGACACAGCATACGAAAGACGTTCAATGCCGCTTCGCATATCGAGCTTAGCGATGTCGAGGCCTGCCGTAATGAGGGGAAAGCCGGGAATCACAAAGAGCATGGCGCCGATATAGCCTTCTTGGTGCGACATTGCCCCCGGTATGACCTGGCCAAGGCCGAGCAATGCCAGCAGATACGAAACGCAAGCGAGCGCAACACCAGTCGTCAGCGCGCTAAACTGGCCAAGACCCTGCTTGAGAATATGGGAGCGAGCAAAGTTACCGACACCAGCGCCTACGAATGCGCAGGCCATCTCGATAGGGCCGCCGCCGAGCAAGAAGACGAAGGCGCCGCAAGCACAGGCTGCCGCAAGGCCCTGTTGCCAGGAAGCGTAATCGGGCTTCGAGCTCTCAACGGTCTTGAGCATCTCGTGGTATTCGTGCACGGTAAACCGGCGCCCATACGTCTCGATTTCCTTTAAGAAGCTCTCCATCATCCAAATGCGATGGGTATTGACTCCCGTTGTGGGCAGGCTGACAACCTCGTTAAAGCAGTGGCCATCTTCGATGCAGGTGCACTCAAACGACAGAAGACTCAGGTCGACGTGAATCGTGACGCCGAGCACAGCGGCAACACGATTCATGGTATCGCGCACGCGCCAGGCACCCGTTCCGCTTGCCAGCATAAGCATGCCGGTGCGGCAGATGATGGATGACTTATCGGTGAGCGGCGCATCGACGGCAAGCTCATCGCCTGCCGTCACGATCTGGCGCCAGTCAGTTTTCATATGGAGCGCGCCGGCACGAACGCCGTGGTGCATGGGGGCTCTCGAAAGCAGCGAGTCAAGGCGCGAAGGCTGTGGGGGCTCCACTGATTCACCCTCAACCTCATCAGCCTCTTCATCGACCAGATCAAAGGAATCAAGCGGCGCTGGCTCGCGACGGTCGATCAGCTCCTCGTCCTCATCATCAAAGTAATTGAACTGATCGAGCATGTCCTCTTCGATTGCACGCTCGCTCGCGTCGTCCATATAGACGCTCCCTTCCTGCCGACTAACCCCCATCCTAGGCAGCAACGGCTAAAGGAAACATAAAAGAGACGACTGTCATGCGAGCCATGTGGGCAATATCCGTTGGGTAGTCGTTTAAGAACGTCCCCAATGACTACATCGATGTTCTAAGTGTCAACCAAGTCAACGCCGCAGATAGAGGACGGACAGCGAGCGACGTCCAGAGCGAACAAGTTGGCATGAAAAAGGCAAGGCATAGACCTTCTGGTCATGCCTTGCCTTTTGAATGACAAATTGTCGCTCTGGGCGGCGCGCAGCGTCGAGCGGTTACGGCGTTTGGTAAAACGCCGTAACCCCCTAGTACATCTTTGCGCCGGCGGGGATGGAGGCGTCGAGCTGGATCAGGTTGAGACGCTCCTCGCCCTCCTCCTCGTGGACAGCGCTGATCAGCATGCCGCAGCTGGGAATACCCATCATCTTGCGCGGAGGCAGGTTGGTGATGGCGAGCAAGGTCTTGCCGACCAGGTCCTCGGGCTCGTAATAAGCGTGAATACCGGAGAGGATAGTGCGGTCGGTACCGGTACCGTCGTCGAGCGTAAAGTTCAGCAGCTTCTTGGACTTCTTGACGGCCTCGCATGCCTTGACCTTCACAGCGCGGAAATCGCTCTTGGAGAAGGTATCAAAGTCGACGAACTCCTCAAACAGCGGCTCAACGGCGATCTTGGAGTAATCGAGCGTGGGCTTAAGCGACGTAACGAATGGGCTCGCGGCGTTGCCGGCCTCGGCAGCCTTGGCGGCAGCGGCACCGGACTGGAAACCCTTCTCGGGCTTCATGTGCGGGAACAGCAGGACGTCGCGGATAGAAGCCTGGTTAGTAAGCAGCATGACCACGCGGTCGATACCAATGCCAATGCCGCCCGCGGGAGGCATACCGTACTCGAGGGCGCGCACGTAGTCCTCGTCATACTCCATAGCCTCATCGTCGCCGCCGGCCTTCTCGGCCATCTGGGCAGCAAAGCGCTCAGCCTGGTCGACCGGGTCGTTGAGCTCGGAGAATGCGTTGGCGTACTCGTGGCCGGCGATGACCAGCTCAAAGCGGTGGGTCAAACGCGGGTCGTCCTCAAAACGCTTGGCGAGCGGGCTGACCTCGATGGGGTAATCGCACACGAACGTGGGGTTGACGATGGTGTCCTCGCCCAGCTCATCGTAAATCTCGGCGATGATCTTGCCGGCAGTCCACTCGGGCTTGATCTCCAGGCCCTTCTCGCGCGCGGCGGCAGCAAGCTCCTCGACCGGCGTGTCGATGGTGACCTGCTTGCCGAGCACGTCGGAGACGATGTCGGTCATGGGACGGCTGGCCCACTCACCAGAAAGGTCGATGGTCTGGCCCTGGTACTCGATGACCTCGGGGTTGCCGATGGCCTTGTTGGCAGCCTTGATGACACCTTGGGCGAGTGCCTTCATGCCCTCGAGGTCGGAGAAGGCACGGTAGGCCTCCATCGTGGTGAACTCGGGGTTGTGGGTAAGGTCCATGCCCTCGTTACGGAAGATGCGGCCGATCTCGAACACGCGCTCAAAACCACCGACGATGCAGCGCTTGAGGTGCAGCTCGGTGGCAATACGCAGGTAGCACTCCTGATCGAGCGCGTTGAAGTGGGTAATGAACGGCTTGGCAGTAGCGCCGCCTTGGATGGTCTGCAGGATGGGGGTCTCGACCTCCATGTAGCCGTCGGACTCCATAAAGCGACGGAAGGTGGAGAGAATCTGCGAACGCTTACGGAAGGTCTCGCGAACGTCGTCGTTGGCGATCAGGTCGACATAGCGCTGGCGATAGCGGGTCTCCTTATCGGAAAGACCGTGGAACTTCTCGGGCAGCGGACGAACGGCCTTGGCAAGCAGAGTCGCGCTCTTAGGGGCAACGGAAAGCTGGCCACGCTGGGTGCGCACGACCACGCCGGTCACGCCCAGGATGTCGCCCAGGTCGAGGGCCTTGAGCGTACTCCAGGCAGCCTCGTCCATGTCGTTGATGCGGCAGAACAGCTGAATCTCGGCAGTCGCATCGCGCACGACGATGAACATGATCTTGCCCTGACCGCGCTTGGCGACCACACGGCCAGCGATCTTCACGACGTCCTCGGTGTCCTCGCCATCGGCAAGCTCGGCGTACTTAGCCTCGATATCGGCGACGTAGTCCTCAAGCTCAGAGTGCTCAGGATAGGGGTTCTGGCCCGCCTCGAACAGGGCGGCGCGCTTGGCCAGGCGGGTGGCGCGCTCGTCGTTGAGCGTCGATGCCTGATCGGCGGCGTTCTGGTTCTCTGCCATAAGTTAGCTCCTCAAACTAAAACGCTCCCCAGGATTCGGTCCCAGGGAGCGAAAACATACCTTTACGCGGGACCGTGGTCTAGCGTGCGATCTTGGCGATGGTGTAGACGCGAGTCTTGCCGGAAGGCGTAACGACCTCGACGGAGTCGCCCTCGCCGTGACCAATGATGGCGTGACCGACCGGAGACTCGTTGGAAATCTTGTGCTGGAGCGAGTTGGTCTCGGTGGTACCGACGAGCGTGACTTCCATGACCTCGCCGTTGGGATCAATCAGCGAAACGGTGGAACCGATGGAGACGGTCAGGTCGCCCGTGGTGGCAGCAACCTGAGCGTTGGCGAGGATGGCCTGGATCTCGGCAATACGAGCGGCGTTCTGGGCCTGCTTGTCCTTAGCGGCGTCGTACTCGGAGTTCTCCGAAAGGTCGCCGAACGCGCGGGCTTCCTTGATGTCCTCGACGATCTCCTTGGCGTAATCGCCCTCACGCCAAGCGAGCTCCTCGACGAGCTTCTGGCGGCCCTCAGCGGTCAGTACGATCTGGCTTGCGTCCATACGGATATCTCCCCAACTCTGATCAAACAATCAACTGTCAACAAAACGAAAAAGACCGGCTAGCCTGCGGGCAAGCCGGTCAGGTGCTCACCCCAAAGGGATGGGACTACTCTGCGTCCGCGTCGCTGTCCTCTGCCTGCTTCTTCTTGGCAGCAGCGAGCTTGGCCTCGAGCTCAGCGATCTCCTTGTCCTCCTCGGACTGCTCGACCACGACCTCCTCGGCCTGCTTGGTCTCGGCCTTATCGTCGCCCTCCATACCCTCGCGGATATTCTTGACGGTAGAGCCGAGGGACTTGCCGAGCTTCGGCAGGTTCTTGGGCCCGAAGATAATCAGGACAACGACGAGAATAATGATGAGCTCAGGAGCCCTCAGTCCAAACATGTAGACCTCCACAATACAGCGAGACAAGCTCGAATGAGTATACCGCGGGTATCGCGGTATCACAACACTAGCTAAAAAAAGGGACCGCAAGAAGCGGTCCCTCCTCATGCTCTGGTCGGGTTGACTGGATTTGAACCAGCGACCCCTGCGTCCCGAACGCAGTGCTCTACCAAACTGAGCCACAACCCGTTAGCTCGACTATAGTAACAAAGATTTTCGCCGCGTGCTAGAGAAATTTTTATTTCTTTGGCGCGTCGATTTGAACCGTGTTGGGAATGAGCTCAGTCGCGCAGGCCCACCAGCCATTTTGCTGGACAGCGTCGGCAAGCCTTTCGGCCGTGGCGGCGGTGTCGCAAATGGCAAACGAGCAGGCACCCGATCCGCACACATCTACAGCAACGGTGCCGTCCTGTTTACGCAGCCAATCGAGAACCGTTTGAATCTGCGGCTCCATCTGTGCGGAAATGATACCCAGGTTGTTATGGATGAGCGCATATGCCGTCTCGGCATCACCAGCACGCAAGGCAGAAGCTATCGCGCCGAGCTTGTCCGCAGGCACCGGGGCCTCGTCAAAACGTCGATAGGCTTCAATTGTCGAAACGCTCGCCTCCCGCGGCTTAACCAGTACGACAGGCGTCGCGGGCAGCGCGGGGTACTCAGTTGCCAGCACGTCTCCCCCACCTACGTAGAACGCAGGACTCGCGTGCAAAAAGAACGGGACGTCAGCACCAATGCCCCGCGCAATATCGTCGAGCGCTGGGTCGGTGCGATCAATGCCCCAGAGCTCCGCCAAGGCGACAATGACCGCGGCCGCATCCGTCGAGGGGCCGCCCAAGCCGGCGCACAATGGAATGCGCTTCTCAATCGTCACGCAGATGTTTGCCTCGCGACCATAATGCTCGGCCATAGCAACCGCAGCCCGATACGCCGTATTCTTTTGCATGGGAAAATCTGATGCCGGAACCGTCTGGACAGTCAGCGCCTGCGCCGGCGTGACCGTCACGGTATCGGAAAGACCGACGGCTGCCATCAGGGAATCGACCCTGTGGTAGCCGCGGTCATCGCGCTCGGTATGAACCCCCAGGTAGAAGTTAATCTTTGCCGGCGCGGAAAGAGTCAGGGACCGATCGGTCACCGTTAGTGCTCCTCGAGCTGATTGCCGAGCGGGGTAAAGATATGCTCGCCGCTCTCAGGGTCGAACAGCTCGACCTGACCGGTGAGGACATCGATATACTGGTAGGACTGACGCGACTTGCGGCCGCGGCGCTCGTCAACCTCGACGATAAAGACGGCGGGGTGGACGCTCTTGATGGTGCCCATGCGCTCGACGACGCGGGTGCGGCCCATGTTGGCCTTAACCTTGACGCGATCGCCCACCATATCGGTCAGCTTCTCGTGGATGTCGTCGACGTGATTGACTTCCATCTCTTCCATGAACAGGGCCTCCAGAAGGTGCAATTCAAAAAGGGGATAATACCCCTAAGATAGACAAAACTCTAATACTATAGCACCCTGCTGCCGCCAAACGCAAGTAGCTAAAAAAGCCCGGTCTCGAATACGTACCAGACGACAACCTCGCATGACCAGTTGTTACGCGGTTTGGTAAAACCGCGTAACCTAAAGGTTGTCGGTGTCCAAGACGATGGTGAATGGGCCGTCGTTGACCAAGTCGACTTTCATATCGGCGCCAAAAATGCCGTGCGCCACGTGTTCGACATCTTGACGAACGAGCGTCAGGAAGTACTCGTAGAGCTCGTTGGCAACATCGGGTGCGCCGGCATCCGTAAACGACGGACGGCGACCGTGGCGGCAGTCGGCGAACAGCGTGAACTGCGACACCACGAGCACCTCGCCGTCGACATCGGCAAGCGCCAAGTTGGTCTTGCCGTTCTCGTCCTCGTTGATACGCAGCCCGCGGAGCTTGCCCCACAGCTTGTCGGCCTCGGCACGCGTATCGCCATGGCCCACACCCAGCAGCACCAGGTAGCCGCGTCCAATGCGGCCCACGCACTCGCCGTCGACCGTCACGCCGGCGTTGAGCACGCGCTGCACCACCGCACGCACGGTCTACTCCTCGCCCGTCAGCTTGGCGGACAGATGCTCGAGCGCGTGGAAACGATGGCTGATGGCGTTCTTCTCGTCAGCCGTCAGCTCGGCCATGGTCTTGCCCGGCGTGTCGACCGGCAGGAACAGCGGGTCGTAGCCAAAACCATGGTCGCCGCGGCCCTCGTGCGCGATAACGCCCTCGCAAGCGCCCTCGCCATAGGTGACCAAGCCGTCCGTGTCGATGAGCGCAACGACGCTCATAAAGCGTGCGGTGCGGTCCTCATCTGCCACGCCTTCCAGGTTAACGAGAAGCTTGGCGTTGTTGGCGGCATCGTCGCCGTGCACGCCCGCATAGCGCGCGCTATACACACCGGGATCACCGTCCAGCGCGTCGACGACCAAGCCCGAATCGTCGGCAATGGCCATAAGGCCCGTCTCCTCAACCGCGGCTTGGGCCTTGATGATGGCGTTCTCCAAAAACGTCGTGCCGTTTTCCTCGGGATCCTCAAAATCACCCAGCTGGCCGAGCGCCACAAAGCGCACCTCGGGCATGACCTTGCCCAAAATGGCCTCGATCTCGGTGAGCTTATGGGCGTTGCCCGTTGCCACGACGATGGTCGCCGCCGGGTCGAGGGTGTCGATGTCAATCTTCTCAAGTGCCATGACTGGCCTCCTTGTCTCTATAGCAAGCCGCGTGAGGGGCGTTTGGGCACTTGACCTCTCCCCTCTCAGGCGATCGGACCTTTCAACGCAGCATTTCAGCAGATAAAACCTACCAAAATAAACCTGTCCCTTTTGGCAGGTTAGGCGATGGCTTGGCGCTGAAGCTCGATGAGCTCGGCGATACCCTTGTCGCCCAGGTCGAGCAGGGCGTTGAGGCGTTTGCGGTCAAAGGGCGCCTGCTCGCCGGTGCCCTGGAGCTCGATCATCTCGCCGGTGTCGGTGGCGACGAGGTTCATGTCGACCTCGGCGTGGCTGTCCTCGGAATAATCGAGGTCAAGCAGCGTATTGCCGTCGACAACGCCCATGGAGATGGCAGCCACCTGGCCGATAAGCGGGATGCGCTCGATCTTGCCCGCCTCGACCCACATGGCGAGGGCGTCGTGCAGCGCCACCCAGGCGCCGGTGATGCTCGCTGTACGCGTGCCGCCATCGGCCTGAATCACATCGCAGTCGACGGTGACGGTGTACTCGCCGAGCGCCTTCATGTTGACGACGGTACGCAGGCTGCGGCCAATGAGGCGCTCGATCTCCATGGAGCGACCCTTGCGGTTGGCGTGCTCGCGCTTGCAGCGCTTGCCGGTCGACGCCGGCAGCATGGCGTATTCCGCGGTCACCCAGCCGGCCTTAGCTCCCTTTCGCCAGCCCGGCACGCCCTCCTCGATAGTGGCGGCGCACAGCACGCGCGTGTCACCGAACTCGGCCAAACACGAGCCGTGGGCGTGCTTCATGACGCCGCGAGTCAGTTTGATGGGGCGCAGCTCATCGGCGGCGCGGCCGTTGGCGCGGTTGACCTGCATATACTCCATGGAAAAATCCTTTCGGCAAAAGGTGAACGTGAGCCTTTGGTCGGCGACCCTATATCTATTTCAGTTCGTCGATATCGATATGCTCAATGCTCTTGAGCGGCTGACCAAAGATAAAGCTGCCCGCCACCGCAAACTCGGCAATGTTATCAGCCGTCGTGGCAAAACGATGCTGCGGCTCGGCGGCGTCGCCCGCCAGCTGCTCGCGGCGCGTGAGGATATCGGTCAGCTCGCGCGTGGTCTCCTCGGCGGAACTCACGACGCGCACCCCAGGCCCCAGCGCATGGCGGATAGGTCCCACCAACAGCGGGAAATGCGTACAGCCGAGCACCACGGTATCGATACCGTGGTCGCGCAGCGGCTCAACCGTGGCACCCACCAGCGCGCGCACGGCAGGCGTATCGAAGATATCCTCGTTCTCAAGCCACTGTTCCTGCAGATGTGCACCCGAGGCGAGCTCGTGTTCGACAACCTCGACAAAGCTCGAGGCAGGACAGCCGTATACATCGACGCCGGCATCTAGATCCTGAATGGCGCGCGTGTAGGCGCCCGAGCGAATGGTGAGGTTGGTGGCGAGCACGCCCACGCGACGCGTACGCGTGCTGTTGATTGCTGCACGGGCACCCGGCGCAATCACGCCGATCACGGGAACGTCGAGCACCTGCTGGGCCAAACGCAAGGCCGCAGCGGTCGCCGTGTTGCAGGCGATGACCATAATCTTGACGTCGTGCTTCGAAAGCCAACGACCCGCCTGCAGCGCAAACGAGCGCACCTCATCCTCGGTGCGCGTGCCGTAGGGGCAGCGCTTGGTGTCGCCAAAGTAGTAGACGGACTCGTGCGGCAACGCCGTCGCAATCGCGCGCGCAACCG
Source organism: uncultured Collinsella sp. (assembly GCA_900550195.1). Lineage (GTDB taxonomy): Bacteria > Actinomycetota > Coriobacteriia > Coriobacteriales > Coriobacteriaceae > Collinsella. The sequence goes on from URRB01000017.1 coordinate 30,149, forward strand.
TCAGACCGCCCAAACCAGAATCGAACACGCCAATCGGGCGCGTGTCGCCTGCCGGATTCTCGATATCGGACATTACCTCACCAGTCTCTCTCGAAAAGACATGTCCACGTGCGGCGACGCCGCGCTACGAACGCGCCGCGACCAGCAGCTCTGCCGTCGCCGCCCAACCGTCGACAATTTTGCCGCGCGTAACGAAAGCGTTCTCGCAAGCAGCCAGGAACTCGAGCGCGCCGGCGCTCGTCAGGCCATTCTCGACCAGGCAGAACGTGCCCACGTGATCGGCCATGTAGAAGTCGGACTCGGAATCGCCGAGCGCCAACGTCTCCTCGCGCTCGATCCCCAGGTGCTCGCAGAAGCGCGCAATGGCGACGCCTTTGTTGAGGCCCGCGGGGTTGATGTTGAATGCGCGACCGTCCTCGACGCGATCGAGCTCGAGCGTCGTCGGCTTGGACAGGTGAGTCAGATGGCCGTTGCAAGCCCAGATCAGACCGCAGCCGGCCTCGTCCAGGATGGCCTGGACCTCATCGTCGGGCACATCGCCGCGCATGCCGACGGTGACCTCACGGTATTTGTAGCCGGTCGACATGTCGTTGTGGTACTCGATCTTGTGCGGCCAGCGGGCAAGGATCTTCTCGCACACGCCGGTCTGCTCGATCACCTGGTGCGGCGTGAAGCCACAGGCGGGGTCGTAAGGCATGTCACCAGTCAGATACTCCCAATCGTTGGCTTTGAGGTCGTACATGACCAGGCCGCCCATCTCACCAATGTAGGAGTTGAGGCCGAGCACGCGCGCGTCCTCGTGGATCATGGTACGGTTGCGGCCCGAGGTGGGAACCACCTGAATACCAGCGCGAGCGAGCGCCACGACAGCCTCGACGAGTTTGGTCGAGGGGTTGCCGTCGTTGTCGCGCAGCACGCACGAGCCGGGCGCGAGCATCGTGGCATCCAGGTCGGTAAAGACGTACTTGACCTTGGCCAAGCGCTCGCGCATCTCGCCCGAAAGCTCGGCAACGGTCGGCAGGGTGTTGTGGGACATGGTTACTCCGTTTACGTAGAAGGGTTTGGACTTGGACGGCATGTTTTGATTGAGGGAACACGCTTATGGCGACAGCGTACTCAGGGCGCCGCCGCCATCATGGTTCATTAGTCAAACTGGGTAACATCGATCAGTCGATTGGCCAGCGAAAGGTCGCTCTCGATGGGCACGAATTCGTCGCCCACGTGCATGAGCTCCTCGTCACCCTTTGCCAGCAGCAAGACAATGGTGGGAGCATCGGGGTTGACATACTCCTCGCGCGCCGCCTTGAACGCCGCATGCACAGCGGCTTCGCGATTGAGGATGATCTTGTTCGGCGTATCGTCGGGAACATGTTCGGCAAGCTCGCGACAGACCTTCATCGGGTCCTCGTGAGCTGGATCCTCGTTCGTAAAGATCATCAGGTCGGAATACGGTGCGGCCTCGCGTGGCAATTGCTCGCGGCGCTCCTGAGCCTTGCCGCCGGCGGCGCCAAACAGCGCAATGACGGGGCTGGCGGGAAACGCGCGCTTGACCGACGAGAAAAGCGAACGGAACGAAAGCTGGTTGTGCGCATAGTCAACGACGCAGATCACGCGGCCGTCCTTCGACTCCACGACCTCCATACGGCCCGGCACACGCAGTTTGGAGAGGCCCTTCTTGATAGCCTCGATACCGATGCTGATCTCGCGCGCAGCGGCGATAGCGACCAGCGCGTTCTCCACGTTAAAGTCTCCCGCGATACCCAGCAGGACCTTCTCCCCCGCCTCGGACTCGTCGGCACACAGGCCATGCAAGTTGAACTCGATGCTAAAGCCGACCATGCGTACGTCGCTCGCCCACAGGCTCGCCTCGGGATGCTCGACGCCAACGGTCACCAAGCGCTCGGCCGTCGACGCTGCCTCCAGCACACGATCGACCCCTTCGGTGCCCAAATTCACCACGGCGGTCTTTGCCTGGTCAAAGATCCTGAGTTTGCTCTCAAAATAATCCTCAAACGTGGGGTGTTCGATCGGCGAGATGTGGTCGCGGCCGATGTTGAGGAAGCACGCCACGTCAAACGGCAGATTCTCGACGCGTTGGTACTTGAGCGCCTGGCTCGAAACCTCCATGACCATGGACTGGCGACCGGACGTGCGGCAGTTGGCGATATGGCGCCAGATCTCGGGGGCCTCGGGCGTAGTATTGGTGCTCTCATAGCACTCGATACCATCGTCGGTACTCACCGAGCCGATCATGCCGCAGGACTCGCCCGCCGCCTTGATGATGGACTGGAGCATAAAAGCGGCCGTGGTCTTTCCCTTAGTGCCGGTGATGCCCACGATCTTGACGTCGTGGTCAGGACGGTCGTAGACCTCCGGCGGCAACAGGGCCATGGCCGTGCGAACACTATCAACAACCAGCATCGCAGCACCGCTCTCCTGCGCCAGCGGCTCCAGAGACTCGACCAGCGACTCCTCGCACACAAATGCGACGGCGCCCGCATCGAGCGCCATGCTCAAAAACGCGGGCTTAAAGGCAGCACCTTTGCAGAAGAACACGTCACCTGCCGAGACCGCGCGCGAATCAAACGAGCAGCCGGTCACGGCACGCTCGTCAACCTGCTCTGATGCGCGCAGCTCGCCGCACACATCGAGAAGCTTGGCAAGCGTATCGACCGTGGTCACGGTCGCGGAATCCGAATGGTGCATCTTTCACCTTTCTCAGCCATTTGGCAGGGACGGTTTTCATAGTAACTGAAACGTGCTCGCGCAAAAACGGCTCCCGGAGGAGCCGTTACGCGCAGGCATTCGTAGGCCGAGACTAGGCAGCCTGAACAGAAGGCTGGTCCTCGTCGATAAAGAAGCGCTTGTACCACACCAGGAACACGAGCGGCGTATAGATCTTGCGCTGGAAATCGCCCTTGCCCGCAAAGTGCAGATCGAGCAGGTGCATGAGCTCGTCGGTATCGAAGAACTCGCTTGCCCACGGCGCGGTGAAGTACTCCTTGACATAGTCGTACCACTTTTGCTCGCGCAGCCAGTAGACAATCGGCACTGGGAAGCCCACCTTGGGACGGGTGGCCCACTCATCGGGCAGCGACTTGTTGGCAGCGTGGCGGAGTACCTGTTTGTTGCCGTTCTCGTTGATGCGGTAGCGGTCGGGAATGTGCTCGGCGAACTCCATGACTTTGCGGTCCAGGAAGGGCACGCGCAGCTCCAGCGAGTGCGCCATGCACATCTTGTCGGCCTTGAGCAGAATGTCGCCCGGGAGCCACATGTTCATGTCCAAGTACTGCTTCTTGACCAGCTCGGGCTGACCCTTCACGCGCGCATAGATGGGAGCGGCAAGCTCGAAGGCGCCATCGCCGGTGTTGTACTCGGGCTTGAGCACACCGTCGACCTCGCGCTCCGGCCATACCAGAGCCTGTCCCAGGAACGACTTCTCGGGGATCTCGGCACCCTTGACCAGGAAGTTATGGCCCTTGAAGTACGGCATATGCAGCGCCAGGTTACCGAGCGCGCGACGGATGGGCAGCGGCACCATCTTTTTGTACTTGCGGACCGGGACCGTGTCCTCGTAGTAGGCGTAGCCGCCAAAGAGTTCGTCGGCGCCTTCGCCCGAAAGCACGACGGTGACGTCCTTGCGGGCCATCTCGGCCAAGAACCACAGCGGCACGGAAGACAGGTTGGACTGCGGCTCGTCCATGTGATACTGGATGTCCTCGAGCGCACCGAAGAACTCGTCGGCGGTAATCATCTTGCGAACGTTCTCGACGCCGAGCTTATCGGAAAGTTCCTTGGCGTAGTTGGTCTCGTTGAAGTTCTTGTAGTCAAAGCCCACCGAGAAGGTCTTGTCGGGCATGAGGCAAGCGGCGATGTAGCTGGAGTCGACGCCACCGGAGAGGAACGACGCGACCTTGACGTCGGCGATGCGATGGGCCTCGACACTCTCGTGCACGACCTCGTCCAGCTCATCGACATACTCTTCGAACGGCTTCTCGACGGCAGAGTAATCGCAATCCCAGTAGCGCTCGATGTTCATCTTGCCGGTCGGGATATCGACGGTAAAGTAGTGCGCCGGCGGCAGCTTGTAGACACCCTCGAAGAAGGTCTCCTCAGTCGCCGAATACTGCAGCGTCATGTACGGACGCAGAGCCTTTTTGTTGACCGCCTTGTGGAAGTGCGGGTAGTCCAGGAAGCTCTTGATCTCGGAACCAAAGAGCACGCCCGGAGCGCCGTCGCCCGCATCGGCCATGGGATAGTAGTAGAGCGGCTTGATGCCAAAGATGTCACGGGCGCCAAAAAGCTTGTTCTTCTTTTTGTCCCAGATGACGAAGGCGTACATACCGCGCAGGCGATCGAGGACGGCCTCGCCCCACTCCTCGTAGCCGTGCAGGAGGCTCTCGGTGTCGGCGCCGCAATGGAACTTGTAGCCCTTGGCTTCGAGCTCGGAACGGAGTTCTTGGAAGTTGTAGATCTCACCGTTGAAGACAATGACGACGCTACCGTCCTCGTTGGCCATAGGTTGGGCGCCGGCCTCGGTCAGGTCGAGGATCGACAAGCGGCGGAAGCCGAGGGCAACGCGGCCGTCGATAAACTGACCGCCCATGTCGGGACCGCGATGGACGATGCGGTCCATCATCTTGGTGAGCACCTCGGATTGGTTATCCGTCCCACCGACAAAACCGACAAAACCGCACATATACTATCCCCTCTGCTGTTGCTGGGCATCAAATCGAATCAGTAGCTTTTGAGTATACCCGAGGGCGTAAAGAGGGGCGGAATGTTCAGGCAATCTCAACTGAATCAGCTCCGCTGTGACACGCACCGGTTACCTTTAATGGATATGAGGTGAATGGGGCGATTGTTTTGCTATACTTTCTCCGCACGGGCGATTGGCGCAACGGTTAGCGCAGGTGCTTTACACGCACAAGGCTGGGGGTTCGAATCCCTCATCGCCCACCACTGATTTGATAGGCTCCCAGCAATGGGAGCCTTTCTTTTTTGGGCCCAGTGCATGGGATTCGAACCCGACAGGGTGCGGAGCTGAGGAAACGCGCAAGCGTTTTCCAGCGCAGCACGCGAGGGCCGTAGGCCCGAAGCGAAAGCGGGCGGCGTCAGCCGCACGCGGACATCCCTCATCGCCCACCACTGATTTGATAGGCTCCCAGCAATGGAAGCCTTTCTTTTTTGGGCCCAGCGCATGGGATTCGAACCCGACAGGGTGCGGAGCTGAGGAAACGCGAAGCGTTTTCCAGCGCAGCACGCGAGGAGCGGAGCGACGAAGCGGGGCGCGGGCGGCGCCAGCCGCACGCGGACATCCCTCATCGCCCACCACTGAATTGTTAGGCCTCCAGCGATGGAGGCCTTTCCTTTTTCAGGCCCAGCGCATGGGATTCGAACCCGCCAGCACGTCTGTCACAAAGGCCGTGGTCAAAAAATGGCAAAAATGAGTACTGCTACTTTGTTTGCAGCATATAAATAGACAGTATTTGCTTAAGTTACGCAACATATGTCCATTATAAGGGCTAACAGTTGAATCAAAATCGTGCTTTCATCGCCATTTCGACTTGCTATCTGGCCTTATTAGTCCAAAATTGCTGCTACCAAATCGGTAACAGTACTCATATTTGATGTTTTTTGACCAGCAGGTCTCCCTGCCTTAGCAAATCTAAGGCAAAACGGGCTCCAGACCGCTGAATCATGCCGCGTAGGGCACTTCCGCAGTCCGGAACCCGGTCCAAATTGAATTATCGCACCGCGTTAGCCCAAGACATCCGACAGGATCTCGATCAGGCTGTCCACGTCGGCTTCTTCGCAGACAAGTGGCGGCAGGAAACGCAGCGTATGCGCACCTGTAGCGTTGATCACGGCACCGGCGGCCAGCGCGCGGGCAACAACATCATGCGCGTCGCCCACGGCATCATCCAAATCACAGCCGAGCATCAAGCCGCGGCCACGCACCTCGGTCACGAGCGGCAGCTTGGCGAGCTTTGCCTCCATATAGGCGCCTACCTTGGCAGCATGGTCGGCATAATCGCCGCGCACGAGCGCGGAGAGCGTCGCGGCGCACGCCGCGACGGCCAAGCAGCTACCGCCAAAGGTCGAGCCGTGGTCGCCCGGCTTAAACACGTCGGCAATCTCCTTCTTTGCCACGACGGCACCCATGGGCACGCCATCAGCAATGCCCTTGGCAAGGCTCATAATGTCAGGCTCCACGCCATAAGTCTGGAACGCAAACGGCTTACCCGTGCGGAAGATACCGCACTGGACCTCGTCGGCGATAAGCACGGCGCCCACTTCGTGTGCCAGGTCGCGCGCTGCCGCCATAAACTCCTCGGTCATAGGGTGCACGCCACTCTCACCTTGGATCGGCTCGAGCATCACGGCGCAAATTTCACTGCCCAGCTGCTTAAAGATCGCACGCAGTTCATCGACATCGTTGGGCGTGCAGGCCACAAAGCCACCCGGCAGCGGGCGGAAGCTGTCCTGCAGCCAATCCTGCATGGTGGCGGCAATGGTCTCGAGCGTACGGCCGTGGAACCCGCCGCGCATGCACACGATGGTGTTGCCGCCATTACCGGCACGCTTGGCGTACAGGCGCGCGAGCTTCATCGAGCCCTCGTTGGCCTCGGCGCCAGAGTTGGCAAAGAAGGTCTCCCAAACCTGCTCATCCGCAGCCGGGGCACCAAGAGCAGCTGCCGTGGTCTCATCGCCGGCGACAATGGCATCGGCAAGCACGCGCGCACCATCTACGTCGTCGTTAGCAAGCTTGGACAGCAGCGCCGCGACCTGTCCGCGCTGCTCGATGTAGAAGTAATTGGAGACATGCATGAGCTTTTTGGTCTGTGCCTCGAGCGCCGAGAGCACAGCCGGGTCGCCATGACCTAGGCTGCACACGCCGATGCCGGCAAGAAAGTCGAGGTACTCACGGCCATCGTCGCCGGTGAGCTTCATGCCGTGACCCTCGACAAACTCGACCGGAGAGCGGCCAAAGGTATGCATAACGTAATGGGATTCAAGCGATTGCTGAGCTGCAAGTGACATGGGATGCCTTTCGTTGGGCGCCAGACGGCGCGGGGCTATGGGTGCAGGAATTGGGCGGCTGCGGGTCAGCTAGACCGTCTGAAGCTTCTCGACCTCGTCAAGGTTTTCGGTCAGACGCGCAGCAAACGTCGAAAGCGGATGCGGATGCGTATCGAACTCGTAAGCCGTCTCGGTGGAATGGATCACGGTGCCGACGCCGGCATCGGTCAGCAGCTCCAGGAGCAGCGAATGCGGCGTGGTACCGTTAATGATGTGGGCACGAAATACGCCGCCGGTAAGCGCATCGACGGCCGCACGCAGCTTGGGAATCATGCCCTTATCGACCTCGCCGCCGTAGAGCATTTCGTTAACCTCGTCGAGCGTTAGGTTGGAGATAAGCGAGTCCTTGTCGCTAAAGTCCTTGTACAGGCCATCGACATCGGTCAAAAAGATCGCCTTATGCGCGTGGAGCGCCGCGGCAACGGCACCGGCGGCGGTGTCGGCGTTGATGTTGAAGAAACCGCCGTCCTCCCCCGCCGCGACGGTAGCTATGACGGGGATGTACTCGCTATCGAGTAAGCGCTCGATATAGTCGGTGTTGACGTGCGTCACTTTGCCCACGCGACCGAGCTCGGGGTCGAGCGGCTCGGCGATGAGCGTGCCGGCATCGCTGCCCGACACGCCCACGGCCAGGTTGCCGTGGTGGTTGATGGCAGCAACCAGCTCCTGGTTAACCTTGCCGCCCAGCACCTCGCGCACGATATCCATAGTCGCCGGCGTGGTCACGCGCTGGCCGTTCTTAAACTCGACGGGAATATCGTAATGGCTCAGCGCCTCGTTGATAGCCTTGCCGCCGCCGTGCACGATTACGGGGCGCATACCGATGATCTTGAGCAAAACGATGTCGCTCATCACGTCGCGGCGCAGCTGCTCATCAACCATGGCGGCTCCGCCATATTTGATAACAACCGTCTTGCCGGTCAGGTTCTTAATCCACGGCAGCGCTTCGAACAGCAGCTGCGCGGTTGCTTCGTTGGATTCGCTCGAACGACAATCGCGTGCGAATTTCATAATCTGCCTCGTCTTTCGTATCGTTATCGCGCCGTGCTCCGCTGTCCGCAATCGCGGCAAGATGCGCAGCGTGCCTGGAATCTAGGAACGGTAATCGCCGTTGATGGAGATGTATTCATGCGTGAGGTCGCAGGTCCACACGGTCGTTGCCGCGGCGCCCGCGCCCAGGTCGGCCGAGATCACGATCTCGGGCGCCTCAAAGCGACGCAGGGCCTCGTCCTCGTCAAAGGGAACGGTCAGGCCATCACGGCAGACGGGCATGCCCATCATGTCGATGGACACATCTTCTTGGTTAAACTGCACGCCGCACTTGCCGAGCGCCATGGCAACGCGACCCCAGTTGCAGTCGTGGCCGGCGATGCAGGTCTTGACGAGCGGCGAGTTGGCGACAGCACGAGCGGCGATATCGGCCTCCTCGTCGTTCGCGGCGCCGGTGACGTTAACCGTAACAAGCTTGGATGCGCCCTCGCCATCTGCGGCGATGTTGCGCGCCAGGCTCTCGCACACCTCATGCACGGCAAAGGCCAGCTCATCGAAGGCGTCGGAGCCCTCGACAATGGGTTCGGCATCCGCGGCAGCAGCGCCGGAGGCAAGCATGATGCAGGTGTCGTTAGTCGAGGTGTCGGAGTCGACCGTTACCTTGTTGAAGGTCTGCTTGACGGTGGAGAGCAACAGGGCGTGGAGCGCCGCCGGCTCGACGGGGGCATCGGTAGTGATGACCGCAATCATGGTGGCCATGTTGGGCATGATCATGCCAGAGCCCTTGCACATACCGCCCACCGTATAGGCATTGCCCGCGTGCCCCGCGGCCTCGCTGCGGTAACACACGGCATACTCCTTGGAGTGCGTATCGGTCGTCATGATGGCGCGGGCGGCATCGGCGCCACCGTGGGCGGAGAGCGTCTCATAAGCTGCCGGAATCGCCGTCTCAAACGTGTCGATCGGCAGAATCTGACCAATTACGCCCGTGGAGGCGACCAGAATCTGCTGGGGCTCGCAGCCGATGACCTGCGAGGCGATGTTGCAGGTCTCGCGCGCGCAGGCAAGACCGGTCTCACCCGTGGCGGCGTTGGCGTTGCCAGAGTTGATAGAAACACCGGCGATGATGCCATAGCCCTTGTCAGCGCCGCCCAGGTTGGCACGACTCACCTGCACGGGCGCCGCACAAAAGCGGTTAGTTGTAAACACGCCGGCCCCGGGACAGGGTTTATCGGGCACGACGAGCGCGTAATCCAGGCGCTCGGGATTCTTGCGGAATCCGGCATGGATGCCCGCCGCCTTAAAGCCGGCTGCCGCCGTTACGCCACCCTCTACGGCACGGATCTTGATATCGAACTGCTCAGCATTCATCGTCTTTATGACTCCTTATGTCAAACAAAAAATGGGCATCGGTTGGAGCGCCATGCCAGCCACAATCATGAGACCAGCTTAAAAGTGGCGCCCAACTCGATGCCCGACTACCAAATCGCTAACAATCGAATGTGCTACACCGGGCACGCCACTGTGGGCAAGCCTCGTCGTTCGTCAAAACCAAAGACGATGTTGGCGCACTGGACCGCCTGGCCTGCTGCACCCTTGCACAGATTGTCGATGGCGCCCGTAGCCACCAGAACGCCCGCACGCTTGTTGAGCGCGAGGCCGATTTGGGCGGCGTTGGTGCCGACGACCGAAGCCGTCTTGGGCTGCTGGCCGGCATCGAGTACGCGCACGAAGGTTCGACCGGCGTAGAACTGCTTGTAATGGTCGACGACGTCCTCAAGGGTCAACGTGTCGAGAGTCTGCGGCGCGAGCGGCATCGTCACCGTGGAAAGCAGGCCGCGCTTGAGCGGTGCCAAGTGTGGAGTAAAGACGACGCGATCGGTCAGGCCCAGGATCTGCTCAATCTCGGGTGTATGGCGATGTTTGCCTACGCCATAGGCCTCCAGGTTCTCGTCCGCGCTGCAAAAGTGGGTGCGGGCGTTGCAGGACTTACCGGCACCCGTCACGCCGCTAATAGCATCGACGATTACGGGACCGTTCTCTGCCACCCAGCCCGCACGCACGGCAGGAGCAGCAGCAAGGCTCGTTGCGGTGGGATAGCAGCCGGCGCAGGCGACCAAAACGGGCTTTCCGGCGGCATGGCTGGAAGCAGCGGTCTCTAAGTCCTGACAGAACAGCTCGGGCAGACCAAAAGCGCGAGTCTTGAGCAGCTCGGGGCTCGTGTGCTCGGCGGCATACCATGCCTCAAAGACGGACGCGTCACTCAGACGGTAATCGGCCGAAAGATCAAAGCAGGAGACGCCCGATGCAAGCAGCGCGGGCACCTGGGCCATGGCAGCCGTGTGCGGGACGGCAAGAAAGACCGCATCGCAGCTCTTGAGCTCGGGGGCGTCATGCGTGGTGAAAACCAGGTCGCTCACGCCAGCAAAGCTCGGATACACCGCGGACAGCGGCTGGCCGGCATCGGCGTTGGACGTAATGGCAACAAGTTCAAACTCGGGATGGCCGAGCACGAGGCGAATGAGTTCGGCTCCGGCATATCCAGCCGCGCCGACGATTCCAACCTTCAAAGACATATCAGACTCCTTGTCTGCGATTTATGCACCGATGCGCATTTCGCAGCGGTCGTTATGAAGTGGTTTGAAACTTTAGCACCAAAAGATGCATGGATACGTAAATGGTTTGCGTGTTCATGCATTGAAACATTCCCGACACATTCGCTTGAAGGAATTGACAAATGGAGCGGACCCCGTATTGCCCGGCACCCATAACGGCGCCGGGCAATACGGGGCCCGCCCATGCGAAAACTAAGTTGTTAGGAAGAGCCAGCTGGCTAGAGCTCGACCGGCACCCATTTGTCGTGATTGCAGATAAAAGCCTCAGGATCCTCGACGCTAAAGAAGACGAGCGTGGGGTCGTTAGGCCCCTCATAGTGCTCGCTCAAGCGCTCAAGATGTTTCCATCCGGCCTCGCGCATTCCACTCGAAGCCCGGTCTTCCAGCCCCGCACGCCCGCGCAGGATCAACCAACCGTGGCCCGGCCACCAACTCGTGGCCTCAAAGCGCTGGTTTTGCAGCAGCTCCTGCCACACATCTTTGGTGCGCGCCGTCACAAACCACAGCTTGCCGTCCTGAATCTGTGCAAACGAGAACGGACGCACATGCGGCTGCCCGTCCACGCTCGTCGCCAGATACCACGCCGGCACCGACGTCAGATACTCCAGCATCGTATTCAATCCGTCCACGTTTCCTCCTGCCGCCTGACCAGTCTTTTTGGAATGGGTAGTTAATTTGGGAAATTAGAGCTCGAGGAGCTCTTCGCTGCCGTCGATATCGCAGAACCGCGCGGCGATGTTGCGGACCGAGAAGAACGCAAGGCGGCCGTCGTTGGCACTATCGTGTTGCTCGCCAATGCCCACCATGTGCTTAAAGCCCGCCTGGCGCACCTTGTCGCTCACGAATGCATCGTCCTCGAGCGCGGCCTCACCGGTTAACACGATCCAGCACTCCCCCGGCTTCCAGCCCGATACCTCAAACTTGGGATTCGCGCTCAACTCCGCCCACACGTCCTTGTCGCGCGACGTGCAAAACCACAGTTTGCCGTCATCAACCATGGCAAACGAAAACGGCCTCACGCGGGGCTGATGCCCGTCGCTCGCATCGGTCGTGGCAAGATACCACGCCGGAATGCGTCTGAGATACGTGCAGACGCGTTCGAGCTGAGCCGTGCGATCGATGTCGGTCATAGAGACCCCTTTCTTGCGCTCGAATCGAGCTTAGACGAGCTGAAGATTGATAACGACAACGCATGTCACCAGCAGCGCCATCGCCACCGCGGCCAGTGCATCCCCGCGGCCAAACGTAAGCGCATGCAGACGCGTGCGTCCCTGCTCGCCGTGATAACAGCGTGCATCCATGGCGGCCGAAAGCGTCTCGGCATGACGGAACACGCCGGTGAACAGCGGAATCGCCACACTGCCGAGCATGCGCACACCGCCGAGCGGACCGCCCGTCACGCGCGCGCCGCGGCTTGCCTGTGCATCGGTCGTCTGTTTCATCTCGGTTGCAAATTGCGGCATAAACCGCAGCGCGATACCCATAATCATGCCGAGCTCGTGCGCCGGAAGCCCCACGCGTGCAAATGGTGCGAGCAGGCGCTCAAAACCCGCGGTGAGGTCGAGCGTCGGTGTGGTGAGTGTAATGGCGCTCATGCCGGCCATCATCAGGGTCAGGCGGCACGCCATAAACGCCGCAGAACGCAGCGAGCCCTCGCTCACCTGCAAAAAGCCAAGCTGCCACAGGGTGCGGCCGCTCTGGTCGGAAAACAGGTTGAGTACCGCGACCACCACGACAATCGCCAGCAGTGGTGCCATCGATGATAGGACCCGGCGCAACGGCACCCGGGCTGCGACATAGACCAGCACGACAAACATTGCGACCGGAACCAACCCGCGGAAGCTTCCGACGGTGAGCACAGTGATCAGAAATGCGAAACCTAGGAGCAGCTTAGTGCGCGGATCCAGACGATGCACCGCGCTATCCCCGGGATAGTAGCTGCCAAATGAGAACGCCTCCATTAGCAGCCCTCCTCTCGCGTGGCTATCTTGGAACCGATCTGAGACGGAACCCTCAAAGGCCCGTCCGCGCAGCCCGGTAGCAAGCCGGCCAGCTCATCGGCTAACAACTCAACCGTATAAAGCCTGTCGCAGCGGAGCGGCACGCCGGCCTGTGCGAGCGCCAGCGCCATACGCTGGGCGGCAGGAACGCCCAGGCCAATCGACTTGAGCTCGTTCGCGTGCGCAAAAACCTGCGAGGGCGTTCCCTCGGCAAACACCGCGCCCTCGTTCATTACAACGATACGGTCACAACAATTTGCCAGGTCATCCATGCTGTGCGAAACCATGACAACGGTCAGGCCTTCGTCATGAAGACGGCCAATGAGCTCCAGGAAATCCCTGCGGGCAGCCGGATCGAGGCCTGCCATGGGCTCGTCGAGCACCAGGACCTCGGGCTCCATGGCGAGCACGCCGGCAAACGCCACGCGGCGCTGCAGGCCGCCCGAAAGCTCAAAGGGGCTCTTGTCGCCTATCGCGGCGAAGTCGAGGCCCACGCGCGCAAGCGATGATGCGACACGGCGTGCAACCTCGTCTTGTGGCAGGCCAAGGTTACGCGGGCCAAACGCCACGTCCTGCGCCACGGTCTCGGCAAATAGCTGGCGCTCGGGATACTGAAACACCATGCCGACCTTGGCCTTAACCGCGGCGGCGTCTTTCTTGTTTGATAGGTCGAGCCCCAGCGCGCAAACGCTTCCCTCCTGCGGACGAATCAACCCGTTGAGATGCTGAACCAGCGTTGATTTACCCGAGCCGGTATGACCTGCCAGGCCCAGAAACTCACCGCGACGCACCGTCAGCGTAACATCACGAAGCGCCCAGGGGCTGTTTGGATCGTTGCCCCAAAGGGCCTGTTTGCTCGATGCGTCCTCAGTGGTCGAGCGCTTGTGCCATCGACGGCGCTCGTGGGCGCTCAGCGAGTAACTATGCGAGAGATGCGAAATCTCGATGACGGGCTCCGACGCGCCTATCCCGTCGGCCGCAGAGGATCCATTGTCAAGCACATGAGAATCGGATGCGGAAGGCTGCTCTGCGATGTCCAACCCGCTCCGCTCGGTATAAGCCTGTGCAATATCGGAGACCATATCTGCCTCGCGCACCTGCGCGCAAACGGGCACGCCCTTCGCACGAAGCGACCTGCCCAGACAGCACGACACCGGCATATCCAGGTTGAGCTGCGCAAGTTCGTCTGCCCGCGTCAAGATTTCCTCGGGCGTACCGAGCATGGCAACGCGCCCCGCCCGAAACACCGCGACACGATCGGCCTCGGCGGCCTCTTCCATAAAGTGCGTAATCATCACGATGGTCATGCCGCGATCGTGCAACGCGCGGCAAGCCTTCATGAGGCCCTGACGTCCACGCGGATCGAGCATCGAGGAAGCCTCGTCCAATATGAGCACGCGCGGTTCCATGGCGAGCACGCCGGCAAGCGCCACGCGCTGCTTTTGGCCGCCCGAAAGCGCGTGGGTCTCGTGGCGCTCAAAGCCCACCAGGCCCACGCCCTTCAGCGCCTCGCGTACGCGCTGCGCAATTTGCGCCGATGGCACGCCAAGGTTTTCGGGACCAAACGCAACGTCATCTTCGACAAGCGTTGCCACCAGCTGATCGTCGGGATTCTGGAATACCATGCCCGCGGTCGAACGAATGTCGTAGACCAGCTCGGGGTCGGACGCATCCATGCCGTTGATACGTACCGTGCCTGCATCGGGCTGCAACAGTGCATTCAGATGCTTGGCAAACGTCGACTTGCCCGACCCATTGCCACCGAGGATGCAGAAAAACTCGCCATCCTCGATGTTCAGATCGACGCCGTCGAGTGCCGACACGGCACCGTCATAGCTAAAGGAAACGCCCCGACAATCAATCATGCGCGGCCTTTGACCTGGTCCTTTTTAGGCGTGATGAGGTTGGAGACTGCTTTATACACCACCAGCGTCAACACCGAGTTAAGCACGGTCTTGATAAGGTTGAACGGCAGTACGGCAGGAATCATGAGCGGGGCGATCGCATCGACCGAGCCATACCAGAACCAAACGCCAATGGTAAGGTTTGCGACCATAGACAGCGCCGTAGCGGCAATGACGCCGAGCACCAGGCCAATCACGGCACCCTTATAGGTGTGCATCTTCTGGTAAACGGTAGCCGCGGGCAGAATGTAGCCCAGCGTGGCAACCAGGTTCATAAGCGCGCCGACCCAGTCACCCGTGGTGAGCGCATGGATAACGATCGCCATGGCGGCAACAGCAGTGCCGGCGCCAGGACCATACGCAAAACCGCACACCATCGCCGGCACCAGCGACGGGTCATACGTCAAAAACGGCGCCGAAGGAAGGATAGGCAGCTGCACGTACATAAACAGGGCGCCCAAGGCGCACATCAACGCCATGGTAACGAGCTGTTTGGTGCTCCACCTATTCGTGTTCTCAAAATGGATATGCTGCGACTGTTCAGACATAAGATCACCTGCCTCTTTCATCCGGACTCTAACCGTTGGTACTGGGATCTCACCAGTTCAGCCGGCATGCGAACCAACGCACACACGGGTCGCGGACTCATCGGCTCGGTCGCAGGCATCTCACCTGCGCCACGGTACCCCTTTGGCACCGCCCGATTTACCGCCAGTGGGGAATTCCACCCCGCCCTGAAACAGCAATTGCAAGTGTAGCACGAGCAGGTTTTCGCGCAAGTATGCCAAGGGTAATTTGTGGCGGAGATCAGTTGCCGCAACAACCACGTTCCCCACCCATCCCAAAGTAACGCGCCTTTCGCGGCAAAGCCGCGAAACAGCGACCGGGACACGTATCCCCATCAGCCACGATCTCCGCCCACGCCGACCTCAAGGCCGTAAACGCAGGGAATCCGGGGGCGTGACGGGGTTTCTCTCCGGAACATTCCGCAGGACGCAAAGAGGCTCCGCAGCGCGAAGCGCGATGCGGAGCCTCTTTGCATGTCCGAGGACGTTCCGGAGAGAAACCCCGTCACGCCCCCGGATTCCCGGTGGGAGTTCTAGACCTTGTCGGCCTTAGTACATACCGCCGCCCTGCTGACCAGCGGTAGCAGCAGCGATAGCGTCCTCAAGCTGAGTGTTCTTGGGCACATCGGAGACGGTAGCCTCGGTGATGAGGATCAGGCTGGCGACAGAAGCAGCATTCTGCAGGGTGACGCGGCTGACCTTGACGGGGTCGAGGACGCCCATCTCGATCATGTCGCCCCACTCGCCGTTGGCAGAGTTGAGACCCTGACCGGCGGGCAGCTCGGCAACCTTGTCGACCACGACAGCGCCCTCAAAACCAGCGTTCTTGGCGATGGTAGCGACCGGAGCGGTCAGAGCCTTCTTGACGATATCGACGCCGATCTTCTCCTCGGGGTCGTCGATCTCGACAGCATCGAGCGCAGGAGCAGCGTCCATGAAGGCGACGCCGCCACCGGCGACAATGCCCTCCTCGACAGCAGCGCGGGTAGCCTGCAGGGCGTCCTCGACGCGATGCTTGATCTCCTTGAGCTCAGACTCGGTAGCAGCGCCGACCTTGATGACGGCAACGCCACCGGAGAGCTTGGCCAGGCGCTCCTGGAGCTTCTCACGGTCGAAGTCAGAGGTGGTGTTCTCCATCTCACCCTTGATCTGAGCGATACGGGCGTCGATGGCCTCCTTGGAGCCAGCGCCGCCGACGACGACGGTGTTGTCCTTGGAGATGGTGACGGACTTAGCGGTACCGAGCATATCGGCGGTGATGTCAGCGACCTTCACGCCCAGCTCGTCCAGGGCAGCCTGGCCACCGGTGAGGACGGCGATGTCCTCGAGGATGCGCTTGCGGCGATCGCCGTAGCCCGGGGCCTTGACGGCGCAGACGTTGAGGGCGCCACGGATCTTGTTGAGGACCAGGGTAGGCAGAGCCTCGCCGTCGATGTCCTCAGCGATGATGAGCAGGCCACGGCCAGCGCGCTGGACAGCCTCGAGAACGGGCATGATGTCTTGAACGCTGGAAATCTTCTGGTCGGTGATGAGGACGTACGGATCCTTCATCACGGCCTCCATGCGGTCGTTGTCCGTGACGAAGTAAGCGGAGACATAGCCCTTGTCGAACTGCATGCCCTCGACGGTGTCGATGGTGATATCGAACGTCTGGGAATCCTCGACGGTGATGACGCCGTCCTTGCCCACGACCTCCATAGCCTCGGCGATCTTCTCGCCGACCTCGGGGTCACCGGCGGAGATGGTACCGACGGAAGCGATCTGCTCCTTGGTCTCGACAGGCTTGGCCTGCTTCTTCATCTCGGCGACGGCGGCGTTGACGGCCTTGTCGATGCCGCGACGGATGGCCAGCGGGTTGGCGCCAGCGGCGACGTTGCGCAGACCGTCGTTGACGATGGCCTGAGCGAGCAGGGTTGCGGTGGTGGTGCCGTCACCCACGGTGTCGTTGGTCTTGGTGGCAACCTCCTTCACCAGCTGAGCGCCCATGTTCTCGATGTTGTCCTCGAGCTCGATCTCCTTGGCGACAGAAACGCCGTCGTTGGTGATGGTCGGAGCACCGAACGTGCGCTGCAGCGCAACGTAGCGGCCCTTGGGGCCCATGGTGACGGTAACGGCGTCGGCCAGAGTGTTGACGCCCTTGGCAAGCTTAGCGCGGGCATCGGTGTTGAACGTAATGTTCTTTGCCATGGTAGGTAATCCTCCAAAAGAAATGTGACTCGCGTCGCCGCTTCCGAGTCCTATGCGGCGGGCGCGTTCAAAGACGAATCAGAGATTCTGACGAGACTAGGCCTCGACGACAGCGTAGATGTCGTCGGCGCGCATCAGCAGATACTTCTCGCCGTCGACCTTGACCTCGTTGCCACCGAACTTACCGTAGATGACAACGTCGCCAACCTTGACGTCCATGGGGATGCGCTCACCCTTGTCGTTGACCTTGCCGGCGCCCACGGCAACGATGGTGCCGCGCTGCGGCTTCTCCTGAGCGTTGCTGGCGATATACAGACCAGAAGCGGTCTTCTGCTCGGCCTCGTCGGGCTTGACCAGAACACGATCTGCAAGCGGCTTCAAAGACGACATGCTTGTCTCCTCCTTTTTGGGCCGCGTGGTTATGCCACGCGAATTAACCCTTTTTGTTTGCGTACGCGTTGAATGGTACCCACGAATGGCGGGTTATACAACACGGAATCAAAAAATCTTATTTTTTGGCACTTAGATTTTCTGAATGCCGGGGGATAACTTAGCGGTGGCCCCCGTGTGGCTCCGGAGGGGCGGGGCATAAGGTTTCCTGCTCGGGCAGTCCTGCTCGCACGAAGGCCACATTAAGTGGCCTTCGGCTCGTGCGGAACTCGCGATAAACCTTATGCCCCGCCCCTCCGGAGCCACACGGGAGGCAGGCTAACTAATTCGGGCCCGACATTCAGAAAAGTCAGTGCAGCAAAATGGCGATGCGGATAGGAACGTGGGTATGGGTTTCGCTGCGCGCACGGGTCCCCTGGGAAGCACCGTGCATTTTTGGGAGTATTCAGCAAGCCAGGACGGCTGCATACGCGCCGGACATACCTTATTGGTCCCAAGAACGCCTTCAGCGGGCGGTTTTGGTCGGTGGGCAGACCCCGTTGGGACAAATGGGCGTACTTCGCGCCGTACCGGAGCCCAAAATGACGTCAATCTCCGCAACGTTACTCAGCCGCAGCGGCACCGGCAGAGCTCGCGGTGCTGAATACTCCGTTTTTTGCACGGCACGGGCGGGGGTACATCAGGATCAGGAAGGACATCCCAGCCTTTTTATTCAATCTGTAATGGGAAGTATGCAAAACACCAAGAGATAGCATTGCTGGTGTCCAAATTGAGCGCGGGGCAGCAGCACCTCCGCCCCGCACCCAAATCCAACAGAGCAGGGACGCTCATGGCGGATCCCCACCAAAACGCAAACGCGGCTCGAGCGCCATCCCAAAATAGGCTGCGCGAGCCGCGTTTAACGGTACGACATGAATATTAGCGCTCGTAAATCAAGTTGCCTGCCAGGTAGGTGGCCTGAACTTTTGTGGCCTGGAGCTCTTGGGGGTCGATGGTGAGCGGGTTTTGGTCCAGGACTACCAGGTCGGCATACTTGCCGGGCTCCAAGCTGCCGAGGTTTTGCTCGTCGCCCGCTGCATAAGCGCTACCCAGGGTGTAGTTGCGCAGGGCCGTTGCCGCATCGATGCGCTCGCTCGGCAGCCAGCCGCCCTCGGGCCAGTGGCTTTTGGGGTCCTGGCGCGTGATAGCCGTGTAGAGCACGTTCATGCTGGTAACAGCTGTGATAGGGCTGTCGGTACCGAAGGCTTGGCGAATGCCGCGCTGCTTATAGGTCGCAAACGGCCACATGATGCGGCTGCGCTCCAGGCCCAGATCGCGCTCGGGGCCGCCTGGGTCGAGTGTAATGTGACAGGGCTGGCTCGAGGCAACGACGTTAAGCTTGCGTAGACGATCGATGTCCTCGGGCAAGAGGTTCTCCAGGTGCTCGAGCGTGTTATGGCCGTGCTGGGGCAGGCCGTACAGTTCGGCGGCCTCCTCAAAGATATCGAGCGCGGCATGGATGGCACCGTCGCCGATGACATGGATGCGCACGGTATGGCCGCGCTCCGCGGCCGCCAGAACCAGCTTGCGCATGCGCTCGGCAGGAACCGTCAGGCGACCTTGATCGCCCGGGAAGCGCGGGTTGGTATAGGGCTCGGTGAGATAGGCCGTGTGTTCGCTCGACACGCCGTCGAAAAACTGCTTAAAGCCTGGCGCCGAGAGCAGCGCGTTGTTCGCGTAGCGGGTCTGCAGCTCTTCCAAGCGCGACTGGTCATCCAACAGCGTGGGGAACAGATGGGCTCGGATGCCCAGCTTGCCGGCTGCCTGCAGTTTGTCGTAGACGTCGTCGCGGATAAAATCGCAGCCCGGCATGGGCATGAGCGACATATCGCATATCGAGGTGATGCCCTGCTCGGCCATACGCCTCATTTGATCGGCATAAGCACTTGCGATGCGATCCTCCCCCAGCCACTCAAGGCAGCGCGGTAGCAACTGCATGGCAGCCGCCTCGTGAGCAATGCCCGTGAGCTCGCCGTTTGCATCCTTGTCGTAGCTGCCGCCCGCTGGCGGCTCGCTGTCGCGTGCGACGCCGAGCGCCTCGAGTGCGCGACTGTTGAGCCACAGCGTGTGCCCGTCGCCCGAATACATAACGCAGGGACGATCGGGGAATGCCGCATCGAGCGACGCCTTGGTAGGGTGCTCGGGCGGATCCCAGCGGTAATCACGCCAGCCCTGCGTTACGACCCAAGCGTCGCCGGGCAGATCCTGGGAAAACTCGAGCGCGTGCTGCACCAGCGCTGCCTCGGACGTGCCCATATCCATGAGCATGTACGGCGAGGAACCGACCGAGGTATGGAAGAAGTGCAGATGAGCGTCATGGAAACCGGGGCAGACAAACTGCTCGCCGTAGTCGATAACCGGCGTGGCGGCGGGAGCGGCGGCGATTACGTCATCGGGCGCACCGACTGCGACGATACGGTCGCCTGCAATGGCAATCGCCAGCTCGCGGGCGGTATCGATGCCGTCTTGCGCGGTAAAGACGTTCTTGGAGCGGATAATCCGATCGATATGTTGCATGGGCATCCCCATCTCTGGCAGGAAATTCAACACCCCCGAGTGTACTCCCCCGCCCTTGTAACAAAACCCCAAGCGGCAAACGGCAACTTTACCAGCCCTAGCGGCAGGTGGCATACTGGAGAGAGCCTGTACGATTTTGCGATCAACCCAGCAAGGAGCAAATCGACCATGACGAAGACCAAGGCACAGCAGATTATGGCGGCGACCGAGGCTCGCGCGGCTGACGACGTCACCGCAGCCATCAAAGATATCGCTACCGAGTTTGAACCATATATCATCAAGCAGCGCCGGCACTTCCATAAGCACCCGGAGCTGAGCCTTGCCGAGGAGCGCACGACCTCCGACATCGCCAACCAGCTCGACGCCATGAATATCCCCTACGAGCGTCCGCTCAAGACCGGCTTGGTGGCAACGCTTCGCGGTACCGCGCCGGATGCCTACCGCGAGGACGGCACGCCACGCCGCCGCATCCTGCTGCGCGCCGACATCGACGCCCTGCCCGTCACCGAGCAGACCGGCGAGGAGTTCGCCAGCGTCAACGAGGGCTGCATGCACGCCTGCGGCCACGACTGCCATATCGCCATGATGCTCGGAACGCTGCAGATCCTGCGCCATATGACCGACGACATCCACGGCGAAGTCCGCATCGTCTTCCAGCCCAGCGAGGAAAACGGCCAGGGCGCCAAGCTCATGATCGGCACGGGCGTGCTCGACGGCGTCGATGGTGCCTACGCCGCGCATATCTGGAGCGAGGTTGACGCCGGCACTGTAAGCTGCGAGCCCGGTCCGCGCATGGCCAATACCGACTGGTTCCGTATCGATGTACGCGGCACCTCGTGCCATGGCGCCATGCCCCAGCGCGGTCACGACGCCGTCATGGTTGCCGCCGAGATCGTCAACGCCCTGCAAACCATCGTTTCGCGCGAAATCAGCCCCTACGAGCCGGCCGTCATCACCGTCGGCGAGCTGCACGGCGGCACCGCGCGCAACGTTATCGCCGGCACGGCCTACCTCGCCGGCACAGTGCGCACCTACGGCGATTCGACCCACGAGGAAATGCCGGAGCTCATGCGCCGCATCGTGGAGCATACCGCGGCAGCTCTGGGCGCCGAGGCAGAGCTCACCGACTACACCATCGCCAACTACAAGGTCGAAAACGACGCCGCCTCGAGCGAGCGCTGCCGTCAGGCTGTAATCAAGTGCCTGGGCCCCACCGGCCAAGGCCATTATCGCGGCACGCTTTCGGGCGAGGATTTTTCGGAGTACCTGCGTCGCGTACCGGGCGTGCTCGCCTTTGTAGGTACGCGCAACCCCAAGATTGGCGCCACGTACGCCCAACATTCCTGCTTCTACAAGATCGACGAGACCGTGCTGGCAAAGGGCTCCATGGTGGCCGCCCAGTATGCTATCGACTTTTTGGCCGAGCCCACGCAAGAGGAGCTCGACGGCCCCGCGATTACCGCGGTCGCCGAAACCAACCCCGATCTGGCCGCCAAGTTGCGCTCTGCCAAAGCGACGACCGCCGAGGCTCGCGACGCCATCCATGATGCCCGAACGGCTCGCCATGCCGCGATCAAGGGCATCCACGAAGCCCGCGCTGCTGCACGCCGCGAGGAGAAGCACGACGAGTAGTCGATTCGCTGGCATCTCGCAGTCATAGCCACATCGCGATGTCAAAGCGGGGGCGGACGTTTCGACACGTCCGCCCCCGCTCATTCTTCAAGCGCTATTTCTACTATTTCTACCCCGTCCCCAAATGGCAGACGGCATGGCTACTCGTCCTGAGGTTCCTCGTCAGAGCTTGGCTCGGACGCCGACTCAGGTGCAGGTGCCGGCTCAGGCTCAGGCGCAGGCGCAGGCTCGGGCCCAGATGCCGTCTCAGACTCGGGCGCCGGTTCAGGCTCGGGCGCCGGCGAAGCATCCGGAGCGCTGTAACCCGAAGGAGCGGACTTCTTCTCGAAGGGCAACACAAAAGTCAGGACGTCGTCCTTATCCTCATCGGCCCACTCGCTTGCATAGCGTGCGGCCCAATAGCCAACGGCACGGTGCTTGAGCATCTTGCCAAAGACCGTAAGAAATACGGTGACGAAAGCGACCAGCACCAAGAACAGCGCGAGCGTGACGCCGCCGCCGGTAACAATTGCCTCAATACCCGTAGGACGATAGTAGTAGCTATACATACCGACAGAGGCAATGGCGCCAAAGACGACCGTCAAGATCCATGTGACAACGTTGGCGACCAGGCCCGTCAAAAACTCGGGAAGGAACGAAGCACAGAACAGCTTGGTCTTGTTGTGCTTAAACGCCGCCCAGACCCTATCGAGCGAAAACGCGCTCTCGACACGCCCGGTCACCGCAAAGTGCATCACGGCGATGTCGGCGAACATCTTAAAGAAGACACCCAGAATCGCCGAGGCAATTAGCGCCAGGACAAGCAGGCCGAGCGAACCGAACAGCGCAGCCTCGAGCGCATAAGAGCCGTAATAAGAATACGAGCTCGCGGCGCCAATTACCACGCCCTCCACCAGCGAAAGCACTACACCGATAACGGGAATGGCAGCGATAACCTCGAGCACGACCGAAATAACGCTCGAAAAGACTCCGAGACCAAACGACGTGGAACGCATGAGTGGACGGTCCATGCCGTCATCGACCTTGAGCGACAGATCACGGCCCCACTCGATACCGAAGCCGGAACCGCACACACTCGCAATGCAAGCTGCCAAAAAGCCGATGGCAGCCGCAATGCCGCCAATAACGGGAATAAACAACACGAGCACCGACACAACGCAAATCAGCGCCGGCAAAAACGCGATTTGGCATACACGCTGAAGTACGCCCGGAGTCTTAGTCATATCTTGGAACGCCTGAGCCACACAGCCCTTTGGCGCATTCGCCACGGGCGGTTGCGGAACAAACTGCTGGGGCTGAGGCTGTCCCTGGGGAGTGGGGCCAGCGGCACCGGCATTAGGAGCACCACACACGCCGCAGAACTTGTCGTTATCGCCCATGGGGGCGCCACACTGCGAGCAGAACATCGAAATCATCCCTTCGTATCTTGAGCGAATCACCTGGATCGCAAACGATGTCTTTGGCATCATTATCACCCAATGTGGGGACGAATACTCCTAGATGACGTATTTGCAACGTGCAGGGCGTTATTCGATTGTTTGATGAGTGCGTCCGCGTTAGTTCGTACCGCGAAAACCCTTGCCGACGATCTCGGAACTGTCGACGATCGTGATAAAGGCACCCGGATCGACCTCGCGCGCATAGCGGCGCAGTTGCACGGCCTCGCGACGGCTCAGCACGCTCATGATCACCGTCACGCACTTGCCCGAGAAGGCACCGTAGCCGCGGCTGATGGTCGCCGTGCGGTTGAGATGCTTGACGATAAACTCCTCGACCTTAAGGGGCTCGGAACAAATGACCGTGCAGACCTTACGAAGATGGATGCTCTCGATGGCCTTGTCGACCACAAGCGTCTTGGCAAACAGGCCGAGCACGCAATACAGACCGACACGCGGGCCATACAAAAAGGCCGCGATGGTCACGATGCCGATATCGACCAACAGCAGGGCGCGACCAATCTCGAGCGTGGTGCGGCGTTTGAGGATCATAGCGAGAATGTCCGTGCCGCCCGTCGAGGCGCCAATATCAAAGACAATAGCGCTGCCGAGCGCCGGCAAGATGACGGCAAAGCACAGGTCGAGCCACATATCGCCCGTCATCGAGACATCGGTCGGAATAAAGAGCTCAAACAGCGAAACATAGGCGGACAGCGCAAACGAGGCGAAGACACTCCACAGGATTGCCTTGCGCTCCAAAAAGATAAAGCCCAAAACGACGAGAACCGCGTTGATAATCCACATAAAGACGCCGACGGGCAGGGTCGGGAACAGCGTGGACAGAATGACCGACACGCCCGAGGTGCCGCCAAAAGCAAAGTGATTAGGGGTTTTAAACGCAACGATGGCAAAGGCCGTAAGAATCAGGCCCAGATTGAGCTCGGCAAAAAAGCGCGGAAAGCCCGGCTCCTGGCTGCGCTTTTGACCGGCACGCTCGCCGCGCTCGATATCGGTGCGATCGACCACGCGCTCCATCGGCACCACGGGAGGACGATGCATCTCCTCGGCAGCACGTGATGCCGCCTCTGCCGCGGCGGCCTCAATCGCCCATGCCTTGCTTTCTGTTTCGTGCTCGTCGGCCATTACGGCAACCCCTCGTTAACAATTTGGAAACAATGCGCCCATTAGGGTAACGCGGAACGCGACGATTGCAACCCCTAGTTAGACGAGCGGTATGCCTACATCGGGGGGCATACAAATAACGGCCGGCCACGCTTTTGCTTGCGCGGTCGGCCGTTTAACGTTTTCGCAGATAAAATCTGCCAAAACAAACCTGTCCCTTTTTGGAAGGTTATTCGTGCTGGCTGGTGCGGTGCTCGTACTCCTCGGGGGTGATGACGTCCTCGATACGCAGGTTGACACCCGCCACCTCAAGGCCGGTCATCGCGGCAAGGCGCTCGGTGACACGTGCCTTGACATCGTCGAAGATCGCGGGCGCATAGGCGCCGTACTCGATGATGACGGAGATGTTGACGACCACGCGATTGTCATCGGTGACCTCGACCGTCACGCCCTTGGTCAGATTCTCGGCACCAAACTGCTCCTGCACAAAATGCATGAGGTTACCCTTCATGCCCAGAACGTGTGGAACCTCGCGAGTGGCCATAGCAACGATCTTTTCGATCACACCGTTGGAATAGGTCAGCGAGTCCTCGGACTCGTCCGCTTCCTCGTCATCCTCATCCACATCGGACTCGGCCTCGACGAGCGCCTCATCCTCGAGCGTTACGTCCTCGGCCTCGGCGGTGACGGTCTCGTCTGCCTCGAGCTCGGTATCGGCCACATCGACCTTCGTATTAAAAGCCATGGTTCCTCCTTATGCCTGCCGCGGATGCGACAGTCGAATACATATTAGCGGCCGCTAAACAGACGGCCGAAGAAGTTGACGATCCCGTTCTCGCCGTCGCGAATTTGGCCGATCACGGCGCCGATCAGCACGAAGAATGCAATGACGAGCGTGTCCCACAGGCCGAGCGTGAGCACCAACACGGCGAGGATAAAGCCAGCGACGGCACCGAGCGTGGTGTTGGGATGACGCACAGCATAGCTCCAGATGGCAGCGCCCGTACCCTTGATGAGACCCATAGCCTCGTCAAAATCCGCGGCTGCCGCGTCTTGTAACTCAGTTGCCTCTGCTTTGGAATCAACAGGTTCGCTCGCCGGCGTGGCGCTCTGGTCAATCGTCAGGCGCGGCGTACGAGCGGTCTTATCTTGATTGGTATCACTCACCGGAAACCTCCACGGTCTGGACGGTAGTCTTGGACGGCAAAAAACGGACGCACGTGGTCGTACCCGGCGTGCCGAGCATGGTGTCGCAAGCTTCCTCGATGCGCTGCTGCATCGCGGTAGCCAAAGATGCCACGTCCTTATCGTCAAGCGCGATAGCCTCGACCTTAAAACGGACGTGCGAATCGTCGGAACCTTGGACGCGGGCCTCGACATGCTCGATCATCACGCGATCGTCGCGCTCTGCAGCAGCCCTGGCGCACGAAGAAAGCGCCGCGAGCGTGACCTCGATATTGCGCTCCCCCGCCGGATGCACGCAGGACGGCTCGCGACGAGCAAACATCAGGCGGAAGAAGCTTACCAGCACGCCAATCGCCACAACTCCGCCGCATGCCGTCACGACAATGCGCGGTATGGGGTCGCGCATCAGCAGCATAAAGCGATACGTATACGGCCCCCAAAACTGGCAGACAAGCGTACCCAGCGCCACGATGGCGGCGGCAAGATACACGATCGCTAGGGCTCGTTTGAGTACGCGCACGTGGCGCTCCCTTCAAATCTCGGCTCTCGAAATGCAAAACGGTTCGCATCATTATAAAAGAGCCGGGTCCGGTGCTCTACGCACGCGGATCCGGCTCATCTATTCCACGAGGCTTGCATGCTCGCTTCATTATGCCCAGATATGCACGGCTTAACCCGTGCGGGCGCTACTCCTCCTCGAGGGCAGCGATGACCTCGTCGGTCATGTCCATGGTGCTGTAAACATCCTGGACGTCGTCGAGCTCCTCAAGACGGTCGATGAGGCGCTGAACCTTCTTGGCGTCGGCGCCGGAGACCTCGGTCGGGGTGGTCGGGACCATGGTGGTCTCGGAGCCCTTGACCTGGACGCCCTGCTCCTCGAGCGCCTTGGAGACAGCCATGACCTCGTTGGCAGTAGTCCAGACGATCCACTCCTCGCCGGCATCCTCGTAGTCCTCGCCACCGGCCTCGGCGATGGCCATCATGAACTCATCCTCGTCACCGGCAGCACCGTTGGCGATCATGGTCTCCTTCTTGGCGTTCTCGTCCAGGATCTCCTTGGCGACGACGATCTGGCCCTTGCGCTCAAACTGGAAGGCGACGGAGCCGGAGGTGCCCAGGTTGCCACCAGCGTGGGAGAAGGCGGAACGGACATCAGCGGCGGTACGGTTGCGGTTGTCGGTCAGGCAGTCGACGTAGACGGCGACACCGGCGGGACCGTAGCCCTCGTACACGATGTTCTCGTAGACGGCGGCATCGGCACCCGAACCAAAAGCCTTGTCGATAGCGGACTTGATCTTGTCCTTAGGCATGGACTGAGCCTTGGCCTTGGCAACGGCAGCGGCGAGGCTGGCGTTGTTCTCGGGCAGCGGGTCACCGCCGAGACGGGCAGCAACGGTGATGTTGCGGCTGAGCTTGGAGAAGAGGGCGGAACGCTTGGCGTCCTGCGCGCCCTTACGATGCTTGGTTGTGGCCCACTTAGAGTGTCCGGACATACGTGTCTCCTATCGGTTTCGACCTAAAGCCCAGCGCAGATGCTCGGGCAATATAAACAAACGTCGTTATGATATACCTACTGGCCTGCGAGATAAACCCCAAAATGAAGGCGTCGTGATGATGTCCCCTTTGCCTTGATTATCAACTTCATCCGAACACTTCCCACATTCATCCGCACATGTGCG
>URRB01000018.1 GCA_900550195.1 uncultured Collinsella sp.
CCGCGGCACGACCGTCATAATCCCCGCTGCTCCACAACCGCAGACCTGTGTCCGCAAACACGCTGACAACGGCACATAATACAAATATGTCTCGGGCGGCACGTCGCCGTCCGAGGCATATTTAGTTAAAGTGCGCAGAAAGACTAGTCCACCGAGATGTTGAGTGCCTTACCGCCCTCGTCCTTCTTGGTACCGATCACCATAGCGGCGACAAGAGCCAGAACGAAAGCGACCACACCGGAGATGACAAGGCCGATAAAGCCCGTGTCGATGCCGGCAGGGTTAATAAAGCTCGGGAAACCGAGCGGGCCGGAGGCGCCGAAGGCATAGAGCTTGGCACCCATGAGGCCGGCAATGGCGCCGCCTACACCAGCGGAAATAAAGGTTGCCCACATAAGGCGCTTACGCGGCAGCAAGATGGCGTAAAGCGCAGGCTCGTTGACACCGAAAATCGAAGAGACAAGGGCGGGAATGTTGACGGCAGCATTTTCCTCGGAGTCCTTGGTTCGGATGATCATGCCAAGCACAGCGCCGGCGATGGCACAACCGCCTGCATACACGAGCGGGTTAATGAGGTCATAGCCGTAGGTTGCGACATCGAGGAACCACAGCGGGATGATACCCCAGTGCAGGCCGAACATGACGAGCAGGCTCCAGAACGTGCCGATGACGAAGCCGGCGATGGCGGGTTGGAAGTTGATGAGCATCAGAATGATCTGGGCAACGATGTTGGAGAGGACCGTCATGACCGGACCGACCACAAGCAGGCCAAGGATGCCGCAAATGAGGAGCGTCAGGATGTTGGAGAAGAACGAGCTCACAAGCGCGGGCAGCGCGTTAGAAAGGGCCTTGTGTACCTTGGAGGCAATCCAGACGATAAAGATCGCAGGCAGAATCGTCGATGAGTAATTCTGCATGATCAGCGGGATGCCAAAAATATCACCGTAGACATTGGACTCGAAGACCGTGCCGGCGCCGAGCGTGTAGAGCGGATCTCCGCCCATAAGGCCAACGAGCGTCGGGTAGACGAGGATACCACCGAGCGCCATTCCCATAACGGGCTTAAGTCCGAACTTCTTGGCCGACGTCCAGCCAATGATTAGCGGAAAGTAATAGAAGACCGAATCTCCGATTGCCGAGAGCGTCACATAGGTATTGCTGTCCTTGGCAAGCCAACCGGCAACCGTGCAGAGCGCGAGCATCGACTTGATAAAGCCACCGGCCATAAGCACGCCAAGAACCGGCTGCAGAATCTCGGAAATGATGGCGAGCAGGCGCGAGAACGGATCGCCCTTCTTGACATTGTCGCCCTCATCGATATCGAGCGCGGGCTTGGTGTCGAACCCGCCAATCTGAACAAGGTCGTTGTAGACAGCCTCGACAGTGGCACCAATCACGACCTGATACTGTCCGCCAGCCTGGATGACGTCAACGACGCCCTTCGTCGCCTTAAGTTCATTGGTCTGGGCAAGTGATTCATCCTTGAGGTGGAAGCGGAGACGCGTAATGCAGTGGCTCACGTCTAACACATTGTCTCGACCACCGACCTTTGTGATGATTTCATCGCAAAGCTTCTGGTATTTCATGGAATTCTCCTTTTTCTGAGCGGGGTATAGCATCGATTTCAGGCCTCCGTAGTCGACGTGGGAGGGCAAGGAACCCGCTTCCCCCTTTGTAATCCGCGGACGCACGTACGCCCGGGATGGGAAACGGCAGAGAAGATGGAAGATGCCGATCACATGGCAGGGAGCCTCATTGGCCCATGTCACGCAATCAGGTCTACAGACGCGAATCTGCTGCGCCGAGAAGTCTCGTCGTCTGGCAGAACTTGTCACACAGACGTTCCGGTTCGCCCTGGGGAATCTGAGTACGCTCGGTCTCAAAGGAGAGGCCGTACTCGCGTGCCGGAAGGAAATACTCGAAATAGCCGTTGGTGTAACCGCAAACTATTCCCTCGACCGGGCATTCGCGCTTCATGCGAATACCCAGGTCGCTGCCGAGCTCACTCGGGAACACAAAGAGATGCAGGCCGCCCAAACTGATGACGGCACACTTAAGCGTGAGCGAAAAGTCGTCATGGGCAACGGTGTGATAGAACGTCTGAGGCTCGATGCGGTCGAGAACGACCTCGCGATCGAGCTTGATCTGGGAAATCGCCTCGGCAAGACCGGTCGAAACGCGCTCGACCTCGGGAATGCCGCGTCCCTGGCGAAAATTGCGGTCGCTACAGTCGCCAGCAGCACCGACGACCATGGCCGGATAGTAACCAAGACTCTGAGCGAGCTTTTTGCCGGTAAGACCGGCGAGTTCGCTCGTGAGCTCCGTGCAGTCGGGTCCGACGCAAGCGGAATGCACCGCCCAGTTCACAAAGCCCGCAAATGGCTTGCCTTCGGTATCGAAGAACGATACGACAATGACCTCATTGTCGGCGAGTTCACCTGGGATGATGCGGTTGTCGTAGAAACCGGTGATGACCTGCTTGCCCAAGCGACAAATCGCGGGCTGTGCGTTGGCGCGGCACTCCTCAAAGCATTGGCAAATGGTATCGAGGAACCAGCGGTAGTAGTTCTCGTCGAATTTTCCCGTCCACCAGCTGCGGTGGTAAG
This sequence comes from uncultured Collinsella sp., assembly GCA_900550195.1. Lineage (GTDB taxonomy): Bacteria > Actinomycetota > Coriobacteriia > Coriobacteriales > Coriobacteriaceae > Collinsella. Next base: position 2,607 of record URRB01000018.1, read on the forward strand.
CGACGATTGAAGTATGGTCGTGCGTCGCCGAGAGCAAAACGCAGTCACGGTCGATTCCATAGCGCTCGGCGAGCATTGTCTTGACTTCCTCGGCCATGCTTTCCTCGAACTCGAGGACATCGGCATTAAAAAGAAACACTTCACGTTCGCCTTGCTGGAAGAGGATGGCGTTGGCGAAGACGTCATCATGGACGCCCGTCGCAGGTTCAAGACGGTTGGGAAGATTGCGGTAGCCAATCAGGTAGATGTCGCCCTGTGGGGTAATTTTGCGGCGCGCGTGTCCAATGTTCATGCACGTTCTCCTTCTGTGTCACGCCGCATTCAAGGCGGCAATGATGATTTCGACGAGGCGCTCATGGGATCCGGCGGCAAAACCGGAGTTCATAGCCTCATAGGTGATTTTTTCGTACGCGTCGGGAGCCGGTAGGTACTTCTGTCCGCCGTTGACGAGCGTGGCAAAGAACACAGAGCCGGACCGGGCGGCGCGCACAGTGGCGCCGAATGCACTCGAGACCTCGGGTTGTACGCCGACAAGCTCGACGTTTCCCAGCCGGAGCAGATAGACCCTCGTGCGCTGCTCGCCAGCGGCATGAAACTCATACGTTCGGTGCGGAGCCAAAGAGTGAAAATCGGCGCGTGTCTGAGCGGGCAGGAGAACGTCGACCGTGCGGGCATCGATGCCGGTAGCGTCATCCTCACGCGCCATGCGAGCGGCTTCGATCAAAGCATTGCCCAAGGCCTGCCCCTGCTGGTGCAGCATGCGGTATCCGTCCTCATGGGCATCGACCGTCTGCTTAACGCCGGCCGCATCGAACATGACGTTCATGGCGCGCTCCGCCGGACCTTGGTCGCCCGCGGCGCCTGGCAGCAACAGGGCAACGCCGCCCAGCTCGCGCTCGAGTGACATGGCGGCAAAACCAAAGAGGTCTCCGCTCGCCATGCGCCTCCCCTCGGAGTCGCGCGACCCGTCGAGCACGGAGGACTGAACGTCCGCCGTCGCGAGCACGGCAACATACTCGCCCCCGGCATCCCTTATGGCGAGTACGGGCATCGTGTGGTCGGCAAACCCCCTGGGATTCGAGCCCAACCACCAGCCGGCAGGCGTCTCAATGTCGCGATTAACGTTCACGGGGCATTCGCCCTCCACAGTGGCGAGCGTGGCAGAGTGAATGCCCGCAACAGCGCGCTCGACAGCCGTGCGGGCGGCAGCGACGAGCGCTGCGCGATAGCGCTCGTTGCAATTGCGGGTAGCATCGTCGGCAAGATGCCCGGAAGTGCGGACGTGAGGCATGGAAAACGTGTGGGTAGGAACCACCCAAGAATAAGCACCGCTGCAATTGGCGGCATCCTCAACAACCTCACGCAGATCGGCGAGTAGAGCCGGAGCGATCGAGGTGACCTCAAGCGAAAGGACGCAGGCGCGTCGCCCCGTCCCCTCGATGATAAGGGCACGGGCGAAGACCTCATGACGGAGTTCGTCGAAACCGTCGAACGGCAACACGTCCCCAAGATCGATGGCCACACGAGCGGCCCCAGCCCTCATCTCTCCTTCGCCCATGGCAGATACTCCCCTCTGATTGCCGCTCACTCGACACCGTACAGTTGCTGCGCCGTACCGCCAAGCACAAGGTCGCTGTCTGTATCGCTCAGATTTGCAGCGCGAACGCAGGCGACACCCTCGGTGAGCCACTCGCGTTTGACGGGATAGCTCGTGCCAAAAACAATATGGTCTGCACCCAGCACGTCAACCGCGCAGGCGAGGAGTGTCTTGCCCCAAGGCTGGGCATGGGACATGTCGAAATAGATGTTGTTCTCGAGGTGCCTGGAAACGGTCTCGGTATCGACCTGAAAACGGCCAGAAGCATCAGGGCGCTTGGGACCATGAGGCAGCAGCATCTCCTTGAACGCAAAGTATGCGCCGCCGAGCATGGAGTGGACCATCTTGATATTGGGATAGCGCTCAAAGAAATCACCAAAGATCTCTCGGCCGATCGCCGTAGTTTGGTCGACGCAGCGGCCATAAGAGCGGCGAAGGTTGTCGTACGCGAGAAGCGACTCGTTCTCGACCGGCACGGGAACATGGTGCACGTAAACGGTGACATGGCGTTCGTTCAGGTGCTCGAAAAAGCTCGAGAAGACCTGGTCGTCGAGATAGCGCTTGCCGTAGTGAGCGCAGAGCTGCACGCCCGCAAAACCATCGTCGAGCCTGCGGTCGAGCTCCTCCAAATTCGCTTTGGTGCCAAAGGGCGGCACGGCGACAAGCGGAATCAGACGGCCATTTGACGCCTTCGCGTCAGCAGCCATACCGTCGTTGAAACGCCGGCACATCTCGAGCGACATCCACTCGTGGCAGCCGGGGAGCTTGAGGATCGCCTTGTCGACCCCCGCCTCATCCATATCGGCCAAGCGCTTCTCGAGGGTGTAGTCGCCCTCAATGTAGTTAAGACCCGGAGAACCGGCGGGCATCTCGATCACGATCTGTCGTTTGCCGGCGGAATTCATGGTCAGATAGCCTTCGGTGTCATAGGCGCGGGGTACCTCGGCCAAAAACTGTTCGCAGAGCGTCTCGTCATGAAAGATGTGCTCGTCGAACCAGTAGGAATTTGCATCGATAATCATTGGTTGGAACCGCCTTTCATCTTGTTGAAAACATTCTAGAAAAGCAGGTACCCGGACATCAATTCCAGCTTAAGCCCACTGTATTCCATTTTGGAATAGAACTTACCGCTCACACGCGAACCTCGCCCGCTCAACGAGACAAGCGCTAACAGCACGGGCTTAGACAGAAAACGGTCGGCCCGCATCCGTTGCGGGCCGACCGTTTCATTACAGGCTACCTTTGCCGTTACGCCTGGCGGTAATGATCGAAGAAGTCGGCGAGGTCTTCGAGCGACTCTTTGAGCACTTCCATGCGCGGCAGGTACACGATGCGGAAGTGGTCGGGCTCGGCCCAGTTAAAGCCGCCGCCGCGCGTGATCAGGATTTTCTTCTCGTGCAGCAGGTCGAGGGCGAACTGCTCGTCATCGGTGATGTTGAACTTCTTCACATCCATCTTGGGGAAGATGTAGAACGCCGCGCGCGGCTTAACCACCGAGATGCCGTCAATCTTGTTGAGCGCCTCATACACAAAGTTGCGCTGCTCGTAGACACGGCCGCCGGGACGGATGTAGTCGTTAACGGACTGATGGCCACCGAGTGCCGTCTGAACGATCGACTGAGCCGGCACGTTGGAGCACAGGCGCATGTTGGAAAGCATGTTGATGCCCATGATGAAGTCGCTCATGCAGCGCTGGTTGCCCGAGAGCACCATCCAGCCAATACGATAGCCCGCAATCATGTGCGACTTGGAAAGGCCACTAAAGGTAACGCAGGGCAGGTCGGGGGCGAGCGAGGCAATCGAGACGTGCTCGTAGCCGTCCATGCACAGGCGGTCGTAGATCTCATCGGCAAAGATCATCAGCTGATGCCTGCGTGCAACCTCGACGATGCCCTCGAGCACCTCGCGCGGATAGACGGAACCCGTGGGGTTGTTGGGGTTGATGATGACGAGGGCCTTGGTCGCGCTCGTGATCTTGGACTCCATATCCTCCAGGTCGGGATACCAATCCGCCTGCTCATCGCACAGATAGTGCACAGGATGACCGCCGGCAAGGGTTGCGCACGCCGTCCAGAGCGGATAGTCGGGGCTGGGGATCAGAATCTCGTCGCCATTGTCGAGCAGCGCGTTCATCGAAAGCTGAATGAGCTCGGACACGCCGTTGCCCGTGTAGATATGCTCCATCTGAACGTTGGGCAGGCCCTTGATCTGCGAATACTGCATGATCGCCTTGCGCGCGGAGAACAGGCCACGCGAGTTGGAATAGCCTTCGCAGTCGGGCAGCTGCTGGCGCATGTCCTTGATGACCTCATCGGGCGTGCGGAAACCGAAGGGCGCCGGGTTACCGATATTGAGCTTGAGGATGCGCTCGCCCTCGTCCTCCATACGGGCGGCCTCGTCGACGACGGGGCCGCGCACGTCATACAGGACGTTATCGAGCTTGGTGGATTTAGAAAAAGTGCGCATGGTGGTGCTCCTTGCAATTTGAGCTGAGGGATGGGGTTCGGGCTTGGAATCGTTGCGGGGTGATGATGCCTCGCCTTGATCGGCGTCGCCGGCAAGCAGCCAGGTAACATCGACCTCCAAAATACGGGCGAGCAGCTCAGCCACATCGCGCCGCGGGATCGTCTTGCCGCTCACATATTGGCTCATCTGACTCTTGCCGAGTTTTTTGCCGAGCATCTCCGATGCGCGGATCACGTCCGACTGGCGAACGTCGCGATCGGACATAGCCTGTCGCAGGCGATCGCTAAACGTCTCTTGGGCCACTAGAACCTCCTTGCTGGCAAAGTTCAATTTATAGAACACGAATTGAACCAGGGTTCAATTTAGCAAGCAGTATAGCGCCGTACCTCATTCGGAAGTTCAATTTCATAAGAAAACGTACCGAACTCCGAGATTTGCCCAAAGCGGACAATGACATGCACGCGTTTAGAGGTATTCAAGGAATCGAGCAGTGGCAAGCGAAACGTCGGCCGTTCGATATATGGCGTTGATCTGCCGATGAGGATGTCCCTCGAGTGGGCGCACGGCAACATCGAACTGACAGCGGCGCAAGATGAGCGCGGGAAGAATGCTCACGCCCAGGCCGTCCTCAACCATGGCCATAATCGCATAGTCATCCCAGGTCGACAGCTTGGAGCGCACCGTCAGCCCCGCCCGACGGAACAGCGGCGTAATCTCGTCATCGGTACCTCGTTCTAGCAGAATAAACTGCTCGTTGGCCAAATCGGCAAGAGAGACGACCCCCGCCGTGGCAAGCAAAGAATCTGCCGGCACTACCGCCATCAACTCGTCGCGCACCAAAGACCGCGATGCCATGCCGTTTTCTCGTGGCTCACGCGGGATAAAGCCCAGGTCGCAACGACCCTCAGCCACCCATTGTTCAATCTCTGAGTAATCGCCCATCAGCAACTCATAATCGACGTCCGGGTGATCGGCGCGAAAGCGCGCAATCACTGGCGGCAGCATGTGGGTCGCCACACTCGAAAACGTACCGATGCAGATTTTGCCGCGCATGAGCCCACGCATCTCATCCACGCGTCGCTGCAGGCGGCCAAACTCCTCGCATAACGCCTCAACCGCAGGCATAACTTGCCGTCCATCGGCAGAAAGTACTACGCCCTCGCGACTGCGGTCGAGCACCTTAAAGCCCCAGTCGGCCTCGAGATCGGCCACCATGCGGCTCACGCCCGACTGCGAATAGCTCAGGCGCTCGGCGGCGCGCGTAAAACTGCCGGCGCGCACGGTCTCGAGCAGCACCTGCATCTTTTGAATATTCGTTTCCACGGCACCCCTCCACCTTTGCATGAGTTTTTGTCATGTTATCCATGCATTATATTCGCTTTTCTTCTAAAGCCAGTTCACCCATAGTGAACATGCTCGGATATAGAAGGGACGGAAGCGCATGAACAACGGACTGTTTACGTACTTAGCAGCATTGCTATTGTTTGGCTCCAACGGCATCATCGCCGCCGCCATCGCGCTGCCGAGCTCCGATATCGTGCTACTACGCACGTTTTTGGGTGCACTCTCGCTTGTCACCATCCTCGCCATCACCCAACGCCATAAGTTGCAGGCGCCATCTCGCCCCCGCGAAGCCGCAGCCCTCCTCCTCTCGGGAGCTGCGCTGGGCGCCAGCTGGATTTTTCTGTTCCGCGCCTACCAGACGATCGGCGTCGGCGTATCCTCGCTGCTGTACTACTGCGGCCCCATCATTGTCATGGCACTCTCCCCGCTCATCTTTGGCGAAAAGCTGACCGGCGGCAAAATCGCCGGCTTTATCGCCGTTGCTTGCGGTGCTTTTCTCATTGCAGCGCAAGGTCTAGGCGGCAATATGCCCATTGCAGGTATCGCCTGCGGCATCGCCTCGGCATTTTGCTATGCGCTGATGGTCATCGCTAGCAAGGGCGCGCCACACATCGAAGGCCTCGAGAGCTCCACGCTCCAGGTGAGTGCCGCCTTTGTGACCGCGCTGGTCCTCACGCTCATCACGCAGGGTGCACCCTCATTCCTGTCCGCCGGCGTCGCCACAGGCATCGATTGGCGCGCCGTCGTCATGCTCGGCGTCGTCAACACCGGCATTGGTTGCCTGCTCTACTTTAGCGCCGTCGCCAAACTGCCTGTGCAGACCGTCGCCGTTGTCGGCTACCTCGAGCCGCTTTCGGCGGTCGTGTTCTCCGCCGTCCTTTTGGGCGAAGCCATAACACCGGTCCGTCTGATGGGTGCCGCGCTTATCATCGGCGGCGCGATTATTTGCGAACTCGCCGGCAAACGCGCAAGCGCCAAGGCTGGCATAGCCCAGACAGCACGTGCTTAAAAGCCCCTGTTTTGAAATGCTACCTACGTACATAAATAATCCCCAGCTGGGGATTATTGTCTAAAATAACCTGATGTGCCAAACTGCTCTTGTATGTATAAAGACGGCATAAAGATTATCTGTCCTAGACAGACAACCGGATGTCTAAGGGAGTCCACGTGGCACACAACAAACTGGAGGCAAACCCCCAAGACCAGCGTGGTCAAGGCGGGCACGGAGCCATCCCCCTCTCCGCTGGCATGCTGCTCGTAACGCTCGGCGTCGTCTATGGCGACATCGGCACGAGCCCCATGTACACCATGAAATCAATCGTCGCCAACAACGGCGGCATCGGTACCGTCAGCGAGGACATGATCCTGGGCGCGCTTTCGCTCGTCATCTGGACCATGACGCTCGTGACCACGGTCAAGTACGTGGTAATCGCCATGAAGGCCGACAACCACAACGAAGGCGGCATCTTCGCCCTGTTTAGCCTGGTACGCAAGGTGGCACCGTGGCTGATTCTCCCCGCCATGATCGGCGGTGCGGCACTGCTCGCCGACGGCATCCTCACCCCCGCCGTCACGGTTACCACGGCCATCGAGGGTCTGCGCACCATCGAGTGGGGCCACGCGCTGTTGGGTGACGGGCAAACTAACGTCATCATTATTACCATCATCATTATCTGTGGCCTGTTTGCCATGCAGCGCGCTGGCACCTCGTCAATCGGCAAGCTGTTCGGTCCGCTCATGACGCTGTGGTTCCTGTTCCTGGCAGGCGCCGGTCTATTCAACATGCTCGGCAACCTGTCCATCTTGCGCGCGCTTAACCCCATCCGCGGCGTCATGTTCCTGTTCTCGCCCATCAACCACTCGGGTATCATGGTGCTCGGCTTCGTCTTCCTGTCGACGACCGGCGCCGAGGCGCTCTATTCAGACATGGGCCACGTGGGCAAGGCCAACATCTACGCATCCTGGCCGTTTGTTAAAGCGGCGCTTATCCTTAACTACCTGGGTCAGGGCGCTTGGCTGCTCGCCAACAATTCCAATCCCCAGTTGCTCGCGATGGATATCGTCAACCCGTTCTATATGATGCTCCCCGAGCCCCTGCGCCCCTTTGCCATCGTGCTTTCGGCCGTGGCGGCCATCATTGCCTCGCAGGCGCTCATCACCGGCTCGTTCTCGCTGGTATCCGAGGCAACGCGTCTCAACCTTATGCCGCATCTGCGCATCCACTACCCCAGCGACACCAAGGGCCAGCTCTATATTCCGCTCGTCAATAACATCATGTGGGTCGGCTGCATCTTCATCGTGCTGCTGTTCCAAAACTCCGAGCGCATGGAGAGCGCCTACGGCCTCGCCATTACCGTGACCATGCTCATGACCACGACGCTTTTGACGAGCTACATCGCCGGCATCCTCAAGCACAGGCTGGGTGCCTGCGTCTTCGCCCTGCTCTTTGGTGCCATTGAGCTGTGCTTCTTCGCCTCGTGCCTCACCATGTTCTTTGACGGCGGCTACGTCATGATCTTCCTGGCCGCACTGCTGTTTGGCCTTATGTACGTGTGGCGCCGCGGCACCGCCATCGAGCGCACGCAGACGATTTTGCTGCCCGTCTCCAAGTACATCGACCAGCTCAACCGCCTGCGCAACGACGAGACCTATCCCGTGCTCGCCGACAATCTGGTATTTCTCACCAACAGCCCCGACCCGCTCACACTCGACCGCGACGTGCTCTATTCCATCTTGGATAAGCATCCCAAGCGCGCCAAGGCATACTGGTTCATCAACGTGCATGTCACCGATGAGCCCTATACGCACGAGTATTCCGTCGAGACCTTTGGCACAGACTTCCTATTCCGCGTGCGCTTGGACCTGGGCTTTAAGGTCAATCAACGCATCAACGCCTACCTGCGCCAGATCGTTGGCGACCTGATGGCATCGGGTGAGTTGCCGCCGCAGCATCACACCTACTCCATCTACGAGACACGCGGCAACGTGGGCGACTTCCGTTTTTGTATGCTGCGCAAGATGCTTGCCCCCGAAACGGACATCAACCGCAACGACCATCGCGTCATGGCCATCAAGTACGCCGTCCGCCGCGCCTGCGGAAGCCCGGCACGTTGGTATGGTCTCGAGAACTCGGCCATCATCATCGAGTACGTACCGCTCTTTGCTCGCATGCGCCCGGCCGTCAAACTTGTGCGCACCCAGGTGCCACTCGAGGTTCAGATCGAAGAGGCCGAGGAAATGGAAGTCGACATCTTCTCGGACGACTTGGTCAATGGCAACGAGGCCGGTAGGGACATGAACGTCGATCCCACCGAGCTGCTCGAGAGCGTCGCCGATACGCCCGAACAGCAACAGCTCGACGGCCTCGAGAGCGAACAGCTCAACGACGCCAACTTCTAGCGCCGTCACCCATCGACGATAGCGGCCCTGCACCTCGCGAGAGATGCAGGGCCGTCTTGTATTGCAGTAAAGCTAGCGGCTACGAACGACGCGGCTCGGGAACCACGAGTCTATCGGGGCTCGCGCCCTCGGCATCCGTCAGGCTCACGTAGCGAATCGACGGATCCCCATACATCGCGTAGTAATAATTGCCCGTGCGCGCGCTAAAGCATCCGGTATAGATAGTCTTCTCGAACTTGCCATCGCCCATCCTGGACGCCCCCTCAATCATCACCACGCCCTCGAGTGAACGGAACATGCGGACGACGTTTTCGGTCTCGCTCTCCTTTTGCGGGTAATTGGCATTGAGGTACGCCGCCTTTACAAAACGGCTCGGCGAATAGCAGTCACCCGGAATACCGCGCATGCCGGCACCAGCGCCATAGGGCTTGAGCTCGGCGCCACGCCATGTCGCCGTCTGCGGAAAATCGCTTGTGGCCGTGATATAGGTGCGCAGGTTTTCCATGTGCCACGGGAAGGTGGGCTGATTGGCAAGGGTGTCGACCGGATCGTCGTATACATGCAGGCCGTCAGCCATCATCTCGACCACGATGCTACGCTGGCTGTCGCCGATAATCCAATGGAGCAGCGACACGCCCAGCCCCTCTCCTGCAGATTTGGCGACAATCACCGTATCGCGCAGCGCAGCCTCGACCTCGTCGACCGTCGAGAACGTCGCTGCCACCCACAGGGGAAACTCATAGGCTGCGATATTGGTCTTGCCGTCGACAGGGTCCTCGGCATACTCGGCATAACCCGGGAAATTGAGACCCGCCACGGCGAGGCCCGCATCGTTGCCGCAGTCGAAGAACATGGGATAGTTCTTGTAATCGATGCACATACCGATCACCGCGTGTGCCGCTGTCGCGTCGTCGATAAACGAATACGGAATGTGAAACCCGCGAGGCATCACGCGAACCTGTTGGCCATAGTCAAAGCTCCAGTCGAGGTTGCGGCCTAGATACATGTGGCCAGAATTATCGGTAAATCGAATGCTCGTACACATGGCGCCTCCTAGCTTTACGTTCTTGCTAAGGTTATTGTCTCCAAACAAAAAGGGGCTAAACACAAAAGCCCGGACATGACAACAATGTCACGCCCGGGCTATTCAAGCAGGATAAACTCAACCAAGTTAACCCCGCAGGTCGTCTAAGGGGTCAAAGTGCCGCAGATTGCCACGAAAGAGGAGCGAAGCGTACTTAAGGTACGCGAGCGACGATTGAGCGGCAAGGTGCGGTGCTTTGATCCCCTTAGACCAACTTGCCGAGGCAGTGGTCGATCATATGCTGGATCATCTGTGCCTCAAAGCCCGCGTAGTCGCGGCGGCACTCCTTCATCTTGCCGTCGACGATCTGGTCAAAGGCAATCTTGCACTTGATATAGCGCGTGGACTTGGTGATCTCGTCGTGCGTCAGGCAGCTCTCCTCCATCTTGCTGGCGCCCAGGCCAAACACCAGACGGGGGTTGTAGAGCACGTGGGGCTCGCCGGCGTCATCCAGGTAGACGCAGACCTTCTTGGTAACGCCAATCTGGTTAGCGGCAAGGCAGCCGGCATCGTCGAGCGACTTGATGGTATCGATCAGGTCCTGTGCGACCGACTCGTCTTCGACGGTCGCGACCTCGCAACGCTGGGACAGAATAGCCTCGTCGTGGCAGAGCTCTTTAATCATACGTTCCTCCATAGGGGTCGTTGTAACCGCTTAAGTATACGGTACCCACACATTTTCATGCGAAAAATACCGTCCGTCTGCTACAAAGCGCCGAACATCAACATGCGAGGAACAACAGCGTCGTAAAGGGGCTATAGTGGGTGAGTTCGTGTCAATCGGCCTAAACTCGGGGCCGAACAAGGAAAGGGTATGCATGGACGAACTATTTCACGTCAGCGAGCGCAAGTCCACAATCGGGACCGAACTTCGCGCTGGACTGACAACGTTCCTGGCAATGGCCTACATCATTGCCGTCAACCCCGCGGTGCTCTCGGGCGCCGGCATCGATGCGGGAGCGCTCGCCTGCGCCACCTGCCTGGGCGCCGGCATCATGACCATCTGCATGGGCATCTTCGCCAACCGCCCGCTCGCCTGCGCGTCGGGCTTAGGCGTCAACGCGATGATCGCTGGAATCGCCACCACCGTCTGCGGCGGTGACTGGCACGTGGCCATGAGCGTTATCTTCCTCGAGGGTATCGTCATCTTGCTGCTCGTGCTTTGTGGCCTGCGCGAGGCCATCATGGACGCCATCCCGGTTGTCCTGCGTCACGCCATCTCGGTGGGTCTGGGCCTGTTCATCGCCATGATTGGCCTGTGCGATGCCGGCATTATCACCGCTGGCGCCGGTACACTCGTCGGTCTGGGCGACATCACCTCCCCCACCTTCATCGTCGGCATCATCTCCATCCTGGTGACAGTCGCCCTCGCCTGCCGCAACGTCCCCGGCTCGCTGCTCATCGGCATCGTCGTCGCCGTCATCGCCGGTATCCCCCTAGGTGTGACCCAGGCTCCGACCGGTATCATCGCCCCGCTCGACTTCTCGAGCATCGGTGGCCCCATCGCCGACGCCGGCGGCGTGCCCGCCATCGTCAAGGTCCTTACCGACCCCACGCTCCTCGTCATCTCGTTCTCGCTGCTCATGAGTGACTTCTTCGACACCATGGGCACCGCGATGGCCGTAGCCAAGCAGGGCGAGTTCCTCACCGACGACGGCAACGTCGAGAATATCAAGGAGATCCTAATCGTCGACTCCGTGGCCGCTGCTGCCGGTGGCTTTATGGGCGTCTCCTCCATCACCACCTTCGTCGAGTCCACCTCTGGCGCTGCCGACGGTGGCCGCACGGGCCTCACCTCCGTCACCACCGGCGTGCTGTTCATTCTCGCCGCGTTCTTCTCCCCCATCGTCACCATCGTTTCCAGTGCCGCCACCTGCGGTGCTCTGGTCTACGTCGGCTACCTCATGATGAGCGAGGCCTCCGAGATCGACTGGTCCGACGTGTCGCAGGGTTTCCCGGCGTTCATGATTGTCGCCGGCGTGCCCTTCACCTACTCCATCTCTGCCGGAATCGGCCTGGGCTTTATCGCCTACGTGGTCGTCGCGCTCTTTAAGGGCGAGGCCTCCAAGATCAAGCCGCTCATGTGGATCGCGGCCCTCGCCTTCCTCGTCTACTTCTTCGTGGCGTAACGGCACAGCCTGCTAAAGCAAAACAACAAGGCGCGGAGTCGCATCGAGCGGCTCCGCGCCTTTCTTTTAGCGACGGTCCCTACACCGACGTGCGACAATCGTGTTTGTAGATGTCGAAATGCAGAGAGAAGCCCGTCATGAAAGCGTGCCAAAAGCAGATAACCGTTTATTCAGAGTGTGCGGAAGGCGCGCCCGTCATCTACCTCCCCGTAGTTATGGGCGACGGTAGTGGAGTCTACGAGTGCTGCCGAGAGCTCGACTGCCCACCGTTCACCCTTGTCGCCATTGGCGGGCTCGATTGGAATCGCGAGCTGAGCCCTTGGGAATGCGACGGAACCGTACGCGATGCCGAGCCCTTTGGTGGACAGGCTGCTGGTTTTCTTGACGAGTTGTTGAAGCAGATAATCCCCCAGGCCGAATCATCGCTCCCGCAACCGCCCGCCTGGCGCGGCGTTGCCGGCTACTCGTTGGCGGGTCTTTTTGCACTGTGGACACTTTGGCAAACAGATGTCTTTGAGCGCGCGGCAAGTGCATCGGGGTCGCTGTGGTTCCCCGGCTTTATCGACTACGCGCGCGAGCGCACGATGACAGCCACGCCCGACGCCGCCTATCTGTCGCTCGGTAAAAAGGAAACCAAGACGCCCAACCACATGATGCGGCACGTACTCGACGATACGCACGCGATGGAAGAGCTGTTTATAGAGCGTGACATTCCAACAACGCTGGAGCTCAACCCCGGCAACCACTTTGCCCAAACTGACCTGCGCATGGCGCGCGGCATCCACTGGATACTGACGCATTAAAAATGGCGTCCACGCGTACATACGCATGGATGCCATTTTTTGATTTAGCTGAACACAACTACTATTCGACAGTCTCCTCGAGTTCAGATACGGCGGGCGTCGAGGATTGGGACATGGAAGTCCTTTCATGATGGAAGGGCGATCAGGCATATCAGATAACCTGCCCGAACGATACGATCCGAACCATTGTACGTGATACGCCATGTCTCGCGCGCGCCGTCACCTGCAAACGGTAACGTTACTTCCAAACGCGCTCGGCAATGCGCTTGACCAGCGCGATCTTTGCCCACTGTTCGTCCTCGGTCAGCTTGTTGCCAATCTCGCAGCTGGCAAAGCCGCACTGCGGAGACAGATACAGGTTCTCGAGCGGAACATACTTTGCAGCCTCGTGAATACGCTCGACGATGGCATCCTCGTCCTCAAGCTCAGCGGCCTTGGTGGTCACCAGGCCCAACACGACCTTCTTGCCAGGGGCAACGTACCTCAACGGCTCAAAACCGCCGGCGCGCGGCGTATCGAACTCCAGGTAAAATGCGTCAACATCCTCGTTTGCGAACAGGTATGGCGCGATGGGGTCATAGCCACCCTCGAAGGCATAGGTAGAGTGGTAGTTACCGCGGCACACATGCGTGTTAATGACCAGGTCGTCGGGCTTGCCCTCGATAGCGGCGTTGTTGAGCGCCACGCCCAGCTCACTCACCTTTTGCAGATCAACCGGGCTCATGCCGGTCTTGGACACAAAGTCGGTATCGCAATAGATGCCCCAGGTGCAGTCATCAAACTGGATGTTGCGGCAGCCTGCAGCGTACAGGTCGGCGATCACCGTACGATAAGCGGCTGCGATGGCGTCGGCAAGTTCCTCATCGGTCTTATAGACAGCGCGCAGGCTCTCCTGCTGGCCATCGCAGCGGTCGAGCGTGACCTCAGAGAACGTCTGGATAGGCGCCGGGATGGTCTGGCGTGCAACGTGGTCCTCGCCCTCAAGTGCCTTGACAAACTTAAAGTGCTCGACGAAGGGGTGGTTCTCGCCGCTGATGGAGCCAGTCACCACGGCGGTATCGGCCGTGGTCTCCTCGTCGTGGAACATATATCCCGTACGCGAGGTGCGACGCTCGACGCCGTTCAGCCCCCACATAAAATCGAGGTGCCAGTAGCTGCGGCGAAACTCGCCATCGGTGATGACCTGCAGGCCGGCGGCCTTCTGCTTTGCCACCAAATCGCGAATAGCATCGTCCTCGACGGCCTTAAGGCCGGAAGCGTCAAGTTTACCCGCGACATAGGCGGCACGGGCATCCTTTACAGCCTGCGGACGAAGAAAACTGCCGACGATATCGGCGCGAAACGGCGCGTTCGGTTGAATCGAAGTGCTCATAGATATCTCCCTTTGCATTGGTTGCTTTACTGGGACAGAGTATGAGCGCTCATATGGCCATCGTAAAATATACGTTTATAACAGTTTGATATAGATGCTTCCTATATCAGTCTGGACTGTCATAAAGAGACTTGAACCGTGCGGAGCACAGCAGCCTAGATATGCTGACGAATCGCGTCGATATAGGCCCGACCGTAGCGCGTGAGCGTCGTGTTCTTGCGCGTAATAATGCCGATCTCCATGTACTCGTCCACGTCGAGCGGAATCGAGATAATGCCGGGGCCGTTGAGCTCGTGGCTGATCACGCCCGAACACACCGTGTAACCGTTAAGGCCCATAGCTAGGTTGAACAGCGTCGCACGGTCACGCACGCGAATATTCTTGCGACGCTCAAAGGTCGAGGTCAGCTCCTCGGAATAATAAAACGAGTTATAGCTGCCCTGCTCATAGGACAGGAACGGGTAGTCTTCCAAGTCCTCGAGCGTCACGCTGGAGCGGCCCGCCAGCGGATGGTCGGCGCACACGAAGACATGCGGCGCGGCGCAGAAGAGTCCTTCGAACACGAGCTCGTTGGCCGCCAGCATGCGCTCGATGACCTCGCGGTTATGCTCGGATAAGTACAGGATGCCCAGTTCGCTTTTCATATGCGCGACATCCTCGATAATCTCGTGGGTCTGCTCCTCGCGCAGGGTAAAGTCGTAACGCGCGGCATCGAACTCGCGGATTACATCGACAAACGCGTTAACGGCAAAGGAATAATGCTGGCAGCTCACACTAAAGTGCGGCACCTGCTCGGATGCGCCCTTGTACTTGCCCTCGAGTAGGTCGGCCTGGTCGAGTACCTGACGCGCGTAGCCCAAGAAGGTCTCGCCTTCCTCGGACACAATGACGCCCTTGTTGGTGCGCTCAAAGATGTGCACACCCATCTCGTTTTCGAGATCGCGGATCGACGCGGTAATCGAAGGCTGCGACACAAAGAGCCGGCGCGAGGCCTCGGTGATGCTGCCGCATTCGGCAACCTTAACAACATACCTAAGCTGCTGAAGCTTCATGACGTTCTCCCTAGACGTTCGTGGCGCCAAGACCCGCCGCGTCCACCTGGCGCATAAACGACGGCATCTCCCCCGTCGCGGCGCAGGCGGCAATCTGATGCAGAGCCCCGGCGACCGCATCATCTGCCGCAGCGCCGATATGCCAGCGCGCTGCCGCCGTGACGACCTCGTTGGCATTAGCGACTGCAACGGAGTTGGGAACGGCATCGATCATGGGCAAATCGTTATCGGAATCGCCAAATACGGCCACCTCGTCGGGCGTCATGCCCATAGCGCGCGCCAGCTCCAGCGCAGCGCAGCCCTTGTCCCAACCAGCCGGAAGGATGTCAAACAGGCGCACGCGGTTGTTGGGAAACACAAGCGAGATTTCCGGCACCTCAGCGGCAACGCGCTCGCGTAACTCCGCGAGCTCCTCACGCGAACGGGCACTCCAGATATTCGCCTTAAACACCGTCGCATCATCGACGACGGGACGGCACGGAGCCTCTTCGCCTTTGAGCCACGCATTGCCGCCCGACTCCATAGCGCGACACACACGCTCGGGATCGCTCGTCACGCAGTAGGCATCGTTGCCCCAAAAGTCATCGCCCAGGCTATAGACTTTTAGAAATGTATCGTCGGTCTCTTGCTCCAGATAGTCAGCCAAACGCATCAGGGCATCGTTGTCGATTGCGCGCGAGGCGACTACTTCGCCGTCGACAAACATCACCTGGCCGTTACAGAACGCGCCAGTCGAAAAGCACTCGGAACGATTTTTGAACATCCAGCCCATCGCGGACGGCTGACGACCCGAAACCGGACCAAAGTGCAGACCCGCCGCCTGCATGGCATGAATACCCTCAATGGCGTAGTCGCTGACACCGTCATGTCCAGCCGGAATCAGCGTATCGTCCATATCGGTCAGCACAAGTTTGATCATAGAGCCCCCCGTCATTTTCACCGTAACCATTGTAACGACCTGCCAATAAGGGACAGGTTTATTTTGCCAGGTTTTATCTGGGAAAATGCAACGCCCCTGTTGCCACCTACCAAAATAAACCTGTCCCTATTTGGCAGGTGCGCTAGTATAGGGAGCAACAGATTCGATGCGGGAGTGCCGGCGGTGCAAACCACAAGGCTGAGAGGGCATGGGGCCCAATCCTTTGAACCTGTCAGTTAATGCTGGCGTAGGGAGCATGCCGCCTTTACAGGGGCGCTGTCTATGCACAGCGCCCCTTTTCTATGCCAAGGAGGCATGTGCAGTGATTGATTCGGAACAGCTTAAGCAACATATGGTCAAGGCCGTGGAGGAGATTCGTGCCACCAATCCGATGGCAGGCTCCATCACTAACACGGTGACGATCGACTTTGTCGCCAACGCACAGCTCGCCGTGGGCGGATCGGCCGCCATGGTCTATCTGCCCGACGAGGGCGAAGCGCTCGTTGCCGGCGGCGGCGCCATCTATCTCAACATGGGCACGCTCTTCCCTATCTACGAGCAGACGATTCCCCGCGCGGCCAAGGCGGCACACGACGCCGGCAAGCCCTGGGTGCTCGATCCGGTGGGCCTGGGCATCGGTAGCCTGCGCACCCAGCTGGTAAACGAGCTCAAGCAGTACAAGCCCGCCATCGTGCGCGGCAACGCCTCCGAGATTATCGCGCTCGCCGGCCTGTGGGGTCTTGAGGGCGAGGCGGCCGATCTGAGCCGCGTGCGCGGTGTCGATACCACCGACACGGTCGACGCCGCCCGTGGTGCCGCCGTGGCGCTCGCCCGCTACACCGGCGGCGCCGTAGTGGTCTCGGGCGAAGTCGACCTGATTACCGACGGCACGACCGTAGCCAAGTCCCACGGCGGCAGCCCGCTCATGTCCAAGATCACCGGCTGCGGCTGCTCGCAGGGCGGCGTGCTGGCCGTGTACGCCTGCGCCGCCGACCCGTTTACGGCAGCCGTCTGCGGCACCGCGGTCTACAACGTTGCCGGCACGCGTGCCGCCGCTGTCGCCGATGCCCCGGCAAGCTTTAAGGTCGCCTTTATCGACGAGCTCTACCGCGCGACCGCCCAAGACATCGCCGATAACCGACTCGAGCTCGAGGAGGCATAAGCCATGTCCGAGCCCGCAACCAATGCCGGCATGAACACGCTCGTCGCCGTGGCCATCGCCCCATGCGGCACCGGCGACGAGCTATCCGCCGAGGTCGCCGAAGTCGTGCGCATCATTCGCGAGAGCGGCCTTCCCAACCGCACCACCTCGATGTTCACCGAGATCGAGGGCGACTGGGACGAGGTCATGCAGGTCGTGCGCGACGCAACCTTTGTGTTGGCGAGCAAGGGCATCCGCACCGAAGTCGTGCTCAAAGCCGATATTCGACCCGGATTTACCGACACCATGACCGGCAAACTCGAGCGCATGGAAGCACAGATCAGGAAACAGGAGGAAGCACGATGAGCATCCGCGACAACCTTGATATCTCGGCCTATCTGGTACTCGGCCCCGAAAACACGCTGGGACGTCCCGTGGGCGATGTGGTGGCCCAGGCGCTCGACGCCGGCTTTACCTGCATTCAGGTGCGCTCCAAGGTGGCAAGCGCCCGCGAGATCATTGCGCTGACCGGCAACGCCGCGCAGGCAATCGCACAGGCCGGCAAGACCGGTCAGGTCGCCTTGCTGATCGACGACCGTCTGGACTGCGTACTCGCCGCGCGCGAGCAGGGTATTGCTGTCGACGGCGTGCACGTGGGCCAGAGCGATATTCCCGTCGAGGTCTGCCGCAAACTTTTGGGCCCCGACGCCATCGTGGGCCTTTCGGCCCGTTGCGAGGAGATGCTCGAGTACGTCAAGACCGCCGACATGAGCCTAGTCGACTACCTGGGCATCGGCCCGCTCCACGAAACCGAGACCAAACGCGATTGCGGACGCGCGGCCGACGGCTCCATCATCACCAAAAGCTTTGAGGACCTGGCCGCACTCCACGCGGCAAGCCCCGTGCCCATCGTGGTGGGCGGTGGCGTCAAGACGGCCGACCTGCCGCAGCTCAAGGCCACCGGCGTCGATGGCTTCTTTGTGGTGAGCGCCGTCTGCAGTGCCGACGACCCCTACGCCGCGGCCAAGGAGCTCGTCCACACCTGGCAGCAGGCATAGGCATAAGCCGAGCAGCTGATCCGCAGCCTCACATCTTCAGCGATGGAAAGCGCATCCCAGTTTGAACCTCCATTCCGGGATGCGCTTTCCGCATGCGGCTCCGTTGGGAAACCCCATCCCATTCCAGGCGCAAATTCTGGGACGCCGTTTCCAAAACCCGCCGTCGGGGAAACTGCATCCCGTTTTGGATGCCGATTCCGGGGCGCGCTTTCCGCTACGGGCCTCTCGCGGAAACCTCATCCCATTTTTAGCGCCGATTCCGGGATGCGCTTTCCGCCGAGTCCACGGCAGTTTGCTCTACTCTGCCAGATACGCTTCCAGCGCCGGCAAGGTCGCCTCCGCATCGTGGCGGCCGACCTGGTGGATACGCTCGAGCTCATCCGGCTCGCGGCACAGCGACGGCACCTTCACCGATTCGCTCGGCCGCACCACAAAGATATCGCCGGCGGCCTCACGACGTGCCAAGTCATCGAGCGTGGCATTGTAGACCTCATGCCGATGCTCAAGCGCTGCGACAAACTCCGGATAGTGACGAAACACGCGACGCAGCATGGGCATCACGCTGTTGGGCTGCTTCACAAAGCCCGCCGGCTGCGTGAGTACCACGATATTGCGGTCATACCCCTGCGCAAACAGCCATGCACTGGGAATAGAATCAGCCACGCCACCATCCAGATACTTATGCCCGTCAATAGCAACGGGACGCGTCGCCACAGGAATCGCAGACGATGCCCGGATCCACTCGATATCCCTCTCGTCGCCATAGGGCAGGTCGTGGTAGACGGCCTTGCCCGTCTCGATATCGGTACACACGCACGTAAATCGCATGGGGCAGGCGCGATACGCCTCCAAGTCGATGGGATCGCGCTCGATAGGCACCTCGTGATAGGCAAAATCGGCATTGAACATATCACCGGTTCGCAGCCAGCTGGTCACACCCGCATAGCGCTTATCGGCGCAATAGGCCTTGTTGTAGCGAATGGCACGGCCGATCTGCCGCGATTTAAAGTTGTAGCCAAACGCCGCGCCCGCCGAGACACCCACCATATGGTCGCAGGTCAAACCGTGCTCCATCCAAACGTCGAGCACGCCCGCCGTATACATACCGCGGTAGCCGCCTCCCTCGAGCGCCAGCCCCACCGTGCGCGTCATATTTGACTGTGCCATGCGACCATCTCCGTTCCTGCGTTTTAAAACGGGACAAGTATACCCGTCAACATATATCGTCCCAGTCGCATTTTTATCGAGCATCGCATCGCCGCGCTACCGTTTGTCGAATAATAGCCGCCCACAGTATGCGCACCCATATCCCCGCACTCGAGGAAAGCGGCTTTATGGTGACGCTCGACAAGCACATTTGGCAGATTGCGCCCACCGACCGCGATCAAGGCCGCAGCACGCAAATCATTTCATCGATGCTCGAGATGGCGCAGTCGCTCCATCTGCCCGTCGCGGTCGAAGGCGTCGAGACAAACGAGCAGGCGAACATGCTACAACAAATGGGCGCCCGCTACGCTCAGGGCTTCCTCTACTACCGCCCCATGCCGGCGAAGGATTTTGAGGCATTACTCGATGGTGGCAATAACAACTGATACGCTCGCGCGCAAAACGCCACCGCCGAAGGGGGAATTTGCCTCCATTAGCTGACTTATATCCCCAATTCAAACCGAATTGGGGATATGATACAAACCATTGTTCCGCCCAAGGAGGTTATCCATCATGAACGAGTCATATCGCCTGGGTGAGCAATTGATTATTGCCTATCTCCAACGACTTGCGAATGGCATCTCGACCGCCGAACTCGATGTTGCCGCGCTGCCTGCTGAGCTACGCGCCGTTGGTGAGCAACTGCAAAAGACGCATGCCATCCTGCAACAAGAGCGCCGGCTGCTTGAGCGCAACGCCTATATCGATCCGCTCACCAACTTGGGCAACCGCAGCGGACTCGACCGTCACGTCGAGCAGCTCTGGCGCAAAGGCAACCCCTTCACCTGCGCCTATATTGACATCGACCATCTCAAGCATTGCAATGATAGGTTTGGCCACGCCGAAGGCAATCGCTATATTCTGAGCATCTGCCGCACGCTCTCCGAAACCATGGAGCACGATGAGATGCTGTTCCGTATCGGTGGAGACGAGTTTGTGCTTATCTCGCTCTCCGCAAACGAGACTGAACTCGAGCAGCGCTTGGAGCAGGTACGTGCCGGGCTGATCGAGGCGAGCTCAGATGGCAAGGCGCCCATGATCGCCAGCTTTAGCTTTGGCTGCTCGCGCGTCGATCCACTTGCCGGCGACACGCGTCGCCAGATGACGATGGTCGCCGATCGCAAGATGTATCGCTATAAGCTTATGCATCGTGTACAGCAACCGGAAAACAATGACGCGCCGCAACGCCCAATCGTCGATCAGCTTCCCTGCAACGACCGGGTGTTCCAAGCGATCTCCATGAGCTCCGAGACGCGCTATCCGTTCATCCTTAACCTCGATACTGGAGAATCGCAATGGTCGGTTAACGCCGTGCGCGATTTTGACCTGCCTTCCCAGCACCCTTTTAACTCACTCGACATGTGGCTCGCCCGCGTTCATCCCGAGGACCGCGACAACGTACGCGCCGAGCTCGACATGGTGATAAACGGCACGTGGCACTTCCACTACATGCAGTATCGCGTAATGGATGCCACCGGAAAATACGCGCTTTGCGACTGCACGGGCTACCGCTTGGACGGCACCGATACCGAGCCCAGCATGTATGTGGGCATTATCGTCAACCGAAGCCTAGCGGATACGACCGACTCGGTAACGGGCCTGGGCGATGTCCACGCGCTGGTCAACGCTATTGGAGAGATGCGCCGCGTGCCGCACGAGGCAGGCTTTATTGCCATTAAGGTCGACGATATCGCCGAGGTCAATGCCCGCTTTGGATTCGATGCAGGCGACCGCGTGCTCGCCGAAAGCGCCGCCTGCCTCATGGATTGTTCGCGCGGCAAGGGCCGCCTGTTCCGCTCGACGGGGCCGACATTCGTGGCACTCTTCGATGAGCTCGGCCCCGAGGCAATCGATGAGATCGCAAGCGACATCGAACGGTTCCTGGGTTCTCCCGTGCTCATCGGCTCGCTTGAATATCAGCCGCCCATTCGCGTGGCCACGCTCCATCTGGACGGCGTCGACCGTCAGCCTGTTTCCATTTTGAACGAGCTTAAAGCGTTGCTCGGGAAAGCCGTGCAGGTGCCAGGTACCAAACTGGATTAGCACCGCGCCCGCACCGCCTCCCCCATCGTGCGATAATCCTCTGCAGAAGTCACCAAAAGCAGAGGGAGTTTGTGATGAAGGTTCTTTTGGTCAATGGCAGTCCCAAGGCAAACGGCAACACCGCCCGCGCACTCGTCGAGGTCGCCGAGCAACTTAATGCAGAAGGCATTGATACCGAGGTGTTTCAGCTGGGCGCCAAGCCCATTCGCGATTGCATCGGTTGTGGCCTGTGCGGCAAGCTTGGCGGTCGCTGCACCTTTGACGACGACGTGGTGAACGAGCTCATCGCTGCCGCCGAGCAGGCAGATGGTTTTGTCTTTGGCTCACCCGTCTACTATGCGCACCCCAGCGGACGCATCCTTTCGGCCCTCGATCGCGCCTTCTATGCAGGCGGGCATGCCTTTGAGCACAAACCCGGCGCCGCGGTCGCCGTCGCCCGTCGCGGCGGCACCTCGACCACCTTCGATGTGCTCAACAAGTACTTCACCATTAAGCAAATGCCCGTAGTTGCCTCCACCTACTGGAACAACGTGTTTGGCCGCGTGCCCGGCGACGCCGATGGGGATGCCGAGGGCCTTGCCACCATGCGAAACATCGGCAAAAACATGGCCTGGCTCCTGCGCTGTATCGAGGCAGGACAGGCCGCCGGTATCAACGCACCCGAGGCAGATCGCGCAACGACCAACTTCATCAGGTAGAACGGCGGAGCATGAATATCCAGATTTTTGGCACCAAAAAGTCCTTCGATACCAAGAAGGCCCAGCGTTATTTTAAGGAGCGCCGCATTAAGGTGCAGTTTATCGACCTTAAGGAAAAGGAGATGAGCAAGGGCGAGCTCACGAGCGTGATGCAGGCGGTCGGCGGCATCGACAAGCTGCTCAACCCCAAAGCCAAGGACGAGGAGACGCTCGCGCTCATCCAGCACCTCACCCCCAGCCAGCGCTTTGACAAGCTGCTCGAGAACCAGCAGGTTCTCGCCGAACCCATCGTGCGCAACGGCAAAAAGGCCACCGTCGGTTATTGCCCCGATGTATGGGGAGCCTGGGAGTAGCTTGTGTTATTTGCCGGCTCGTGGGTATAAGAGCGGGCGTTTGGCATAAGATTCAACTGTAAGCCGTGTCTAACAAAGGAGGGCACATGCCCAACAAACCCGTGAAGATCATCATGCTTACCGGATACCTCGGTGCCGGCAAGACCACGCTGCTCAACCACATCCTCGCTAACGACGGCGGCATCCGCGCCGCCGTGATCGTCAACGATATCGGCGAGATCAACGTCGACGCCAGCCTTATCGCCGACGGCGGCCTTTCCGAGACCGATAACCTCATCCCGCTCACCAACGGCTGCATCTGCTGCACGCTTTCGGATGACCTGGCCAACCAGCTGCAGGGCATCGCCGATTCGGGCAACTTCGACTACATCATCATCGAGGCATCGGGCATTTGCGAGCCTATCCCCATCGCCTACACCATCTCGAGCTTCTGCGACGAGGCCAAGGTGGGCGGCGAGCCCAAGCTCGCGCTCGACAACATCGTGGCCGTGGTCGACTGCGCCCGCATGTACGACGAGTTCAACGGCGGTCGCGACCTGCTGGCCGAGGATATCGACGAGGACGACATCGAAAGCCTGCTCATCCAGCAGATCGAATTCTGCTCCACGCTGATCCTCAACAAGACCGATACCGTGACGCCCGAGCAGATCGCCGAGCTCAAGGCCATCGTGCGCAGCCTGCAGAAGGACGCCGTGATTGTCGAGGCCCAAAACGGCGAGGTCCCCATGGAGGAGCTGCTCGACACCGACCGCTTCGACTTTATGCGCGCCTACAACTCCGCCGCCTGGATCGAGGCCATGGAGCATCCCGAGGAGCACGACGACCCCGAGGTGCTCGAGTACGACATCGAGACCTTTGTGTACTCGCGCCGCAAGCCGTTTGACCTGCAGAAGTTCACCAATTTTGTTGAGCAGGAGTGGCCCGACGAGGTCATTCGCGTCAAGGGTCCGCTGTGGCAGACCGGCGATCCGGACATGTGCTACATGTTCGAGCAGGCCGGACACCAGATGCGCCTGATGGAGAACGGCCTGTTTGTCGACTCGGCGCCCGAGGGCGAGAAGCAGAAGATCATCGACGAGAACCCCGAGATCATGCAGATTTGGGACGACGAGACGGGCGACCGCATGACGAGCCTGTGCATCATCGGCCGTCACATGGACAAGGATGCGCTCATCGCCTCCCTCGATGCCTGCCTGACCGACTGGCACCGCGCCTAGGTTTATCCAAGCGGGCATTTTTCCGCCTACGTAATCGCCAAACCACCACGAAGGTGCCCTTCGTGGTGGTTTTTCGTTCTGAGCCAAGGAGATTCATGTTCAACATCGTGCTGTATGCACCCGAGATTCCGGCCAATACGGGCAATATCGGCCGTACCTGCGTGGTCACCGGCGCCCATCTGCATCTGGTGGAGCCACTGGGCTTTTCGCTCGATGACAAGACGGTACGTCGCGCCGGTCTGGGCTACTGGCAAAACTTGGACGTGACGACCTATGCCGGCTGGGAGGATTTCCTTGCGCGCAACGGCCTCTCCCCCGCCGACGAGCGCCTGCATCTGCTGACCAAAAAGGCGCGCCGAACCTATGCGCAGAGTACCTACCGCGATGGCGACTACCTGGTCTTTGGCAGCGAGAGCTCGGGCATTCCCGAGGAGCTGCTCGCCGCGGCGCCCGAGCGCTGCGAGCGCATCCCGATGCTGCGCGATTGCGATTCGCTTGACAACGCCGAGGCATGGGAAGCCCACGAGGAATCGCTCGGGCATACCGAGGACGACCACGAAGCCATCCTTCGGCAGGATATCTGCGGCAACTTCATCAATCCGGACGACTACCGCATCAGCGCACTCAACCTCTCCAACAGCGCCGCCATCGTCCTCTACGAAGCCCTGCGCCAAACAGGCTTTGCCGGCATGTAGCAAACCAGCCATTTGGGGACGGGGTAGAAATGGCAGATTTTTAAACCCTCTAACCCTTGACAAATTGGTTTTGGCATCAATGCGACAAAGGGACTGTTCATTTGTCACATTGATGCTCTGAATAACGAACCATTGCTTTTAATCAGAATTAACTAGAATAAAATGAAGTTAAACGGCGGTGTGAAAGGAGAGCCTTGTGAAATATCTCGAGAACCCGTTTACCCCCAGTTTTGGTGAGGTTCCTGCCCATCTCGCTGGCAGACAACAGATTATTCGGGATTTGGACCGTGCCTTCTTGAGCCAGCGTAGGCGCCCAGAATTGACCTCGATCTTCTCAGGCGCGCGTGGAACCGGTAAAACCGCTCTCATGTCGTCGCTCGCGACGAGGGCGGAATCCCACGGCTGGATAGCCGTAAAGGCGACCGCGCTCCCGGGAATGCTTGAGGAAATCGAGTTCGGGGCGAAACGTGCCGCAGGTCATCTCATCGACCCGTCTCACAACTTCGAAGTCACCGGTCTCGGAATTGCACCGCTCGGCAGCATCGAGGTCAATCGCGTTCACGATGCCTCAACCTGGCGTTATCGCATGAGCGACATCATCGACCAGCTCAACGAGGCGGGCACCGGTCTGCTCGTCACGGTTGACGAGGTGGACCCGACACTCGACGAGATGATTCAGCTCGCAGCGACGTATCAGCACTTTGTGACCGATGGGAAACGCGTCGCCCTGCTCATGGCGGGACTTCCCAATAACGTCTCGACGTTGCTGAACCACAAGACGGTCTCGTTCCTTCGCCGTGCCCAACAATATCATCTGGGTCGCATTGCCGACTATGACGTACGCGAGGCCCTAATTCGCACAATCCAAGAAAACGATCGCCTGGCAGATACTGAGGGAATCGATAGAGCCGTTCGCTCGATCTCTGGTTTTCCCTTCCTATTGCAACTCGTAGGCTACCGTGCCTGGGATCTCACAAGCGATTCGAAGGAAATCTCGTCACGCGACTTTGACCTGGGAATCAAAATCGCGCGCGACGAGATGGGCGACCGAATCCTCGCGGCAACCTATCGGGAACTCACTGCAGAGGACAAGCGATTCCTCATCGCCATGCTCGATGACGAGGAAGAATCCACCACCGCTGACCTTGTCGAGCGCCTTAAGCGTTCGCCGCAGCAGGTCTCCCGCTACCGACGTCGCATGATAGATGCCGGCATCATCGGGGAACGAGGACGGGGGCTCGTCGCATTTGAATTGCCATTCTTCCGCGACTATCTCGCGGCTCAATGCGTGAAATAGGCATCAATGAGGCAAAGGGACTGTCCCTTTGCCTCATTGTCTATAGGTAGCGGCCGGTAATGCTCTTGGAGCAGGCAGCGATGTCGCCCGGCGTGCCGGCGCAGACGATTTGCCCGCCCGCGTCGCCACCGCCCGGGCCCATGTCGATCACGTAATCGGCGTTACGGATAAGGTCGAGGTCATGCTCGATCACGACAACTGTGGCGCCCTTGGCAACGAGGCCGTCAAACACGCTCAGCAGTACCTGAACATCGAGCGGATGCAGGCCAATCGTGGGCTCATCGAACACGAATACGGCATCATCCTGCACGCGGCTCATCTCGCTCGCGAGCTTAAGGCGCTGTGCCTCACCGCCCGAAAGCGCCGGCGTGGGCTCGCCAAGCGTGAGATAACCCAGGCCCAGGTCGTGCAAGGTCTGCAAACGCGTCTGAACCTTCTTGAGTCCCACCGTGGCGTCGAGCGCCTCATCCACACTCATATCCATGAGCTGCGGCAACGTAAGCAGGCTCCCGTCCTTGCCCTCGCGATGGATATGCGAGGCGGCCTCGGCGTAGCGCGAACCGCGACATGCCGGGCAGACGATCTCGACATCGGGCAAAAACTGCACGTCGAGCGATATAGAGCCCGTGCCATCGCACGTGGGGCAGCGCAAGGCGCCGGTGTTGTAGCTAAAGGCGCCCGCCTTGTAGCCGGCTGCCTTAGCCTCGGACGTACGGGCGAAGGCGCGGCGCAGCTCATCATGGATGTCGGCATAGGTCGCCACCGTCGAGCGCACGTTGGCGCCGATAGGTGTAGCGTCAATCAGGTTTGCGCGTGCGATACCCTCGGCGTCGACCCAGCGCACATGGCTTGGCAGGCGCTCGCCAGTTGCCCGAGCCTTGAGCGCCGGGATGAGCGTCTCGAGCACCAACGTCGTCTTGCCCGAGCCCGAAACGCCCGTCACCGCAACGAGACGGCCGCGCGGGATATCGACTTCGAGCGGTTTAACGGTGTGGATAGCATTGGTCGCCATACGGATATGGCCCTGGTCGAACATTTCGTCGTCAGTCACCTGCGGACGCAAGCGCTTGGGCTCTGAGCGCAAAAACGGCGCGATGCGGCTGCTCTGCGATTGCTCGACCTCGTCTACCGTACCGGCAGCGATCACGTTACCGCCGCCTGCTCCGGCGACGGGGCCCATCTCGACCAGGTAGTCGGCTTCCGCCAGCACACGCGTATCGTGGTCGACAACAACTACGGTGTTGCCGTCATCCACCAGATCGCGCATTACGCCCACCAGGCCGTCGACATTGGCAGGATGCAAGCCAATCGAAGGCTCGTCCAGCACATAAAGCACGCCTGTCGATCGATTGCGCACCACGCGAGCAAGCTGCACGCGCTGGCGTTCACCCGTGGAGAGCGTGGCACCGGCGCGGTCGAGTGAAAGGTAATCGAGACCCAGGTCGACCAGACGACGGGCCGCGCCCAAAAACGAATCGCAGATATCCGTCGCCATGGGCTGCATCTCGGTCGGCAAGGATGCGGGCACCCCGCGCACCCACTCAATCGCATCACCAAGCGTCATGGCCGCGGCCTGCGCCAGATTGACACCACGCACCTGGGGCTGGCGCGCAGCCTCGGAAAGACGCGTGCCGCCGCAATCACGGCATGGCTCCTCGCGCAGAAAGCGCGCAACGCGTTTTAAGCCCTTATCGTCCTTGACCTTGGCGAGCGCATTCTCGACGGTATAGACGGCGTTGTAATAGGTAAAGTCGAGCGGCGTGGCGCCCTCGCCATTTTTGGGAACGTAGAGAATGTGCTTCTTAACCGCCGGGCCGTGGAACACGATGTCGCGCTCTTGAGGAGTGAGCTGGTTAAACGGCACATCGGTGCGCACGCCCATCTCGCCAGCCACCTGCTTCATCAGATCCCACATGAGCGTGCCCCAGGGAAGCACCGCGCCCTCGTTGATGGTCTTTGACTCGTCGGGCACCAGGCTCGCTTCGTCCACCTCGCGCATGACACCGGTGCCGCCGCAAGTAGGGCACGCGCCGCCGCTGTTAAAGGCAAGGTCTTCGGCGCTCGGGGCGTAGAACTCGCGGCCGCATGTCGGACACGTGAGCGACAGGCCTGCGGCCACGTTAAGGCTCGGCTCCACACGCGCCCCGCAATGCGGGCACACGTGATGGGCGCAACGGCTAAAGAGCAGACGCAGGCTGTTGTTGAGCTCGGTCATGGTACCAAAGGTCGAGCGCACGCCCGGCACGCTGGGGCGCTGGTGCAGCGCGAGCGCCGCCGGCACGTGTAGCACCTCGTCCACCTGGGCGTGCTCGGCCTGCGTCAGGCGACGTCGAGTATAGGTGCTGAGTGCTTCCAAGTAGCGACGCGAGCCCTCGGCGTAAAGAACGCCCAGTGCCAGCGAGCTCTTGCCCGAACCCGATACGCCGGCAATACCCACCAGCTTTCCCAGCGGAATATCGATATCGATGTCCTTGAGGTTATGGACGCGCGCGCCACGCACCTCGATAGCCTGCGGACTCATCTTCTGTTCCGTCACCTTTATCACCCTACTCATGCCATAAAACGCGATCGCGAATGTACACGCCCAGCATGGGCACGGTAAACCGGACGAGACCGTATCCGGCGGCCTCGATGACGCGCTCGCGAATCAGGCTTGCGCGATATTTACTCGCCCAACTCTGGGTGCGATCGCAACGCTCAATGATATCCGCCATGCGCGTCGGCTTACCCTCGTCAGCAGCCATGGCCTCGATAAAGAGGCGTTGCGGACTGCGCAACCCGTAATACAGAGGCGCGTCGACCGCTTCGTAGAACTCGGAGACGGCATCCGCATGGCCATCCTCGACATCGCGCCTTTCGATGACCTGCGAGCCACGCCGGACAGCAGACCGCCACATGTAATATCCCACCAGCTGAACCATATAGGGATGCCCCATGCTCTTGCGCGCCGCAAGGTCCGCCGTCTCCGCGTCAACGCAAAGACCAGCGTCTTTGACCGTCTGGATATACGAATCGCGCACCTTGGGCAAAGATATCGCCCCCAACGTACGCTGCTGGGCACGCCGCAAAAACGTCACGCTCGGCTCTTCGAGCAGATCGTCAACCATACTGGGTAAGCCGGCGAACACCAGCGCAAGACCGCGCTGGTCGCTATCGGACAAGCCCGTAACGTCCTGGTCTCCGAGCACCTGCTGATAGAGAACGGCAAGAGCCGCCAGCTCCTCGATAGACGCAGATTGCGCCTCGTCAATCGCAAACAGTATGCCCTTGCCTGGACCGAGCTTCTTGAGGCGCTCGTTGACCAGTCCTCGCAACGTCTCGCCCTTTGCCCGCGCCGCCTCGACCGACATCCGGCCAAACGACGGCCCGAACTCCATTGACGTCACAACGGGTTTATTCGAGCGAAGCGCGTCGGCCAAGCGGTCGCATAAGCCAAGCGAAGCGGAATCGGAGATAACCGCCCATCCGCGCTCGCTGGCTAGACGTTGCAGCTCCCGCAGGAGAACCGTTTTGCCGCAGCCGCGGTTTCCCGTAATGAGCATGAGCCTACCCGGCGCTCCGGCTCCGTTGTCGAGTCCTTCCTCAAAATCTTCGATGACCGACTCTCGACCGATGAGCATCGGAGGCCGCTTGCCTGCCGTTGGCTTAAAGGGATTTGGATTCATGTCGGCCTCCTCGGATTGGCAAACCCTGGTAATAGTTATACCAACTTGTACCGAGTTATACCAATAGCATCTGACAAAGGAGATGCCCCTTTGTCACATGTGGCCGAAAAACTCGGCGTCTGCTGCTCGCCAGGGGCAGAAGGTGGAGGGATCGACCTTTACGTGGGCTGCCTCGGGGACGTCATACCACTTGACGGTGTAGCCAGCGCCGTGAGAGCAAAAGACCGAATCGGGCGTGTTGGGCAGATCGGCCTCTGGCTCATAGGCGGCAGTCTCGATGACGCGCTCGGCATCATGACAAGCCGCATAGCCGGCGAACTCCAGGTACAGATGTCCGCGACCGCTCGTGTAGGCAGCCACCTCCAGCGCGTAATCCTGCACCTCAGATGCCGGCACGCGACCCACAAGCTTCGCCCGGTCCCCCGCCATCGCCGGCGGCTCGTACTCGGCACCCATGCGCGTGGCATCCGAGAGCGCCCGGCCCACGCACTCCCCCGGCACCTCGAGCTCAAAGTGGTACCACGGCTCCAACAGCACCGCCGCGCCGGCCTCACGCGCCTGCATGAGCCCCTGGCGAATCGCGCGGTACGTGGCCTGGCGAAAGTCGCCGCCCTCGGTGTGTTTGGCATGCGCACGGCCGCCCGTGAGCGTAATGCGCACATCGGCGATGGGCGAGCCGGTCAGCACACCCAGGTGATCGCGCTCCATGGCGTTGGTGAGCGCCAGACGTTGCCAGTTAAGATCGAGCTCGTCGGTCGAGGTCACGGTGCCAAACTGCACGCCCGAACCCGCTGGCAACGGCTCCAGACGCAGATGCACCTCGGCATAGTGGCGCAGTGGCTCAAAGTGGCCCACGCCCTCGACCGGCTGCGAAATGGTCTCCTTATAGAGGATGCCGCCGGGCTCAAACTCGACCGCAAGGCCAAAACGATCGGCCAGCACGCGCTGCACGACCTCGAGCTGCACCGCTCCCATGAGCTGCAGATGTATTTGTTCAAGATGCGTGTTCCAGCTTACGCCGAGCATGGGATCTTCGTCCGCTAACTCAGTCAATGCCTTGAACACCGTATGGACATCGTGTTCGCCCGGAAGCACCGTATAGGTGAGGACCGGCGCAATGACGGGCGCATCGCTCGCAGGTTCCGCGCCCAGGGCGTCCCCTGGGCGAACGTGCGCAAGACCCGTCACGGCACAAATACCGCCAGCAGCAACTTCTTGGGCAAGCTCATACTTTTCGCCGTTATAGATGCGTACCTGATCGACCTTCTGCTCCCATGCCTCGGCGCCGGAACGTCCGTTAATCAGCTGTTTGGCATGCAGCGTGCCGCCGGTCACTTTAACCCATGCCAAGCGCTCGCCGCGAACACCTTGGCTGACACGATAGACGCGCGCGGCAAACTCCGGGTGCCATGCCCGTTCACGCATCAGCGCGCATATACCATCCAGCAGCTCGTCCACGCCCTGGTCCTTGAGCGCCGAGCCGGCAAAGCAGGGAAAGAGCTTGCGCTCGGCAACCATGCGCGACAGCGTTGCGACGGAAAGTTCACCCGCTTCAAGAAACTCCTCGAGCGCCGCCTCATCCAACGCAGCAGCGTCCTCCTGAACGGCGCCGCCCGCCAGCAGTTCGCTGGCATCCAGGCAGCCCTCGGAAAGACGTTGCCCAAGTTGTGCCAGCAAAACATCGCGGCCGGGATTCTCCAAATCGATTTTGTTGATATAGATGAACGTCGGGATGTCATAGCGTGCAAGCAGGCGCCACAGGGTTTCGGTGTGCCCCTGCACGCCGTCGTTGGCGCCCACAACTAAAATCGCGTAGTCCAGCGCGCGCAATGTGCGCTCCGCCTCGGCCGAAAAATCGACATGCCCCGGTGCATCCACGAGCATGACGTGGGTATCGCCATGGTCGAGTACGGCCTGCGACGAGAAAATCGTGATGCCGCGCTCGCGCTCGATCGCGTCAGTGTCCAGATGCGAATCACCATCGTCCACGCGGCCGCGCTTGCGAATGCGACCCGCGTTGAACAGCATGGCCTCGGCCAGCGTGGTCTTGCCGGCATCGACATGCGCCAAGATTCCAACGACCGCTTGCTTCGACATGGCTCTCCTCTTATTGCAAGCCCATCGCACGCGGCAACGGGCGTCCTCGTTCCACACTGGATGATACAATTTACGGGCCGGCGGGCGAAGCGGGCCCTATCCCCCGACCGAGCTCATCGCCCCGCGTTGCCGCGCGGCGATTTTCGTAGGTTCGCGCCTTGCGAAAGCCGGCACCTCCCCTTTTTGTCTGCCCGGGCTCATCTGGGGCGATAACAACGCGAGCCCCACAACAACGCGTTTTACCAAAAATGGCCCCACTCGGGGCCATTTTCATTTCGGTGAAACGCTGGTATGTGACTCGGCCTTTATGCCTCGCGCAGCCAATCAAACGCGACGCGCGGCGTACCGTCCGACACATATACGATACCGGCGCGCTTAAACCCGGCCTTGGCGATGGCTCCCTGCATGGGCAGGTTGTCCTGATGCGTGTCGATGCGCAGGTGATCGGCACGCTCCTTGGCAAAGGCAAACATCGCAGCCGCGACACCGTGCACGGTGCCATCGGACGCCACACGGTGCAGCACGGCGTACGGAGTGTCGCTACGCCATTGGCCATCCTCAATTACGTCATAGCACTCGTCTGGGCCCGGCAAAAAGGCAAACGTCGCCACCACGTGGCCGTCGACTTCGCACACATAGCTGCCACCGGCGGCGATATCGGCAGCCAGCTGCTCGGCAGAAGGCGTGCCCTCGGGCCACTGCGTGGCGTTGCCATGCGCGCGCATAAAGGCGCGGGCCGCGTCATAGATAGCAATGACGGCGGGAATGTCGGTATCGAGGGTTTTTCTGATCATCACGCGGCGACCTCACGTTTATTGGTATCACTTTGATTGGGCAATGATACCAGCGTTTGGAGAGGGGCGCGAAGCAGATGGGAAGCAAAAAGCGGGCCGCCTGGTCAAAGGCAAAATGCGAGTTTTTGGGCGCTGCTACCGGCGGCGATATGAGCGACCTGTTTGCGCGCGAGGACGAGCGCCGCGACGCCCTAGACGCCGAGCGCGATGAAGCCTGGCGTTACAAGTCGTGCGAACGCAAAAACCGTTACGACACACGCGCCGAGGCCGAGGCGGTTATGGCCGACTGCGAAAACCGCGGGCGGCGTGGTTTGGCCTGCTACAAATGTGAATACTGCAGCGGCTGGCACCTGACGTCGCACCCTTGGAAATAGGGACCGCATCGGCACGGCACTAGCGAAGCCCCGGTAATCGCACGCAAGCTACGGGCGCGGCGGCACCAAAACATCGTAACGAACGGCCTTGCCCGCAAGTTGATAGCTCGGCTTAACGCCGGCAAGCAGCGGGCCCTTCACCGGCCGCTTGATAACGACCTTGCGCGGGTGCACCGCAAGCGCGGCTTCGACCAGCGTCTCCTCATCGGTACATGGCCGTTCCAGATGGTGCAAGAGTTGGAACTTCTTTTTGACCGCCGCACTTTTGGTGCGCTCGGGAAACATGGGGTCCAGATACACCACGTCGGGAGCCGCGAGCTCGCCCTGCTCGATCAGCTCAGCTGTATGGCGAAGGCCGGCAATGCTGTCCTCGCCCGCATGAAGGCGCATGCGAGCCACGGCAGCCGCAAGCGCCGGATCATCTGCCGCGCGATCCAGGGCATCCTTGAGGAGCGCCGCGATCACGCAATCCTGCTCATACAGATCGACGGTAAAGCCCGCGGCCGCCAGCAGCAGCGAATCCTCGCCAAAGCCCGCCGTGGCATCAATCGCCCATGGCCGCTCGATGCCTTTTGCGCGCGCAGCCTTTACCAGCAACTCTTGTTGCAGACAGCCCTGTTTAAGCCGCGGAAGCATGCGGGTGAAATCGGCGCGCAGCTCCATCGTGCCGTCGGTGAGCGTGAGGCCCTCGGACTTCCCGATCAGCTCAAGCCCCGCGGCCCGAGCAACAGAAAAGGGATCGACGACGCCCATGGGTACTCCTTAACAAGCAAAACGAATACGTGAGTGCCGTTTATGTCGGCACCCAACCGTCCGCTATTGTCCCACATGCGACATGGCCCACAGCATCGCAATGCAAAGCACCGCCATCAATCCCGTGCACACGGCAGCGATCACAGAATCACCCATGCGCCTTCCCAGCGACCGCGGCTCACGCACTTGCCCTGCTCCGTACATCATGACTCCTCCTTGAGACCAGCTCCTTGTTACGGCCTCATCATCGCAGCGCCGCACATGGGCTGCCATCGATTTGGCTTACGTCCAGCTTTCCTTTTTGAAAGGTTGGACCGTACAGGCAAGAGACGCTTTCAAACGCATGCATCGCCCCGTTGAACTACAATGTGCTTCACGATATGTGCCGCAACCTGGGTGCGACAGATTCTCCGCGCCCGCATCGAAAGGACCAGCTATGAGCGCCGCTCGCAAGACACTCAAAATCCTTGCCCTGATTTATTTTGTTCTGGGCATCGCCAGTCTCGTCATTGGAATCGCCGGTATCGCGACCGGCAAGCTCGAGTCCACCTACGGGTCGAACGCCATGCTCGCCGCGGTCGTGCTGGTCGCCAAGGGCGTTGTCGATCTTGCCGCGGGTGTTGCGGGCATCAAGGGCGCCAACAAGCCTTCGCAGGTGGATGGCGCGTTTAAGCTCGGCATCGTCGCCGCAATCGCCACGCTCGTCCAGGCCGCGCTCACGCTTCCCGCGCTCGGCGGCAGCTCCGTCAATATCGTCGCCTTTGTCATCGTGGTGTACGACCTGTTCTTTGTTCAGCAGGCGCACGCCGTTAAGGCCGAGAACAAGGACCGCCTGTAAGCGCTCGCTTCTCATAACCTCTGCAGCCAAGCAACTAAAAAGGGCCGATCGCGCATCTCCGCGGTCGGCCCTTTACGTTTGCCCAGATAAAACCTACCAAAATAAACCTGTCCCTTTTTGGTAGGTTAGTGGCGGTACTCGGCGATGATGAAGTCGATGTCGGTTTGAAGGGTGTCCAAGTTTGCCAGGCGCTCTTTGTCGGCAGGGCGCGTGCGGTAGTAGTACGGCGTCATCTGGAACACCGCCTCGATGTCTGCCTGGGTCTGGAGCGTAATGTTCGCAGACACCCGCTGCGTTCCGACCAACTCGAGCTCGGTGGTCTTCGGCAGCTTCTCATCGTTAAGGTATGGCGTATCGTAGAGCACCTCCTTGAGCCCAAAGAGATGACGGGCACCCGGCACCACGGTATAGAGTGAGCCCTCTGGCGCCAGCACGCGGGCAAATTCGCGCTCGTTAAAGGGAGCGAAGAGCTCGGTCACCATATCGAAGGCGCCATCGGCCACGGGGATGTCCTTCATGTTGGCCACGAAGTAGGTCGCATCGCCGCGCTTGGCGGCAAGGCGCACCATCTCTTTGCCCAGGTCGAAACCGTAAGCATCCACGCCCGGCACCGCGCCCATGGCGCTGGTGTAATAGCCCTCGCCGCAGCAAATATCGAGCAGCGTCATGGGTCCGTTCGCAGACGTGGCGTGCCCAGACACCCGTTCGCGCGCCAGCTCAACCATCGCATCGCGCAACGGCGCATAGTAACCGCGGTTCAGAAAGTCGCGACGGCTGCGTGCCTGCGACTTAGGATCACCCATGGAGTCACCGCTCTTGGATGAGCGCAGTAGATATAGATAGCCCTCGCGCGCACGGTCAAACCGGTGTCCTCCCGCGCATGCAGCACCGCGCTCATTGTCCACCAACGGCTCATGGCAAACGGGACACAACAACATGGCAACTCCTTAGCGCGAACAACACAACGCCCACCATTGTCGCACGCCTTCCCAACCTAGTCATAGAAGAGACAAGGAATGTCCCCAACTGCCGGCAGAAAAGGAACGTCCCCAAGTGCCGACTGAATGCATTAGGAGTATCATCATCTGCGCAAATAAGCACGAAAGAGCATGTTAGAGATTGAGAGCGTATGGCTGATACCGCATCTAAGCACATTGACATGACCACCGGCTCGCTGTGGCGCAATATTCCCCTATTCGCCTTCCCCGTGGCCGCCACGAGCATCTTGGAGCAGCTGTCGAACCTCATCGCCACGGTCATCATCGGTAACTTCTCGGGCGACCAGGGAACCCTCGCCATGGCGGCGGTCGGCTCCAATGTTCCGCTTACCAGTCTTATGCTCAACCTGTTTATTGGCATGTCGCTTGGCTCCAACGTGGTCATCGCCAACGCTATCGGCCGCAACGATCAGAACATGGTCAAACGCGCCGTCCATACCTCAATTTTAATGGCGCTCGTGGGCTTTGTCGTCATCGCGCTGGGCGAGATCTTTGCCGAGCCCATGCTCGCCGCGCTCAATGTTCCCGCCGAAACCATGCCGCTCGCTTCGCTCTACCTGCGCATCTTTTTGCTCAGCCTGCCCTCGATCTTGCTCTACAACTTTGAGGCCGCGATTTTCCGCTCCGTCGGCATCACCCGCATGCCGCTGCAGGCGCTTGCTGTGTCCACCGTCCTCAACATTGGCCTGGACCTCATCTTTGTCCCCATACTCCACTGGGGCGTCGCGGGCGTCGCCATCGCCACCGCCATCGCCTACACCGTCAGCGCCGCTACACTCTTTATCCGCCTGCTCAAGACCGACTCCGTCGTCCGCGTCACCCCACGCGACCTGGCTATCGACCCCGTCGCCCTCAAGCGCATCGTCAAGATCGGCCTGCCCGCCGGCATCCAAAGCGCCGTCTTTGCCGTCGCCAACATCATCATCCAGTCCGCCATCAACAGCCTGGGCACAGAGGTCATGGCGGCATCGAGCGCCGCCATGAGCCTAGAGTACGTGTGCTACAACCTGCTCAACAGCTTTAGCCAGGCCTGCACCACCTTTGTGGGACAAAACCACGGTGCCCGCCAGATCGACCGCTGCACCAAGACGCTCAAGGTCTGCCTGGTCGAAGGCGGTATCGTTGCCCTCACCACGATTATCGTTATTGTCGGCCTCGGGCGCGAAATCCTATCGCTGTTCAACAGCGATCCCAACATCGTCTCGATCGGCTATATCCGCGTGTGCTCGATTTTCCCGGCGTACGCCTTTAGCATGTTCTACGAAAACATGTCCGGCTACCTGCGCGGCTTTGGTATCTCGCTCATGCCCGCCCTCATCACCATGATCTGTGTCTGCGGCATCCGCTTCTATTGGGTGTTCTGCGTGTTCCCGCACTTCCGCACCTTTGCGAACATCATGATGGTCTACCCCATCAGCCTGGGCACCACGGCGTTCTTTATGGTCGTGGCGGTATTACTCTGCCACCCGGCACGCACCTATCGCGCCGCCCAAGCCAAAGCGACAGCCCGCTAAACACCGCACTCAACGCCACGCCAGTCATTAATTGACAATATGCGAGCTCATATAGTCGATAAAGCGCCTCGTGGCGATGGGCATGGTGTCCCAACTGCGCCAGGCGGCCACCACGTCGCGCGAGGGGGCATGCACGATAGGCCGCACACGGATATCGGCTTGCACGCCCTCAACGGTACGGCGATAAAGCATACTCACGCCCAGGCCTTCCTCGACCATCGCCATGATTGTGTAGTCGTCGGTCACCTCACTCGTCACGTGCGGCGACAGCCCATGCGCCGCAAATGCATCGAGCACCAGGCTCTGTTCGCCCTCATCCAGCAACACAAACGGCTCGGACGCCAGGTCGGCGAGCGTCACCTTCTCCTTTGCCGCCAGCGGATGCGCGGCCGGCAGCAGTGCCACCAACTCGTCGTGATAGACCACGCGCTTCTCGAGCCCCGCGGTAAACCCGCGTGCCGTAAAGCAAAAATCGACCACGCCATCGTGCACCCACTGGGCGTTGCGCGTGTAATCGCCCTGCTTGAGGGTAAAGTGCACGCCCGGGTGCAGGGCTCCAAAGTCGCGGATTACGCGCGGCAACACGGTACGGCTCACGTTGGTAAACGTCGCAATGCGAATATCAGTCGAGGAGAGCCCCAGCAGCTCCTGGCGCTTGCCCTCGAGCTCGGCCTCGGCAGTTACGATCTGTCGCAGATACGGCAGATACTGCTTGCCGTCGCGCGTAAGCGACACACCCTGTTTTCCGCGCTCGATAAGCGTGGTACCCAGCTCGCGTTCAAGCGCCTTGACGGCCTGGCTCACCGCACTTTGCGTATAGCCCAGCTCGTCCGCCGCGCCCTTAAGACTTCCGCAGTCGACCACCATACAAACGATCTGATACCGCGATGCCATTGTGCCTCCACATCAATGCAGCCGTAAAACGTTTTGCCAGGGCTTTTTCTACCTACATTAGCATTTCTTAATCATACTGAAGATACATTCGCTTTACTACATCCAAATCTGGGAGCAGAATCCTTTTTGCGAAACCGTTCTGTAACAAAAGGAGTCCCATGGATCGCAAAAAAGCAATCGCGCTCTCATTTTCCGTTCCCGTCGCATGGGGCTTTTCGTATCCCCTCATGAAGATCGGTATGGACAGCATGAACGCCACGAGCATCGTCGCGCTACGCTGCATCATCGCCTTTGTGGTCTGCCTGCTGCTCTTCCACAAGCACGCGTTGCGCATCAACCGCGGCCTTATGGTCCGTGCCGCCATCATCGGCGCCATTATGGCAACCGAGCTCACCTGCATGTGCCTGGGCTCCAGCCTCACCTCCGCCTCCACCGCCGGCTTTTTGCAGAGCCTGACGGTCGTGATCGTACCGTTTGCCAACGCCGCCCTGCTGCGTCGCGCCCCCGAGCGCAAAGTGCTCGTCGGCACCGCCATCGTCACCTGCGGTATGTTGCTGCTCTCGGGTGCCGACTTCACCAGCCTGAACCCGGGCGCGCTCATCATGCTGCTCTCCGCCTTTGTCTACGCCGGACACATCATTGTCGCCAAGCGCTTTGTCGAAGAAGTCGATCCGCTCGCTCTGGGCGTTTGGCAGCTGGGCTTCGGCGGCTTGTTCTCGGGCACCGCCGCATTCACCTTTGGCGGCTTCATGCTTCCCAGCACGCCCAGCGAGATCGTCGTTGTCGTCGCGCTCGCACTCATCTGCTCTGCCTACGGCTTTATCACCCAGACACTCGTGCAGCCCCACGTGCCTGCCGAGACCACCGGCTTCGCCTTCTCGCTCGAACCGGTCTGCTCCGCCGTCTTCTCGTTCTTCCTGGTCGGCGAGGTCCTGAGCCCCATCGCCTTCTTTGGCGCCACCCTCATCCTCACCGGCGTCATGGTGGCAACCGTCGAGCTTCCGCACCTTCGCGCACATGGACAGGCTCGCATGGCAGGAGCGCCCGAGCAAGTCTCGTAGACCCCGCTCTTCATACAGCCATGGCATAAAGGTCTCCGGACCCCTTTACAATAGATGCCAACAGAGCATCTGCCATAAAGGAGCCCCATGGACACCGCAACTCGCGATCGCAACATAGCAACTTGGTTGGGCGATGCGCCGCAGCCGGTACGCGACACGACGAACCGGCTGCTCGAGCGCATCGCCCTTTTGCGTGCCGAGCAGACCATCTACCCTGCACAAGACGACATCCTCAATGCCCTCGCCTACACGCCGGCCGACCAGGTCAAGGTTGTCATCTTGGGTCAAGACCCCTATCACGGACCCAACCAGGCCATGGGGCTGTCGTTCTCGGTCCCCGCGGCGCAAACCAAGTTGCCGCCGAGCCTGCGCAACATCTACAAGGAACTCAATGCCGATCTGGGTTGCCCCATTCCCGCCACAGGAGATCTAACGCCATGGGCACAACAGGGCGTCCTGCTTCTCAACACTACGCTCACCGTGCGCGAACACGCCGCGAACTCGCACGCCAAACTAGGCTGGAGCACGCTCACCGACTACGTTATCGAACGCTGCTGCCAGCTGCCCCAGTCGGTCGTCTTTTTGGCATGGGGTCGCTTTGCCCAGCAGATGGTCGAAGGTAAACTCGCCGCGACCGGCGCGGGTAAGGCAACCAGCAAGTTCTGTCTGGCCTCCACGCACCCCTCGCCGCTTTCGGCCAATCGTGCCACGGCGGAACTCCCTGCCTTTATGGGATCGCGTCCCTTCTCCGCCGCCAATCGGCTACTCGAACAGCACGGCTCGCCCCCCGTCAACTGGACTTGCCTCGACTAAAAATCGATATACCAAAAACGCGCCCGACGGCTTTCCATCGGGCGCGTTTCCTATTCGGGCCAAATAAATTGCGTGCGGCCGGCCTCGCCGCCATCGATTAGCAGACTCTGTCCGGTCATAAACCGGTTGGTCACGCCCACAAAGTAGATCCACTCGGCGATCTCTTGGGCGGTGGCCCAGCGCTTAAGCGGCGTGAGCTCCATAATCTGGTTCCACAGGTGTTCGTCTTCCATCACGCAACGGTTGAGCGGCGTGATAACGCCGCCCGGGTCCACACTGTTGGCGATGGCCTGCGGTGCCAGGCGGTTTGCAAGGTTCTTGGTGTAGGCGATAACGCCGCCCTTGCTGGCGGCATAGGCGGGAAACTCCGATCCCGTATGTCCGCTCGCCGACCCCACATTGACCACGGATTTGATAGCCGGCGCCGGCTTGGCGGCAAGCCCCTCCCCCACAAAGGCGTAGCGCTCGGTCACATTGATGGTGCCACACAGGTTAGCGGCGATGTCGTCGGCCGAATCCTGCGTACCGGCAACGTTCACGATTACCTGGGGTTCAAGGTCGCCTGGAAACGAGTCCGGCTCGCGGACATCAACGATCAGATGGCGGTAGCGCTCGTGTTCGATCGCCGCCGGCAGCAGATCAAAGCCCACGACCTCGTGGCCCTCGTCCAAAAAGCGCTGCACGCACGCGGCTCCGATACCGCCCGAAGCGCCCGTGATCAAAACCCGCATACTTGCTCCTTAGGCGGTTGCGTGGCGCTCGAGGTACTCGGAGCCCACGTTCTCGCGCTCCCAGCCGCGCACGACCTTGTAGCCCACGGGGCTCAGGAAGACCTCGCACAGCAGCTCGGCAACAGCACCGGTCAGCGAGCACATAAGGACCTGCACCCAGGTCCAACCAAAGAACGTGTGGCTCACCACAATGGCAAAGACCAGGTTGTCGATAAACTGGCCAACACCTGTGGACACATAGGAGCGGAAGGCGAAGCTCGCAAAGTTATTCTTTTTGAGCATACGGCCGAGCGACTGGTTGAGCGTGGAGTTGACCACGGCAGAAACGAGCATTGCCAGCGAAGAGCCCAGCACCACGTACCAGGTGCCGCCGATGGTGGCGTTAAGGGCAGTGTTGACCTCGATCATACCCGTGTCGTAGTAAGCACCCCACATGCCGGGCGTGAGCGAGCATGCCCAAAAGCACAGGCTCACGGCAAGGTTGACCGCCAGTGCGAGGATAGAGATTTTGATGGATGCCTTGGCGCCAAAGCGCTTGCAGATCATGTCCTGGCACAAAAACGAAACCCAGCTCACCACAAAGCCGCAATCGAGTGCCAGATACGGCAGGCTGATAAGCTCTTTGTTGGCCAGTAGGTTCATCATGATGACGCTCACGAAAAACAGCGAAACCGTTGCCGCGGGAATGCTCCGCAACAGGACCTTGTAGTCCTCCATGACCTTCTTGATCATTATGTACTCCTTTGGTTTTAGGTTTAACGAGCAGGATATCGGACCCGAACTGCTCGGACGCCCCGGTCTTGAGACGACGGTGGGTATGATAGCCGCTCACACGGCATCAGGCAAGCAAACGGCGCGGCAGCCCCGCAGGGCCACCGCGCCGATGCGTTAAAACGCTACGTTGCCAAACTCCGACAGGATAAGGTCGGGATTGTGGTCGGTAGCCCAATCCACGTTCCACGGGCTCGTGAACAGCAGCAACTTGCCGCCGCGCATGTCCTCGACGCGCAGCGTGTCGCGCGTGAGCGAAAGGCCCGGGATATCGATGGTGTCGGGGTCGTTCTGAATCCAGCGGATGTCCGTATAGGGCAGCGGCTGGCGACGAACCTCAACACGATACTCGGCTTTGAGGCGGCGCTCGAGCACCTCAAACTGCAGCACGCCGACCACGCCCACGATGACGCTCTCCATGCCGGCACCCAGTTCGCGGAAGATCTGGATGGCGCCCTCCTGGGCAAGCTCCTCCATACCCTTGACGAACTGCTTGCGCTTGAGCGTGTCGACCTGCGTAATGCGAGCGAACATCTCGGGGGCAAACGTCGGAATCTGCGGATACTGCACATGGCGCTTGCCGGAGCACACAGTGTCGCCGATGCTAAAGATACCCGGGTCGAACAGGCCCACGATATCGCCCGCGTACGCCTCGTCCACGATGGCGCGGTCATCGGCCATCATCGACGTGCCCGTGGCGAGCTTAAGCTTGCGGTTGCCCTGCACGTGAAAGGCATCCATGCCGCGCTCGAACTTACCCGAGCAAATGCGCACAAAGGCGATGCGGTCACGGTGGTTCTTGTCCATGTTGGCCTGAATCTTAAACACAAAGCCGCTAAAGTCGTCGCGGCAAGGATCGACCGGCTCACTGGTGAGCGTATCGGTATAGGCGCGCGGCGTCGGGGCCAGACGCAGGAACTCCTTGAGGAAGGGCTCCACGCCAAAGTTGGTGAGCGCCGAGCCAAAGAACGCCGGGCTCAGCTTGCCGCAGGCCACGGCATCCAAGTCGAGCTCGTCGCCGGCACCATCGAGCAGCTCGATGTCGTCCATCAGGTTCTTATGGTTCTCTTCGCCAATAAGCTCGTCCATGGAAGGATCGCCCAGCTCGGCCTCGACCTCGGCGACCTTCTTGGTGGCGTTGGCGTGACCGTCGCCCTCAAAGGCAATGACGCGACGGGTCTGACGATCGAACACGCCGCGGAAGTTGCGACCGCTGCCGATTGGCCAGTTCATGGGATACGTGTTGATGCCCAGGACGTTCTCGATCTCTTCCATGAGCTCAAACGGATCGCGAGCCTCGTGGTCGAGCTTGTTCACAAAGGTGAAGATGGGAATGTGACGCAGCGTGCAGACCTTAAAGAGCTTCTTGGTCTGGGCCTCGACGCCCTTAGCGCCGTCGATGACCATGACCGCGGCGTCGGCGGCCATAAGGGTACGGTAGGTATCCTCCGAGAAGTCCTGGTGGCCGGGGGTATCGAGGATGTTGACGCAGGCGCCGTTGTAGGTGAACTGCAGAACCGAGGAGGTAACGGAGATACCGCGCTC
This sequence comes from uncultured Collinsella sp., assembly GCA_900550195.1. Classification (GTDB taxonomy): domain Bacteria; phylum Actinomycetota; class Coriobacteriia; order Coriobacteriales; family Coriobacteriaceae; genus Collinsella. The sequence goes on from URRB01000018.1 coordinate 45,328, forward strand.
CTTCTCGATGTCCATCCAGTCCGAGACGGCATGCTTGGCCGAGCTCTTGCCCTTGACCGAGCCGGCGGTCTGGATGCTGCCGGTATAGAGCAGCAGCTTCTCGGTAAGCGTGGTCTTACCGGCGTCCGGGTGGCTGATGATCGCGAATGTGCGGCGCGACGAGATTTCATCCGACAGGCTTGCCATGCGGATCCTTTCTTGCATTGAGTGCATTACGTCGTTGTAACCGCACTATTGTAGCCGCGAAATCTCGCTCTAGGGCGCCTATCAGGACAAATTCATCAGTTGGGGCCTGGTTAGCAGTCGATGGCGACACTCCGCAGCAGTTTGTCTCGATCTGTAACATCTAGACGGTTTTTGAACCTCTTCCTGTTACAGATTTAGACAAACAGGTGGGCGTCCCAGAAAGATCTAAATCTGTAACATCAAGCAGCCAAAATCTTCTCCAGATGTTACAGATTGAGATGAATGAACGAGCGGACAATCCCTATTTGCCTCTTGCATAACTGTGCATAGTGTATATATACTGTGCTTACCGGTTATATACACGTGTAGCCCATCAGCTAAGGAGCCGCTGTGGACATCATCCTATCCAATTCGAGCGACAAGCCCATCTACGAGCAGATAACCTCGCAGGTCAAAGCCCAGATCCTTTCGGGAACGCTCGCTGCGGGAGCCAAACTCCCCAGCATCCGTGCACTCGCGAGCGACCTTGGCGTGAGCGTCATCACCACCAAGCGCGCCTACGCCGACCTGGAGCAGCTCGGTTTTATCTGCACCGTGCAGGGCAAGGGCTGTTTTGTCGCCGAGGGCAACCAGGAGCTCTTGCGCGAAAACCAGCTCTGCCATATCGAAGAGCTACTTGCGAAAGCGGCAAGCCAAGCCGAAACCCTGGGCGTCACACGCGACAAGCTGCACGAGATGCTCGACCTGGTAGCCCCCGAAACCATGCAGTAGCCATCTGCAAGAAAGGCTATACCATGCAGAACTTGCTAGAACTCAAAGGTATCTCACGCCGTGTGAGCGACCGCTTTTCACTACGCGATGTCACGCTCGCCGTGGAGCCCGGCCAGATTGTTGGCTTTGTGGGCGCAAACGGCGCCGGCAAAACCACGACGATTCGCGCCGCGCTTGGGCTTATAAAGCTCGATGCCGGCGAAGTGCACCTGTTTGGGCAGCACTGTGGCGCCGACGCGCCCGATGAAGCGCAGCGCTGCTTGCACACTCGTGTCGGCCTCGTGCTGGACACATGCCCCTTCCCTTCCACACTCAAGGTGACCGAAGTTGAGGCACTCGTAAGCCCGGCGTACCCCGCCTGGAGCCATGGCACCTTCGCCGACCTCCTCAGCCAATTTGGCCTCGATCCCAAGGCAAAGGTCAAGGACCTTTCCCGCGGCATGGGCATGAAGCTGCAGCTTGCCTGCGCGCTCAGCCACCAGGCCAAGCTGCTCGTTTTGGACGAAGCCACCGCGGGGCTTGATCCCATGGCACGCGAGAAGCTGCTTGATGAGCTGCTTGCCTTTGTCGCCGACGGCCAGCACAGCGTGCTGCTCTCGAGCCACATTACGTCTGACCTCGATCGCGCCGCCGACCGCGTCATCTGCATCGATAACGGCTCGATTGTGTTTGATCTGCCGCGCGAGGACATTACCGACCGAGCTGGCATCGCCCACTGTACCCAAGCACAGGCCGCCGAGCTTATGGCTTGCGTCGAAGGTGCCCGTACCGCCCGCCACGCCTACAGCGTGGACGTACTCGTGCCCAACCGTCGCGAAACGCTCGAGGCCTTCCCAGAGATTCCCTGCGATCGGACAACTATTGATGACTATCTTCGCCTCATGCTGAAAGGGGCTTCGAAATGAAACGCGCCTTTATGTCCGAGCTCGCCATCGTTCGCACGCTTATCCCGAGCATCGCGGGCGTCAGCCTGTTCATCTTCGTCCTGCTAACCCTTGCCAACGCGTCGGATGGCGATTCCGGCATGAGCGCCGGCGCCTGCGCGGTCAGCGCCATGTCGCCCATCATGGTCATGAACTCGCTGGCCGGCTTCGACAATCAAAACGGATGGGAGCGTTATCGGGCAACGCTGCCTCTCACGCGCAAAGACATTATTTGCGCACGCTACCTGAGCATCATTGTCTTCTCGGCTGTCATGGCGTGCGCCGCCGCGCTTCTGAGCATCGTCTCCATCCCGCTATTCAACAGCGTGGGCATCCCCTCGACGGGACAGACGATCTTTGAGATCGCTATAGCCTCGGCAGCATCGATGCTCATCTCCCTCATGATGGCGTTTTTGGCACAGCCGCTGTTCTTCCGATTTGGACACATGGAGGCGCTGCGCCTATCCGTCGGCCTGTTTGCCCTGCTCTGGTGCCTTGCCATTGCCACGTTGAGCTCCTCCAACCCCATCAGCAACTGGCTCATGTCGATTGCCGGAGCGAATCCCGATCCCGCCGTCCTTGGCTGTCTGTGTGCAGGCATCGCCGCACTTGCCCTCGCGCTATGTGCAATCAGCTACACCGTCAGCACCAAGGTTTATCGAACACGCGACCTGTAATCGACAGCTAAAAAAGCTTAGGTGGTACCCCGCTTATTTTTTCAATGAAACAAGGCGGCATAGCGTCACCACCGCCCCTCACAGCAGGCCGTCTAGTTCTTGGCAACCAAAAAGACACCGTCAGCATATCGAAGGTGAATACTTTTCCGAGAAGTGAACGAGTAAAAACAGCGCCCTGTAGCATCGACATTTTTAAGGACTCAATTCCTGCGGTTTTGTCTAAGAATCCTGCAGTTTTGTTCGAAAAAAGTGTGCATGTTCCAGGGGTCCAGATTTACTCGTTCACTTCGCGGAAAACCATTCACCTTCGATTCGAGCCTTAACCAAATGCCCTCTCGAACTATGGCCCCTGTCTCACCACAGCGATATCAAAGCTTCATGGCGGGACGGTATCATCGGACGAGCGCCGTAAATCTGGCGCGGTTGTTCTTTGGGGAGGCATTTCACCCGTGTCGTGGGTCGCAGCAGCATTTGTGTCGGCTTTCTTTGCCGGCATCACATCTGTCCTGGCCAAATGCGGCATCAAGCAGACCGACTCCGATGTCGCGACGGCCATTCGCACCTGCGTGGTGCTCGTTTTCGCTTGGGCAATGGCGGGCATTTCTGGATCCATTGGAACCATCGGCAGCATCGAACCCAGATCTTGGCTCTTTCTCGTCCTCTCGGGACTCGCTACCGGTGCTTCGTGGATCTGTTACTTTAAGGCGTTGGGCATCGGAGACGTCAATAAGGTCGTACCGGTCGACAAGATGAGCACCGTACTCGCCGCACTGATCGCCATCGTGCTTTTTGGCGAGACGAGCAACCTTGCGGTTAAGCTCGTGGGAACCGCTGTCATCACCCTCGGCACGTTTTTAATGATCGAGAAGAAGCAGTCTGCCGGACCCGAGCAGCAGCAAGACCGGACCTGGCTCGCTTACGCCCTCGGCGCCGCCGTGTTCGCGGCGCTCACGTCCATCCTTGCCAAGGTTGGCATCGAAGGCGTCGAGTCAAACCCGGCCACGGCAATCCGCACCTGCGTGGTACTGGTTATGGCATGGGCGATCGTGGCAGCCAAGGGAAAACTGGATCAGGTCGCGCACGCTGACCGGCGCGAACTCACATTTCTCGCAACATCGGGCATCGCGACCGGAGCATCGTGGCTGCTCTATTACTACGCCATCGCCACAGGCCAGGTGAGCGTCGTGGTGCAGATCGACAAACTATCGATTGTCGTATCAGTACTATTTGCGCGCCTGGCATTCAACGAAAAACTCTCACGACGCAGCGCCATCGGTCTCGCCCTCATCGTACTGGGCACCGCCGCGCTCGCAGTTTGGAAGTAGCGCGGCCAGCAGCCGCTACATCCTCACACCTGGCTTGGGATGCCTGTACTGACCGTGGGATGCCGTGCGCTTACCGTGCGAGATGGCAAATTTGGGACAACAGTGCAGGCAACGAAGGCAGGCTGCGCACTCCGGCTTTGTCCAGACGGGAAGGCCGTCGCGCATCTCAATCGCCGCCATGGGGCAGCGCTTGGCACACAGGCCGCAGCCGATGCAGCGATCGGCATCGACGGCAAACTTGCTCGTCTGTTGCATGCGCGGCAGCCCAATTGCGTGATACGCGCACGATGCAAACAGAGGCACGCGATGGCGCATCATGTTGCCCGTGCGGCGTGCCCGCACCGCCTCGATCACGGCATCAATCTGCGCCTCGGCAGCTCTATTGATACCCTCAACCTTTTGAGGGTCAGACAGGTCGAAAACAGGCGTCCAGGTATCGGGCATCTTGACGCTCATCGCCGCATCTAACTCGAGCCCACGCTCGTGTAGCAGATCGCGGGCGAACTTGGCCGATTGCCCGGTCGTCGAACCATATGTCGAGACATAGAACGTATAGGGGCGCGCGCCGCCCTTTGTGCCGGCAGCAACCGATAGGTCGACAGTCTTCAAAAACTCGATCATTGGCATCGGCAAGCCCCAGGCGTATACCGGCGCGACAAACCCCAGCCGACAGGGGCCTTCCATCACAGCAAGGTGAAGGATCTCGGCATCAAAGCGCTCAATCGACATAACTTTGTCGCTTGTCGCCGCTGCAATGCGACGCGCCACATGCTCGCTGTTCCCTGTCGCGCTAAAGTACAGGATCATCTCGTACCCCTGGAATTGACTCGTGAAAAACCGCGCTACTTGCGCAGCGGCTTGGGCAGTGGAATGCCGGCGGCGATGACGGCCGCGATGATCATGCAGACGATACCCTTGAGTGGAAAGCACATAAGCAGCAGGCCCACGACCATGACCGGCTGACGCATGACCGCACCCATCGTCGATGCCGTGCAGACGGCGACGCAAAAGACCGGATCTGCGCCGGTGAGGATGGCAAGGCCATAGCCCAGGCTTACGCCCGAGAAGATAACCGGGAAGAAGTGGCCGCCGCGCCAACCAAGGTTGATGAGGGCGGGCGTCAGCATGGCCTTAACAAGACCGGTCGCGATAAGCACGCCAGCGGGAATGGTCAGGTAGGTTTCCATGAGCACGTCGGCCTGAGTCTCGCCGGCAAACATGGTGTAGGGCAGGACCGTGCCGCAGATGGCGAGCGCCAGACCGGCTAGCATGGCCTTGACGACAGGACGCTCCCCTATTGCATGGGCAAGCGCTTCGCTCGTGTGCTCAGAGACAAAGTACAGCCAGCCGCAGATTGTTCCGATCAACGACAGAGGGACGAGCCAGGTAAGCTCCAAGTTGCCCACCACGGCAGCCTCGAACCTGGGCATGCCCATGCCGCCGCCCATGAGCTGGCCGAGCAGCAGGTAGGTGCCCAGGCCGCCGGCAATCGCGATGCCGTAAACCACGGTCTTTTGCGCCTTGGGCAGCCTGATGGTGATCTCGTCGGACGCAGAGCCCTCGTCGCCGTCGGCGCTACCGGCAAGCGGTGCCACAAAGCCAAAGACGGGCGCGGTAAAGAGCGCCGTCAACGCGGCCTGGGTACCCAGCAGCGTAAGCTCCCTAAATTCGGCGCCAAAGCGGCGCATGCGGTCGCCAACCCAGCTGCACAGACCCGCGATAACGCCGGTCAGGCCGGCCTCCGGTCCAATACTTCCGCCAAACAGCAGCGGCAGCAATGCCGCGAGCGAAAGCTTGCCCAGGTTGTCGTACGGGTAGCGCCCGTCTTGCTTAACCTTAGCCATCACCTGGTTGAGGTCATCGGTCTTGGTGCCTGTCATCTTCTCGTACAGACCAATTAACAGACCGCCCAGCAAGCAGACAAAAAACGGGTACGGCAAAAAGCCAAACGGGCCGCTGGCAAGCTCGGGCGAAGCGACGCCCAGCGCGTGCGGAATCTCGGTCCACAGATAGTCGATACCGTGCTCCATCGCAAAAAAGAACAGCCAGACCGCGGCACCTGCAAACGCACCGGTCACGGCAACGCTAACTAAAAACAGCGCGCGGTTTGTGGGTTTGGCAAGGTTATCCATCGGGTCCTCCCGCGGTCAAAGTCGACATAGTTACGTTTTATTGTAGAGCGAGCGTTGCCCGAACGAGCCAACCGTCTGCGCTGCAAACGGCACCATTGGGAGCCATTGTGGGGCAGGCTCAAGACTTATCCGTTGATAATCGAGGCAATCTCGCGCAAATCGTCGGCAAAGTAAATGCCTTGCTGGCGCTGCGGGCTCGATAAACCCTTATCGATCATGTGCCCGAGCAGCGCCTTGAGGTCGTTGTAGTAACCGCCCAGGTTATACAGGATGCACGGAGCGCTCAGGTGCCCCAATGACACTGCGGACATGACCTCGGCAATCTCCTCGAGCGTGCCCGTCCCACCGGGAAAGGCGATGAACGCATCGCCGAGCTCAATCATCTTGGCCTTGCGCTCCGCCATATCACTCGTCACGATGAGGTCGTCGATACCGTCATGTTGAAACTCGGCCTCGATAAAAAAGCTCGGCTCCACACCCGTCACGTGTCCGCCAGCATCGAGCACGCTATCGGCGAGCGCACCCATCAGGCCCGATTTGGACCCGCCGTATACCAGCGCGTGTCCGTTGGCGCCAATCCAGTTGCCCAGCTCCTGCACCGCGGGCAGAAACGCCGGGTCATTGCCGGCACTGGCACCCAGATACACGGTGATATTCATATTCAGTCCCCCTCATCGTGACGCGCGGCGCCCGTCCTAGCGTTGGCGGCGGCGATATTCGCGCACGCGACGCGAAAGATCGGCAAGCTCGTCGCGATCGAGCTCTTCCAAATGCTCCAGATCATCCATAAAGCGCGCCATGGTGTCCTTTTGACGCATCTTGATTAGCGTATTGCAGTAGTTCACCGCCACGCCCGTGAGCATGGCGATGTAGAAGATGCTGATGACGCTCAGAATGACGGTAATGGCGCGGGCAACCGGTGTCTCGGCCGGAATGTCACCAAAGCCGATGGTCGAGACCGTCTCAAAGCTAAACCACAGGCCATCGCCAAACGTGAGGGTCGTGGGCTCGGACAGCCAGACGGCCGTCGAGCACAGCAGATAGAAGACGAGGAACAGCTCCGTAATGCGCACAAAGCCCGCCTGGCGCAACACGTCGGCAAGCGTCCTGAGCTTTTTCATCGCGACCCCTTCCACGGACAACCAATCACGTTCGCTCGGTATTGTCCCACAACCGTCAGTTAGGGACGTTCCTTTTAATATGAGCAGGACATTGTCAAGAGGCAAAATCGGGCCTGGCCCCAACGATATGGGGTCAGGCCCTCTCCCTATATCAGCCCGTCCGCGGCGACCTCGGCGTGTCTTACCGACGCTCGTCTTTGCAGTTTAATATCCGCCCGCGGCGATCTCTCGCTGGGCAATCCGTTGCTACGGCTGAGGCTTCTACGTCGAACCGACAGTCTGTGCACGCGTGTGGCGCCCTGGGCGCTCGCAGAAAAGGGACCTGAGGTTCGCCTCAACGGCTTCGGATCGAACCGCTTCCGGGGTGATCGGCTTATGTGCGGGGGACCGGCCCCCCTACGCCTCCTCGGCCATGAGGCCGACCGCCCATACCCAGCAGGCGAGCTCGCGCGCCGTGGCCACGTTCGCCTTGTTGCCGTGGACCCCGCGCGCGAGCAGCGCCTCCCGCCTCTCGGCCAGCCTCCGCACGCCCTTGGCGGCATGCCTGCGGGCGCCCCGGTCCGGGGCCTGGCCCTTGGCGAGGTCCTTCGGCCGCCCCGAGCACGTCAGGTAGTGCCACGCGGCCTCGACCAGCGTCTTCCTCAGGTGCTTGTTGCCGGCCTTGGTGATCGCGCCCCTGCGGTCGCTCTCCCCGCTGGAGTGCTCGGAGGGCGTCAGGCCGACCCACGCCGCGAACGAGCGGGCATTCCTGAACCTCGAGAACTCGCCGGCCTCGAACACGAGGTCGGCGGCGGACGCGGTGTCTACGCCCTTGAGGCAGCGGAGGGAGTCGACCCTCTTCCTCCACCTGGGCTTGCGGGCCTCGGCCTCGACGAGCCCCTCGAGCCTCGCCTTCTCCTCCGCCGCCCGCCTGACCGCGTCGACGTAGTAGGCGAGCACCTCCTCGTCGGCCCTCTCCGCGAACCTTATCGACTCGATCCAGGACCAGTGCGCCCGGGTCCAGTTGCCCTTCCTGCGGCCGGTGGGCGTCCTCTCGTCGAAGGCGAGCCCGTGCCTGAGCAGGAACTTGGAGAGCCGCTGCTTCGAGCGCGAGAGGTCGTCCCTCGCGTCCTCGAGCGCCCTGGTCAGGTCGCGGGCGGCCTCGCACTCGTCGTCGGGGACCCACACCTCGACCACGTTGCCGACCGACAGCATGCGGGCGAGGAACTCGGCGTCGTTGCGGTCGTTCTTCCTGCGCCTGTCCGCGCTGGGCTTGATCATCTTCGAGACGGCGCCGACCACGCAGTCGACCCCGAGGCCGGAGAGCCTCTTCTGCAGGTCGAACCCCGTGACCCCGGATTCGTACACGCACTTGGCCTTCGGGTCCACGGACCGCACCCACTCCGCGACTGCCCCGGCGTCGTAGCCGAAGGTCGCGCAGCGCGCCTCCCCGGTCATGACGTCGAGGGAGACTGCCTTTATCGAGCGGGCGTGGACGTCGAGGCCGACGAAGGTGGTAGTATCGAGCATGGGAGCCCCTTCCATGAATGCGGCGTGGCCGCCGCGGCTGAATTAGACACTCACCATTGTCGGCCTAATCCGCGGTCTTTCATGCAGCAGGGGCTCTCAATGTTTTTATGTCCTGCTCATATCGTCT
>URRB01000019.1 GCA_900550195.1 uncultured Collinsella sp.
TGTGCTGCTTGCTGGCGTTGCCTGGGCATCGGTGGCTACGTGGTTCAAGGGACGGCGGCGTTGCCGTCTGTTTTTACAAGTAAAGAGGCCCGTTTCCCTGGGGGAAACGGGCCTCTTTTGTTTCTGGGTTCGTGATTGGCGAAGGCGATATGCTCTGGCGGCTATTCTGAGTTCTTGATGTGGCGGGTGGCTGTGGCGGTTATGCCGAGGCCTGCGATGGCGATTCCTGCTAGTGCGATTGCGCTTGGCGCTGGGTCGCCTGTGTTTGCGAGCTTGTCGGCGGTCGCATTTGCTTGCTTGGCGTTGCTCGAGTTCGCTTGCTTGGTGGAGCTTGTTGGGGTGTCTTTGCCGGTCGCGGGTGAGCTGGCGGGCTGTGCCGTCTCGGCCGGTTGCGCCGAGCCGGAGGGAGGCGTTGTCTCGGTGGGTTTCGTTATCTCGGGTGAGGTGGCCTTATCTGCTGCGGCTTTTGCCTCTTCGTATGCTTTGCGGGCGTCATCATAGGCCGCTTGCGCCTTATCCAAATCGCTAAGGAGCGCATTTCGCTTGGCTATGTCCTCGTCGATGTGGGCTTTGGCTTCCTCCGCCGCACTTTCGAAATGCTCAACCTGTCCTTCCTGGATCTCGAGCCTACGCCGATAGCTGTCAAGGTCCGATTTGCAAGATCCTTCTTGCGCTTCTGCCGCTACGATCTCACTGCGCAACTGCTTAAGATGCTCCATAGTAGCTTTGTCAGGCTCCTCGTCGCCGAGTGCTTCACGTGCCTTGGCATATTCTGCCCGAAGCTTGCTTACCCGGTTGCTGGCCTCATCGTATTTGGCTTGTGCTGTATCGACGTTCGCTTTCATAGCAGGAAGGGGTTCCTTCCATTCGGCGGCTTGCGCCAACATAGTGCCGTAGAGCTCTTGAGAAGCGGCAATGTCATCATCGATTTCCGCAATTGTCTTTTTTGCGGCCTCGAGGTTTTTGAGCGCTTCCTGCATGGCTGCATACGCTTTATCTTTTTCGGTGGTCGCGGTTTCGCTCGAGTTCGCGGTCGCTGTCTGCAAGGCAGCTGCATCGATGGGGGAGCTGGTTTCTGCCGCGATCGCCGTTACGGGGGCGATTCCCGCGGCAAGTGCCAGGGAAAGGGCGATGCCCATGGTTGCTCGTCTTGCTCTTCTTGCGAGAATGTCGTTCATCTCGGCACCTCATTTCAAGGGTCGGCGGCTATTTTGAGTTCTTGAGGCGGCGTGTGGCTGTGGCGGTTATTCCGAGTCCTGCGACGGCGATTCCTGCTAGTGCGATTGCGCTCGGCGTTGTGTCGCCTGTGTTTGCGAGCTTGTCGGCGGTCGTAGTTGCTTGCTTGCCGTTGCTCGAGTTCGCCTGCTTGGCGGAGCTCGGTGCTGCGTCTTTGCCGGTCGCGGGCGAGCTGGCGGGCTGTGTCGTCTCGGCCGGTTGCGTCGAGCCGGAGGGAGGCGTTGTCTCGGTGGGTTGCGTTATCTCGGGCGAGGTGGCCTTGTCTGCTGCGGCTTTTGCCTCTTCGTATGCCTTGCGGGCGTCGTCATAAGCCGTTTGCGCTTTTTTCAAATTGTCGAGGAGCGTATCTCGCTTGGCTGTTTCTCCGTCGAGGTGGGTTTTATTAAACTCTACTTCGCTTTCTAAGAAATAAATCAGGCTTTTCTGACTTTCGAGGCGCATTCGGCAGAGCTCAAGATTATCTTCACAACGAGATTCTTGCTCTTGTGCATCCATGATCGCCAGTTCCAACTGCCATCTAGTTTCGTAATCCGTGTGGGGGATTTTATTTAATTCTGCCTCAAGGTCTCTTGTTCGGTTGTGGGCCTTATCGCATTCGGATTGGGCTGCATCGATGTCCGCTTGCATGGTAGGAAGGGATCCTTATATATGGCAGCTCGCGCCAAATTAGTGTCGTAGTTCTTTTGAAAAATGGCAATTTTAGTATCGATTTCCGCAATTTTCTCGGGACTTGCGGCGTCTTTTGCGGCCTCGAGGTTTTTGAGCGCTTCCTGCATGGCCGCATGCGCTTTTTCTTTTTCGGTGGCCGCGTCTTCCGTCTGCAAGGCGACTGCATCGACAGGGGAGCTGGTTTCTGCCGCGATCGCCGTTACGGGGGCGATTCCCGCGACAAGTGCCGCGGAAAGGGCGATGCCCATGGTTGCTCGTCTTGCTCTTCTTGCGAGAATGTCGTTCATCTCGGCACCTCATTTCAAGGGTTGGCGACTTACTTGGTAGCACTAATGTAAGTATACCAAGCTATTGACCTGCTCTTGAATCTCGCCAGAAATAACGAGCTGTTTACTCGTCTTTTGGGGCGGCAGTACTATCATGATTCGAATTGAGTGTGAATGATGATAGGGAGCGCCTTTTTATGATTGAGTTGCTCAGGCGTTTTGGCGGTAAGTTTCGCCGATATATGGTGATCGGCCCTGCGTGCAAGTTGATCGAAGTGATCTTTGACCTGCTGACGCCGCTCGTGATTGCCCAGATGATCGACAAGGGCATCGGCGCGCACGACGTCAGCGCCGTCGTCCACTACGGTATGCTGCTTGGCGCCATGGCTGTGATCGGCATCTCGTTTACGCTCGTTTGCCAAAAGATGGCGGCGCTGACCTCACAGGGCATGGGCACCGATATTCGCGGCGCACTCTATGAGCATATCAACAAGCTGAGCTATGCCGAGCTCGATCGCTTTGGTACGCCGTCGCTCATCACGCGCATCACCAACGACGTCAACCAGGTGCAGCTGGCCGTGGCGCTGGGTGTGCGCATGCTCATCCGCTGGCCTTTCCTGGCGGTGGGCTCCATGGTTGCGGCCCTTGCCATCGACCTTAAGCTCGGCATTATCTTTTTGATCTGCACGCCCGCCATCGGCCTGGTGTTTTGGTTTGTCATGGCGCACTGCATCCCGTACTACAAGCAGCTGCAGGCAAAGCTCGACCGCATCGCGCTTATCTGCCGCGAGGGGCTTTCGGGCGCCCGCGTGGTCCGTGCGTTTGTGCGCGAAGATCACGAGCGTGAGCGTTTTGCCCAGGCGGCCGATGAGCAAGCGCATGTCGCAATTGCGGTGGGTAGGCTCTCCTCGATTCTCAACCCCGTCACGTTTTTGGTGATGAACCTGGGCGTGTGCGCCATCCTGTGGGTGGGCGGCATCCAGGTGAATGTGGGCGAGCTTACGCAGGGCCAGGTCATGGCGTTTGTGAACTACATGACGCAGACCCTCACCTCCATCGTCTACGTTGCCAACCTGGTCGTGGTCTTTACCAAGGCGAGCGCCAGCGCGTCGCGTATCAACGAGGTGCTCAACTGCGTGCCGAGCATTACCGACGAGGGCAACCAGCCGGTCGCTCTGCCCGAGCCGAGCGCGGAGGACAACGCCGCCCAGGTCACCGCGCTCAGCTTTAACCACGCGAGCTTCTCTTTTGGCGCGGGCGCGGCAAATGCCGTCGACGATGTGACCCTGGAGCTGCCGCTGGGCAAAACGCTCGGCATTATCGGCGGCACGGGCAGCGGCAAGTCCACGCTCGTCTCGCTCATCCCGCGCCTGTACGATGCGGGCACCGGCAGCGTGAGCGTGTTGGGCGCCGATGTGCGCACTTGGCCGCTCGATCAGCTGCGTCATGTGGTCGCGATGGTCCCGCAGCGCGCGTCGCTGGTGAGCGGCACGATTCGTTCCAACCTGACCTGGCGCGACGAGGCGGTGACCGACGAGGAGCTCTGGGCGGCGCTCGACATGGCGCAGGCGAGCGAGTTCGTGCGCAACAAGCCGCAGGGTCTGGATGCCCCGGTCGAGGCGGGCGGCAAGAACTTCAGCGGCGGCCAACGCCAGCGCCTGACCATCGCTCGCGCCCTGGTGGGCTCGCCGCAAATCCTCATCATGGATGACTCCGCGTCGGCACTCGATTTTAAGACCGATGCGGCGCTTCGCCACGCCATCCGCGAACGCAGTGCTCGTGGTGCTGCCGAGGGCGGGCTGCCGCTGACGACCGTCATTGTGAGCCAGCGCGTCTCGACGGTGCGCGATGCCGATATGATCTGCGTGCTCGACCACGGTTCGGTCGCGGGCCTGGGCACGCACGACGAGCTGTATGCGACCTGCCAGCTCTACCGCGAGATCTGCCAGTCGCAGCTCCGCCGCGAGGAGCTCGAGGGCCAGCAGGGGAGTGCGTCGGCCACGCCCGCCCCGAGCCCCGCGCCCGCTCCAACCGCCCCCGCAAGCACCTGCGCAAAGGAGGGCTGCTAGATGAATCCGTATACTTCTTCCGGTTCGGTCGCCACGATGACGGCCAACGTGTCCGGTAACGATAACCTCAACGATCTGGGTGATGGCCCGCGCCAGCCCGGCGATCCCGAGCGCTATCCCGTGGGCGCGGTGACTCGCCGCCTGCTGGGCTATGTGCGTCCGCACCGCATTTCGTTTGCGGCGTCGTTTGTGAGCGCTGCCGTCTCGGTAATTTTGCAGCTCTACACGCCCATCCTTATTGGCGAGGGCATCGACCTTATCGTCGCTGCGGGCCAGGTGGACTTTGACGCGCTGCTGCCACTCGTCACCAAGCTCGCGATTGTCGTGGTGGGTGCCGCGGCCTTCCAGTGGTTGCAGGGCTACTGCGTCAATCGCCTGTCCTACGAGACGGTGCGCGACATGCGCGTGGAGGCGAGCGACAAGCTCAGCCGCATGCCGCTCAGCTTTATCGATAGCCATGCCCACGGCGATCTTATGGGCCGCGTGGTCAACGATGTCGACCAGGTGGGCGACGGCCTGCTGCAGGGCTTCACGCAGCTTTTCACCGGCGTCATCACCATCGTGGGCACGCTCGCATTTATGCTGTCCATCAACCTGACCATGACGCTCGTGGTAGTGCTCGTCACGCCGCTCTCTATCTTTGCGGCCGGCGCTATCGCCAAGCTCTCCAACAAGAGTTTTACCGCTCAGCAGCGCATTCAGGGGCAGCTCGGCGGCCATATCGAGGAGTATGTGGGCGAGCAAAAGCTCGTGGATGCGTTTGCCTACGGACCAAATGCGCAACAGCGCTTCGATGCCCTCAACACCGAGCTCTACACGGCGGGCGAGCGTGCGCAGTTTATGGGTTCGCTCTCCAATCCTGGCACACGCTTCATCAACAATATCATCTACGCCGTGGTGGCCGTGATCGGCTGCGTGGGCGTGATTACGGGCGTGCCCGCGGCGCTCACGGTGGGCGGCGTGCAGATTTTCCTGTCCTACGCCAACCAGTACACCAAGCCGTTCAACGAGGTCACCAACGTCATTACGCAGATCCAGACCGCGTACGCCTCGGCGCGCCGCATGTTTGCGCTGCTCGATGCCCGCGAGCAGGAGCCCGATGCGGCGGATGCCGTGGAACTTGCCGCCCCGCAGGGCGAGGTCGCCTTTGAGCATGTGGACTTTAGCTACGTGCCCGACCGCAAGCTGCTGCAGGATATCTGCATCGATGCCAAGCCGGGCATGCGCTTTGCCCTCGTCGGTCCCACGGGCTGTGGCAAGACGACGCTCATCAACCTGCTGCTGCGCTTCTACGATATCGACGCCGGCCGCATTGCGGTCGATGGCCGTTCCTCGCGTGACTACACGCGCGCAAGCCTGCGCCGCGCCTTTGGTATGGTGCTGCAGGATACGTGGCTGTTCGAGGGTACGGTGGCGGACAATATCGCCTACGGTCGTCCCGACGCCACGCGCGAGCAGATTATCGAGGCCGCCAAGCGCGCGCACGCGCACAAGTTTATCGTGCAGCTGCCAGGCGGCTACGATACGGTGATCGGCGAGGACGGCGGCACGTTTAGCCAGGGCCAAAAGCAGCTGCTGTGCATCGCGCGCGTCATGCTCACCGACCCGGCGATTCTGCTGCTGGACGAGGCCACGTCGAGCATCGATACGCGCACCGAGCTGCAGGTGCAGGCGGCATTTGACGAGCTCATGGCCGGTCGCACGAGCTTTGTCGTGGCGCACCGCCTATCGACGATCCGTAACGCCGATTGTATCCTGGTCATGCGCGACGGGCAGATTATCGAGCGTGGCACGCACGACGAGCTGCTAGCGGCAGGCGGCTTCTACGCCGAACTCTACCGCAGCCAGTTTGCCCAGTGAGCAAGCCCGTGGGGCTAATTAATCAATCGACAGACGGTGGTTTACATCTGTCGCGTTAGTACTAAGATATTCATTTAATAAATTGCATTAGTGGCTTTAGTTTTGGGGGAAACGAGGCAACGTGACTATGACGTGCTCTTTGGTGGTTAACAGCAAGAGCGGTAATACCAGGATGGTTTCGGGCGCGATCAAGCGCGCTCTGCAGGCTGCGGGCGTTGAGTTTGTCCATGCCGCGGCGTTGAGCGACGATGCGGATGCAGGTCAGGTTGCGCTCGAGGCGCAGGGCGCCTGCGCGGCCGACACGGTGCTCGTCGGTTTTTGGTGCGACAAGGGCGCGTGCACGCCTTCGGTCGCGGCGTTGCTCTCTGCCTTGCACGGCAAGCGCGTGTTCCTGTTTGGCACCTGCGGCTTTGGGGCCGACCAGAGCTATTACCAGCAGATTGTCGACCGCGTAACTTCCAATCTGGCCGAGGATGCCGAGCTTGCGGGCTGGGCGATGTGCCAGGGCAAGATGGGTCCCGCGGTTAAGCAGCGCTATGAGGCAATGCTCGAACAAGATCCCGACAACGCCCGATTTAAGATGCTGCTCGACAACTGGGTTGCCGCGAAGGACCATCCCACCAAGGAAGATATGGATAACATGGCGGCGGCGGCCAAGAAGGCCGTGCTGGGAGAGTAGCTTGCTGCTCGTGGTGTCGAGCGCTCCATAGTACAAGTGTGAAAGCCTCGAAATTCTCGAGGCTTTTTTCTTGACACTTGTGGGCGCAACCGTAGCAAACGTTTGGGGTGACATTTTCCATCACCCCGATGACGAGGCCGTTCTGGACAACACGCTCGCATGCGTTCGCTGGATGTATCGCCAGATGGAGCACAGCTGTCAAAAGTATCCGGGCTTCTTTACGCATCACTCGCTGGGATTCATGCAGCAGGACACCGCGGATGGCAAGCGCCGCATGCATCATGCCTGGCAGCATATCCTCGACCAGCTTTGCGTGGTGCTCAAGCGTGATCCTCGGGTGCGCCCGGACGCCTTTACCGATCAGTTTTCTGTCG
Organism: uncultured Collinsella sp.; assembly: GCA_900550195.1. Classification (GTDB taxonomy): domain Bacteria; phylum Actinomycetota; class Coriobacteriia; order Coriobacteriales; family Coriobacteriaceae; genus Collinsella. The sequence continues at coordinate 7,154 of URRB01000019.1, forward strand.
AGCAATTTGCCGAGGTCCTGTTCTCGCTCATGCTCTCTGCCGTGATCCGGCAAGATTTTGATCCGAGTGCCGTGCTCGAGATTACGCGCCGAACCCTCTACTAACGGTCCCCGCGCAAGGCGGGGATTTTTACGGCAAGAAAGTGAACAGAGTTCATGTTAAGGAGGTGATGCCCAGCGTTCGGTGTGCTTGCGACGCCTGCCCGACGGCGGAATATAAGGTTCCCTGCTCTACAGTCCTGCTCGCACGGAGAGCACATCGGACCCATCTTCTAAACGCAACGCCCTCCCGGGCGGCGGGCACGAAGTTCCCTGCTCTACAGTCCTGCGCACGACGAAGGCCACATTAAGTGGCCTTCTTTGCGTGCGGAACTCGCGATGAACTTCGTGCCCGCCGCCCGGGAGGGCGCCCCTTTATTGATGGAAGGCCTAATTGGCTGATAGTTCCATGCCCCGATGCGTTCAGAGTGGGATGGGCTTTCCGGATGGGCGGGGTTTCGGAAAGTCCATCCCGGAATTTGCCTTTGGAATGGGATGCAGTTTTCGGTTGAGGGTTCTGGTGGAAAATGCGACCCGGAATTTGTGATCGGAGTGGGATGAAGTTTCCCAACGGGGCCACAAGCGGAAACCGCATCCCACTCCGGACCTGAAGATCGGGTCACGCCTTCCAGAAGGTATGGGCTGCGAACTACATTGGGCTGCCTTAAACCCGCAAGGAGGGGTTAAAAATAAATGAGACATAGGGTAGTATGTTTTAATGTGGGGGGGGGGGCGCATCCTTTTAGATATTCAAAAAACAGACCCCCTATGAAGAAGATGCGTAGGGGGTTAGTAGTAGATATTGGATATGGCAGTCCGGTATGGGGATAAATGACCACTTACGCCAAAATAAGTAGCATTTAGCGACAAAACATTGAAAAATGTGTAGCACATCGCTATGTTTTTCTTACGAAAAGATTCCAAATTGGCTAGTTTCGGACTCGCTATTCAAGCGCCTTGTGGTTTCTGCTGAAACTTGCTGACCCTTGGATTGGTCGAATTAAGGCCTCGATGGGGATGAATTAATTATTATGGCGGCGCGCGGACTCAAACGATTTATTGCGCTTATTAGTAGCATGGCGCTTGTGCTCGTCATGGCCCTTGCCGTCGTTTCTTTTGTTCCTCGTGCATTTGGATACATGCCTTTTGCTGTGCTCTCGGGCTCTATGGAGCCCGAGCTTCCCGTTGGCTCCATGGTGTTTGTTCGCCAGGTTGAGCCAACGGATATTGCCGTGGGCGACAATGCAACGTTTTACCGATCGGACGGCGCCGTGGTGACGCACCAGGTGTACGAGGTCGACCCTGTGGCGCAGATGATCGGCACGCAGGGAATTGCGAACAAAAATGCAGATGGAAGCATCATGCACGATGCCGAGCAGACACCTTTTTCGCGCGTGATCGGCACTGTCTCTTTTTGTGTCCCTTACCTGGGCTTCGTCAACGCATATTGCACGACGATGCCCGGTTTGCTTGTTGTGGTGGCCGTTCTGGTGCTGCTGGTCGCGGCGTCGATAGTGCTCGATCGGATGGTTCCCGACGAGCCTGCGGGCAAGCATACCCGCGTGCATGCGAGGGAGCGGCGTTCATAGCGGCAGGGAGAAGTGTCGGCAGCGGTAAGGGCCGTTGCCGGGGAAGGCGATTCTCGAAAGGAAGAGAACGATGGAAAACAAGAAGAAAAAGCGCTACGGCATCGTTGCCGCCCTGCTGCTGTTGGTGCTGGCCGCCGGCGTTGGCACCTATGCATGGCTGACGGCTACGCAGGACCTGGAGAACGTGTTTACGGTGGGCAGCTTTGGCCCTACGGACAAAAAACCTGATCCGACCGATCCCGAGAAGCCCGGCACCGAAGAGAATGACGGCAAAGCCTACCTGTTCGAGACCAAGTGGGTTGAAAACTCCAAGATCGTTCCTGGCGCCACCACCGACAAGAACCCCAACGTTGGCATCAAGAAGGGTTCCGACGACGCCTACGTGTTCATCTATGTGAAGAACGCAATGGTTAAGAGTGGTACCGCTGTCGCGAACACCCCGTACTTCACCCTTAACAACAACTGGAAGCCGGTTGCTAAGGAGACCGTAAACAACGGTACCGAGGGCCAGTACGTAAGCGGCCTGTTCATGTATGCCAAGGACGCCGCGGATGGTCCCGCCGTTCTAGGCGCCAAGAACGCTGCTGCGGACGTCTACACCGGCGAGCTCTTTAGCAAGGTTATGTTCCCTAGCACGCTGGAGGGCTCCAAGGTTGCCGAGACCCCCAAGATGACGGTTTCCGCCTACATCTTCGGTGCCGACCAGAAGGGCGAGGAAGCTACTCCTGCCGCCAACGCCGTTGCTCAGGCCAAGGCATGGGCCAGCACCAAGAAGTAATCCCCCCACCGAGATCCCGGCCCACCCCCACCCCTATATTCGGGCCGGGATCTCGGTCCCCCTTTGATCGACGATTGGCGAACGTAATGCTCAACAATCTTTCCGACAATCAGAAACGCACCTTGGCGCTTGCCGCGATGGCGCTGTTGGCCCTGGCGTGCCTGTGCGGCACGCTGGCTTTTACCGTTGATATGGTTCCGGCGAACAACGTCCTATCGTTTGGCAGCGTGAAGGTACGAGTCTGCGAATACACCCTAAACGAGCAGGGCGAGGAGATTCCGTTTGAGGCCAACGAGCGCGGCGACTATCCCGATACCAAGGCCGGGGGCTCTGACATCAGCCGCATCGTGCGCGTGGAGAACGCCGGCGCGCAGCCTGAGTACGTTCGCGCGCGCCTGCGTATGGCGTCGGTGGCGCCCGACGGTTCGAGCGCGGACGCCTCGGGCAACGTTGCCTTTCACGTGAACGCGGGCGAGGGGTCCCCGTGGATCGATGGCGGCGATGGGTGGTACTACTACCGTGGATTGGCTGGGCGTGGCGGCATGCTCGACCCCGGCGCCATGACGGAAAGCCTCATGGACTCGCTGCGATTTGTGGGCGACTACCACGATGCCGCGCGCGGCGGCTCATACAGGCTCGATATCGACGTTCAGGCCGTGCAGGCCAAAAACCAGCAGGCAAACGATACCGTCCTCGACGTGCTCGACGTCGCGGGCTGGCCGGAGGCGAACTAGCCCATGAAGATTAAGATCGTGAACCGAGGCGTGCTCGGCAGGCTGGTTGCCGTGGCGGCGATCGCCTTTTGCTGCGTTATGGTGCTGCCGGCGGCAGCGCATGCCGAGGATCAGACCGAATTCCATATCACAAACAGGAACGACTTCTTGGCATGCGTCGCGCTGTCGCGTCAGCGCGACACGTCGCAGTGGCGCGTCTATCTCGATAACGATATCGTTCTTAACGATGATGATATGAACGCCATTGTTGAGGATACGGTCAAGCACCTCTCCTTTGGCAACAAAGAACATCCCTTTAAGGGCGTCTTTGACGGTCAAAACCACACCGTGAAGGGCCTGAACTACGAGAATGAGGTCTTGGATCCCGAGCGCGATACGGGCTTTTTTGCCGAGACCGATGGCGCCACCATTAAGAACTTCCTGGTCAAGGATGCCAACATTTGGGCTGACTTCCGCGGCGGCATTATCGTGGGCAGGGCGATCAACACCCACTTCGAAAACGTTATGGTCATGGAGAGCACCCTGCACGTTACGTGTGCCAACAACATGCTCAATGTGATTACTAATGCGGGTTTTGAGGGGGGGCTGATTGCCGGCGAGCTCGATGGTTGCACCCTCTACAACTGCGAGGTCCGTGGTGGCCGCGCCGTTAACAACACGACTTCGGGCGTACAGGCAATCGGTGGCGAGGGCCTGTATATGGCGGCGTTTGCCGGCTACGTTAAGAACTCGACCATCGAGTATTGCCGCGTGACGCCTACGCGCAACGAGGATGGCTCGATTGCCGAGAAGGGCATGACCGACGTTACCAATAAATACGATGTGGCCATTGGCGCCCTGGGCGGCAACAACGTGTACGCCTCGGGTTTTGTGGGCTGCATGGCAGAAGGCGCTAAAGTCATTGACTGCTTTTCAACGGCGAAATGCTATAGCTATGCTGCTTCTTACGTGGGCGTTGTCTCCGTAACGCGCGCTTGGACGGGCGGTCTTGCAGGCCGCATCTTGTCTAAGAGCGGTAATGAAATCACTCGCAGCCATTTCGCCGGCGATTTGAGCTCGCGCCAGTACAACCCCATCGCCGTGATCCCCATTATTCAAAACGACGTGAACCTGGGTGGTATTGCTGCACGCGCTAATGCGGGTGATGCGACTATCACTGATTGCTACTTCAAGCCCAGTGTCAGCCTATCCGGGTTTAGTCAGGGTACGGCAGCCAAGAAGAAGATTTACGCCCTTGCGGGTGATGGCACGGTATCCGGTGCCGGATTTGGTCCCTGGGACGACGAACGCTACGTCACACGTGAGCTGTGGGAGCAGCATGATTACGACTTCTGTGCCGGCACCATGCGCTCGACTGCTAACGATGCGTATCTGAATGACTCACACCCCAATGAGTGGGCGATGGACTACAAACTGAATATTCCCGTGCATGGCCAGAGCGTTAAGGCGACGATTGATTTTCCCGGTGCAGGCATCGCGACCATCGAGGCAACCAAACTCGGTATTGATCAGGCGACCTCGGATCCGTATACCTTTGCCGTGAGTGCCGTGCTGGCGGGAACGGCCCAGGGCTTGGCCCAGGGCGATACGTCGGTAACGTTTAAGCAGGATACCTCCGCAAAGCCTGAGGGGCTGAGCGATGAGAACGGCGGCTACCGTTTTATGGGCTGGTTCCGCGAGCCCGATGTGCAAGTGAATCGAATTGGACAAGACAACAGCTGGTTTGATGGCAAGACCGATGCCGATGCTGTGGCTGCTGGCAAGCAGGTCCAGAAGAGCGAGTTGCACGACGAAACGTCAACCTATACTGCCGATAACGCGAAAGGGGCCAAGGCTTTTGAGGGCAATGACCTGTTTATCGCTTCGTACGAGGCACAGGTGCTGTTCTATAACGTTAAGGGCGAGACGCTTGATTGGAAAACCGGTGCTGCGCACGGCAAGTCAACTGATTGGTACCGCTATGGCGTGGGTTTGACGCCCGCTGCCCCCGCGGATCGCGGCAACTTGAAGCCTACCGCGACATTTATCGGCTGGACCACGCAGCCTAGCAGCGAGGCGGGGATGAATGGTGGCTATGCCGCCATCACCTCGACTCAGTTAGCCGAGCTTAAAAATCAGGGAGCTTTTTATCCTGCGGGTAGCGAGATCACGGTTGTCCGTCCTACCGACTTCTACCCGGTGTACAGCGACTACGTGTCGAACATCATAACGGTGTTCGAGGGCAATGAGCAGGACACAACCGACGATAAGACTCTGCGCGACGGTGTGGGCAAAACCAATGTCGACGTCCAGACTACCGAGGACGGCACCAGCGTCTACACGGTACAGGTGTGCAACACGGAAGGTACGCCCCTGCCCAATGGCGGCAAGCTGCCCGATGGCTATCGCTTCTTGGGTTGGTACGAAAACAAGGGAACCGAGGATGCTCCGCTCGAGGTGCGCGTAAGCCGCGATCCCAGCTATACGCTCCCCGCAGATGTCGATTTAACCGCGCCGCATACCTACATCGCCCGCTTTGAGTACCGAGTGGATTATTACGTTCGGGCTTATACCAACCATGAGTTTACGGACAGCAAGCTACTTTGTTCCGTTTGGAATCGCTATCAAACGCCCTTTGAGGAAAACGTCGGTAGTACCTTCGTGCGTGAAAACGTTGTCCACTGGGGTCCGGAGCATGTTGACCACGGTATAAAGGATAGGTATGACGAAACGTGTGGCACGCGCTTCACGAAGGAAACCCTTGTCGTGAGTCCCCTTAACGCGTACTCGCACAACGTTAAAAACGATACGGGAGCCGATACTCTAAAAAACCTCTATGCCGATACTGATTTTCCAGGCGCTGCAACGCTAAGCGATACTTGGACTTCGGCTTCGCTGAACGTAACGGCCAAACTGGTGAATGATCGCTATCGCCTGAATTTCTGGACGCTTGAGCGCGATGGTGAATATTGGACATATGTGAAAAATCCCATCGAGAGCATAGTGCGTACAGATAAGAAGTACTACGTTCGCGCGATGATTACCACGGACGTTAATTTCTACAACAAGGGCGATAATGTCGTGAGGACTGCCACGCGGCGCTATGAGAGTAACTTGCTGCAGACCAAGGTGAACGGGGCGGATCCGACGTTCACGTATTACTACCCGCATGTTAATAAGTCGGTTAAAGTGGCCGAAAAACCAGAAGATGGTGAGAAGGGATCGTATGAGAGCCCCCTGACCCTCGAAGCTTCCCCGACCGATGCCGACATGGCCGTGCCGGGCTATAAGTTCCTGGGCTGGATTTCGACCGCCGAGGTCAAGAAGGATTCTGCCGTCTGGAAATATATCTATGATGTCGCCAACGACCCCTATGTGACGAGCGATCCGGAAAAGGCGGCGCCATACTTGGCGACGGATGACTCCAAGGTCACCCAGTGTCAGGATGCCTATCCCGTCTACGCAAAGTTCGACGTCAACTACGCCACCAACCTGCACCGCGCCGGTTTTAATGGCACTTCCGAGGTGAATGTTCCTAGGTATGACATCACCCCTAATCTCAATGCGGACACCGATCCCGCCACGGCAACGGTGACTCCTGATATCGAAACGACGGTATACAAGTCAGGCGGCGAGCGATATAAGCTGAATAAGGTCGAAATCGAACTCCCGAACGGTGAGGTTAAGGAGCTCGAATCTGACGGCAATAACTCGTATACCTATCCGGTGGAGCCGGGCAAGCCTTACACGTTTGTGGCCTACTACACGCCCATTGCGGTGGTGTATCACCTGAACGACACCGATATCGATGGCAAGCTCGCGCAGGAGGGCAATACGCTCGGCAGCCTTAAGGATGGCATGCCGCTGCCGACGTATAACGTTGGCGACATCGATGCTGCAACGAACGCATACAATGCCTTCGTAGGCTGGACGGAAACTAAACCGGCATCCGGCAACGGTTATGTCGTTTGGTCGGACGGCCTCCCCATGGTGAATACAAACACTGTGGTTAACGCCCCCATGGAGCTGTACCCGGTCTACCGTGCCAGCGCGGTAATTGTCCAATCGAATATCGATGCCAATCTGGATAACCCCGATTCCGTGCGTTCTCTTTCGCGCACCGACTCTGGCGATCAAATTTCGCTGGAAGTAAGAGCTACAGCTGAGGTTGTCGGCAAGGATGGCACCAAGTTCGACTTTGTCGGCTGGTCGCGTGACTACGAACCCGATGGCAAATACACTCTGTTGACCGATGACGAGAAGTATCCCCTCGAGGGCAGCGAGCCCTTTGAGAGCGTGACCTACACCGCGGTGTATAAGATCGCGCCGTATAAGGTGCGCTATCACGGTGTCGACGGGTCGGTCGTCTTTACGGCGACGGTCGACTCGGACGGCGAGCGAGCGACGGGCGCCGGCTTTGTCCATAACGTCGATGTTCCCAAGGTGGATGAGAGCGGCAACCCGGTCTATGACAAAAACGGCAATCCCGAGATGGAGAAAAAGTCCGTGGCATACGACCCGGACGCCCACTCCAAGATCGTCGCGCTGCTCGATGAACAGACGGCTACTAGCGGTGGCGTGCGCGAACTCTTCCTGGAGTGGCGATATGTGCCTGCCGTTGGCGCTCCGAAGTCTTGGGATGAGTTTAAGGGCGAGCCGGTCAAGGGAGACATGGACCTGTATCCCGTGACGTATCGAGTGGCCGCCAACGATACGTCCGATACCGAGAGACCCGTAGCCATGACCGCGCAGCTTAAGTGGCTGCTCGATCCCACCGCTGGCAACACAGTCGACAACAACGCCGATGAGGCGCCGTTTAAGGCCTGCTTCGCCGAGCCGTTTATGGGGACGCAGCTGACTGTTACCGTTAAGCGGGCGAGCTACGGTCCTGGTGCGTCCATGTCGGAGGAACCCGTTAACGACCAGTATGTCTCGCTCTACAGCTTGGGCTCGGGTAACGGTTCGTTCGACTTGACCAACCGCCTGGAGTCCAAGAAGACGGGCGAAGGGGGGCAGGCTCCTGGCAATGCCGTGTTCGACTTCGCCAAGACCCATGCGCTGACGATCGTCAAAAAGACCACCGATGCCAGCGCCATGGGACAGACGTTCCGCTTTAAGGTGACGAAGACGGCGGAGGGAGCCTCTCCCGAGACGCGCGTGGCCGAGGTGAAGGTCGATAAGCGGCAGCGGGAAAACGGTGAGACCTGGTATGTCGGCAGCGTGCAGCTCGCCGCTCCGGCGGGCATCTATACCGTCGAGGAAGACACGGCTTGGGCATGGCGCTACGAGGGCGAGCTGAGTACGCCGGGCAAGGCGCCCGGCAAATCTGCCGAGCTGACGATTTCGTCTGCATCGAGCGCGAACGATGCCACGTTCACCTGCACGAACACGCGTGTGAACGACAAATGGATCGACGGCAGCGATCGTGCCCATAACGTTTGGAGCAACGGCAACGTAGCAAAGAAGGAGGATTAGCATGTCCAAGCGCAAGCGCATCATCGCCTTGCTGGTGGGGGTTATCCTCTTGGCCGGTACGGCAGGCACGCTGGCCTGGCTTTCGGTTACGGGCGTGCTGGTCAACCAGTTCGGCATCGGATCGGTGACGCCATCGGTTCAGGAAACGCTCAACGGCAAAGTGAAAAGCGATGTCAAGGCGAAGAACACGGGTACTGCGCCCGCCTATATTCGTGCTGCAGTGGATATCTACTGGCAAGATGCGACGAGCGGCGCTCGCCTGTGGGATGAGCCGCAAGCTGACTCGGACTACGAGATTGCGTGGAGCGTGGCTGATGCCTCGGGCGCGAACTCGGCTTCTAGCTGGGTTAAGTCGAGCGACGGGTTCTATTACTGGACGTCGCCCGTTGCTCCCGGCGGTGAAACCGGCATGCTCATTAATAGAGTAACCGAGCTCAAGGCAACCGAAGGTCGCGATCTTGTCGTGGATATCTCCACTCAGGCGGTCCAGGCGACGCCCGATGAGGCCGTGCACGATGCATGGGGTTGCTCGGTCAAGAATGGCGTGCTGGTGCCGCCGCATGGAGGTGCGTAAGTATGGCGTTCCCAATTCGCAAAGGTGTTGCGCGCTCCGTGCGTTGCGTGGTCGCGGCCATTCTCTGCATGGTCGCGCTCGCCGTTCCTGCCCGCGCGTTTGCCGAGACTCCCGCGATTGCCTATGACGGAAATGCGCACCAGCTGACGGTATCGGGGGCGACGGGCTCCTTGGGGGAGCCCGATCTGTTTCCCGCCTTTAAAGATCTAATGCCCGGCGATGTGCGCGAGCAACAGATTGAGGTTCGTGCCATGGGCGTAAAGTCCCAGGTACGCGTGTTTGTGCGGGCCGTTGTCGATCACGAGACGGCACACCTGCTGTCGCCCATTACCTTAACGGCGTCGGCTGGCGATGCGTCTGACGGTTGGCTCCAGACGGGAACGCCGGGCAGCGTGTTCGCCTATCCCACGCAGGTCGCCACGTTCACGAGCGATGGCAGCACGGTGCTCAATCTGCAGCTGAGTGTCCCGACGTCGGTGGGCAACGAGCTTGCCGACGCAAACAAGACCATTCGCTGGGAGATCACCGCCGAGGACGATGGCGAGAAGATTCCCGTACAACCTGTTGGCAGTAAGAGCCCCGGTCTGTTTGGCCTGGCGGCAACCGGCGACAGCACGCTCGCATTGCTCTTGGTGTTGCTGACGCTTGCAATCATTGCTTTCATGGCCGCGCTGCTTTTATCCCGGAGGGATAAGCGCTAGGTCCATCTTCTAAATGCTTCGCCCTCCCGGGCGGCGGGCACGAAGTTCCCTGCTCTACAGTCCTGCGCAAAGGAAGCCACATTAAGTGGCTTCCTTTGCGTGCGGAACTCGCGATGAACTTCGTGCCCGCCGCCCGGGAGGGCGTCCCTTTGTTGATGGAAGGACTTATAAGCGGATATTCCATGTCCGGATATATTCAGAGCGGGATGGGCTTTCCGCAAACAAAGAAGGCCACATAACGTGGCCTTCAACTTATATATGTTCAGCAGGTGCCCCCATGACAAGCCGCGCTTCAACACCGAGGCGTCTGCCCGGCGACGCGGAATGTGAGGTTCATCGCGAGTTCCGCACGAGCCGGAGAGCACTTAATGTGCTCTCCGTGCGAGCAGGACTGTCCGAGCAGGGAACCTTACGTTCCGCGCCGTCGGGCAGACGAACCAGTTAAGACGCGTCGCTACTTGATCTTGGTCGTACCCGGCGCCAGGTTGGGGTCGGTCTCATTGGCTTCGGTCTGGAAGTGCTCGGTGTAGACGTTCTTGCCGTCGCGGAACATCTCGTAGTACTGCATCTTGGCGTAATCCTCGCGTGCCTTGGTGGCGGCTGCGGCAACGGCGTCGTCGCCGGTGACGTTGGAGGAGAGCGCCCAGCGCAGGCTGGCGTCCTCGTAGCCCACCGAGTTGATGGCGGGCAGCGACTCGCGCAGCGTCATGTGCGCCTTCTGGTAGTCGGTCAGCGGTGCGCCGATCAGCTGCATGAGCTGGGTGGACAGGTAGTTGGTGGACAGGTCGTCGACCTCGCTCGTCTGGTCGCAGCCGGCAACGTCGTAGTTGGCCCAGATGATGTAGTCGGTCTGCCACAAACGCTCCTGGTGGGTGGCGTCGTCCTCGCCGGTAAACCACTTGTCATTGAACTTGGACGGGAAGAACGGCTGGTGGTCGCCCCAGAACACCACGACTACCTTGCGGTCAAGCTTGCTCAGGGCGTTGAGGAAGTAGCGCAGCGCCTGGTCGGACTGTTCGATGCACGAGACATATTCATCGACATCGGACAGCGTGCCGTCCTCGACGGTCTTGGCGTCCAGGTCGGTCGTGTCGATATTCAGATGCATCTGCTTGTCGACCGGCAGCAGGCCCGTGTCGTAGCCCGAGTGGTTCTGCATGGTCACGTCGAAGATAAACTGAGGATCGGCGTTCTGGTCGAGCAGCTCAAGAATCTTGTCGTAGGTAGCCTGGTCGGTCACCATCCCGCGCAGGGTATCGGCGCCCTGGAAGTCGTTGATGGACAGGAACTGGTCAAAGCCAAAGTCCTTGTAGACGTTCTCGCGGTTCCAGTTGGTTGCGTGGTTGGGGTGCATGGCGGTGGTGGAATATCCGAGCGACTTGAACTGCTCTGCCAGATTCCCGGTCGTTTCCATGTTGTAGATGGTGTAGGGGTACACGCCCGAGCCCAGGTTGGCCATGGAGTTGCCGGTCATAAACTCAAACTCGGTATTGGCGGTGCCGCCGCCGTAGGCGCTCACGTAGAGCTTGCCGCGGCTGAGGCAGTTGGACAGGTTCTTAAAGTACTGCGGACCCTCGTAGCCGGCGCGCATGTTCTGGTAGATCGACAGATCCGAGAAGGTCTCGTTCATGATGGCGATGACCGTGGGCTTCTCGCTATCGAACTGCTCCTTTGCGGCGGTGCGCTCGTCACTCTTGGCGGCGTCGGACTTGTCGTAGGCCTTGGCGTACTTTTTGAGCGTGGCCTTGGCATCGTCGACGGAGTAGTCGGCGGGTTTGGGCGGCTTGATGGACTGCGCTGCGCTAATGAAAGCGGGCAGGTAGCCCTCGCGCCAGTAGCTCTCGAGCGGGCGCCAGGTGTAGACGGTGATGCCGAGGGTGTTGTAGTAGTCGATGAGCGTGACATGCGCGGTCACGCCGCCCAGGCACAGCACCGCCACGAGCAGGTTGGTGAGCAGCATGCGCTTGGCGTTGGCGGCGCCCTTCTGACGGTGCGGTGCCACCAGGCCGGCGTACTCGCACAGCAGCATGGCGATGGCGGTAAAGCCCATGGACAGCACGCAGAACAGTGAGATCGAGAAGGTGTAGCCGGTGCCGGCGACCGCGGCGGCGGTGGAGATGGCCGAAAGGTCGCCCGGCTGGATGGGCATGGATTTAAACGTGATGACGAAGAACTCGGCAATGCCCAGGACAAAGAGGGCAAAGGCCAGGACCGCGGGAGCTGCGCCGTGGCGCTGGAACAGGAAGAACAAGCCGATCATGAGCACGGTGATGATGGCCCACTCGAGCAGGATGCACAGGGGGTAGACCCAGGTAAAGTCGTGGTTGGACGAGACCTCCATGCCCAGCAGCGCAAAGACGCCGGCGAGCAGCAGGCACAGGACGGCGGCGACGAGTGGTTTGCCCACAAAGGCGCCGCGCAGGCGGGCGAGCTTGCCGGTGGGGGCGGGGGCGTCGGGCTTGGCGAACGCAAAGACGCGCGGGGCGATGCGATCGCGGGCGATGCTGGCCCAGGCGCATCCGGTGAGGATGGCGTTGGTCAGGATGAGCATCACAAAGGCGAGCGGCTCGTTTTGGGCGACGAGGCCAATGGCGCCCCAAATAGTCAAAAAGACCTGGAACAGGCCGAAGACGACGCTCCACCCAAGAGCGCTTTTGGCAACGGTGCCCGACTGAGCGCGAATGGCCTTGGCCTCGCGCAAGACAAGGTAGACGGTCGCCGCAAGACCGACGAGCGAGATGGCGGCAGCGAACATGCTGAGACTCCTCACAAACTAAAACGTACGAAAGCGGGGGTTTACCCGATTGTTACCAAGATATGCGCTGCAATTGGTGGCTGCGCACAACAACCAGCCATATTAACGCGCACGTGCGGCGGTGTGGCGCAATGTAGTGGCGGCCTGCGCGATAATGGACGGGAATTACACGGAAACGTAAAGGCTTCTTAAAGAATTAGCGAGGATAGAGCTATGGGCGAGCAGGTTTGTATGACGGGCACCGAGTACTGCGGCGGAGCTGTGGGCGTGGACGCGGGCGGCTATCCGGTCGAGACTACGGGCAACGCGGCGCTGGACATCTTGGAACACCGCTCGTCCACGCGTGCCTTCGCGCGTGATGACGACGACCGTCCCGTGGCGGTGACCGACGAGCAGCGGGCGGCGATCTTGCATGCGGCGAGCCGCGCGCCGTCGGCGGGCGCCATGATGATGTATTCCATCGTGAGCATCCGCGAGCAGGCAACGCTCGACCGCCTGGCCGACCTGTGCGACCACCAGCCCATGATCGCCAAGGCGCCCTGGGTACTTATATTTGTGATCGACTATGCCAAGTGGATCGATCTGTTTGAGCACGTGGGCTGCTTTGAGCCCGAGTTTGTAGAGCGTACGGGCAAGGCGCCCCGCCGCGCGCCGGGTCTGGGCGACTTTGCCATCGCGGCCCAGGACGCCGTGATCGCCGCGCAAAACGCCGTGGTTGCCGCCGAGGCCCTGGGGCTGGGGAGCTGCTATATCGGCGACATCGTCGAGAACGCCGAGGAAGTTGCCGCGCTGCTCGATCTGCCGCCCTATACCATGCCGCTGTCGATGCTCATCATCGGCACGCCCCGTAAGGAGCGCCCGGCAATCGCGCACCCCGTGGTGAACCTGGTGCACGAGGAGCGCTACTGCCGTGCGGATGCCGCGACTATGGATGCGCAGGTGGCCGAGATGGATGCGATGTTTCGCCCGCACGCCCGCGAGGTGGGGGAGCGCGTCGTGGATATCTACACCCGCAAGCACACGAGCCCCTTTATGGCCGAGATGAGCCGCTCCATGGAGTGGTGGTTCAAAAACTGGCTCGGAAAATGACGAATGTGACAAGGGGATAGTCCCTTTGTCACACTTCATATCGCCGCGGTGGCCTAAAGACTGTATAAATCTTTATCTAGCTGGGAAAACAGTGCATTAAAACATGGGCCGATTACCTATAATCCCTTCGAACATTAAAGTTGGGAGGAAACCGGCTTATGGAACAAAAGGCCAAGGAGGCAGCCTCGCACGCTGCGATTCCTGTGAGCATCTCGGCGATGCTCGTCACGCTGGGCGTGGTGTACGGCGATATCGGCACCAGCCCTATGTATGTAACCAAGGCGCTCGTTGCCGGCAACGGCGGCATCGGAAGCGTCACGGAGGAGTTCGTGCTCGGCGCGCTCTCCCTTGTCGTGTGGACGGTCACGCTGCTGACCACCATCAAGTATGTGCTCATCTCGCTGCGCGCCGACAACCATGGCGAGGGCGGCATCTTTGCCCTGTACAGCCTGGTCAAGCGTTGCGGCAAGTGGCTTATCATCCCCGCCATGCTGGGTGGCGCCGCGTTGCTCGCCGACGGCATCCTGACGCCGGCCGTTACCGTTACCACGGCCATCGAGGGCCTGCGCACTATCCCGGCGGTTCATGCCGTGCTGGGCGATGACCAGGGCCGCGTCGTCGCCATTACGCTCGCCATCATCATCGTGCTCTTCTTGGTACAGCGCATCGGTACGGCCAAGATCGGTCACGCCTTTGGCCCCATCATGACGCTGTGGTTCCTGTTCTTGGGCGGCACGGGTCTGTTCTTTGTCTTACAGCACCCCGCCGTGCTGCTGTGCCTCAACCCGCTCCGCGGCATCGCTTTTTTGTTGAGCCCCAACAACCACGCGGGCATCATGATTCTGGGCAGCTGCTTCCTCGCCACCACCGGTGCCGAGGCGCTCTACTCCGACATGGGCCACGTCGGCCGCGGCAATATCTACGCTACCTGGCCGTTCGTTAAGTGCTGCCTGCTGCTGTCCTATATGGGCCAGGGCGCTTGGCTTATGAACAACGCTGCCAACCCCGAGCTCATGGGCATTGCCGATCTCAACCCGTTCTACCAGATGCTCGCCCCGGGCCTGCGCCCGTTTGCCGTCGGCCTTTCCACCGTCGCGGCCATCATTGCCTCGCAGGCGCTTATCACCGGCGCATTCTCGCTGGTGTCCGAGGCCAGCCGTCTGGACCTCATGCCGCACATGCAGGTCTTCTACCCTGCCGAGACCAAGGGCCAGCTCTACATCCCCATGGTCAACAACGTCATGCTTGTCGGCTGCGTCATCGTGGTGCTGCTGTTCCAGAACTCGGCGCATATGGAAGCCGCCTACGGCCTTGCCATTACGCTGACTATGATGTGCACCACGCTGCTGCTCTTCTTCTACCTGCACGAGGAGCGCAAGCTCAAGGTTGCTCCGTGGATCTTCGCGGCCTTCTTCCTTTTGCTCGAAGGCTTCTTCTTCGTGAGCTCGCTCACCAAGTTCTTCCACGGCGGCTACTTCACCATCCTCATGGCTGCACTCATCATGGGCATTATGGTGTGCTGGTACAACGGCACGGCGGTCGAGCAGCGCCAGTTTACACTGCTGCCGCTGCGTAGCTACCTGCCGCAGCTCAAGCGCCTGCGCGACGACGACCGTTACGAGCGCATGAGCGACAACGTCGTGTACCTGACCAAGGACACCCATACCGACTACATCGACCGCGACATCGTCTACTCGATTTTGGACAAGCATCCCAAGCGCGCTCGCGCCTGGTGGTTCGTGAATGTCGAGACCATGGACGAGCCGCATACCTTTGCCTATTCGGTCGAGACGTTCGGCACCGACTACGTGTTCCGCGTGCATCTGTACCTGGGCTACAAGATCAACCAGCGCGTCAATGCCTACCTGCGTCAGGTCGTTCAGGACCTGGCTGCCACCGGCGAACTGCCTGCGCAGACGCATGACTACTCGGTCTACAAGGATCCGGGTAACATCGGTACGTTCAAGTTCGTCCTGATCCGTAAGCTTCTGGCGCCCGAAAGCGATGTGGAGCCGAGCGAGCGTACGGCCATCACGCTCAAGTACATCATCCGCCGCGCCGCCGGCACGCCTGCACGCTGGTACGGCCTGGAGAACTCCAACGTGAGCTTTGAGTACGTGCCGCTGTTCACCAAGTTCAAGGCCGTGAACAAGATGCAGCGCCTGGCCCCCAACGAGCGGCCGTAGGCGCCGACGGGTTGCACGGAGTTGGTTTTCGATGGACAAGATTGAGACCGGGGAGGCAAACATGGATGTAAAGATGCTTGATGGCCGCGAGGTGGTTGCCGAGCTGGTACGTGAGGCACGCGCCGACGCCGCCGAAGATCGGTTTTTGACGAACCGTGCCAACATGGATATGGCCGACCGCGTGATCTCGATTGTGGCACTAGTATTTGGAGCGGTGTGCGTGTGTGCCCTGCTCGCGCACGTGCTGTTTGTCTAGCGACCGCAGGTTGCAAAGGCTATACACTTGGAACCACCACAAGGGAAACCACCACAAAGGTGCCTGTCCCTTTGTGGTGGTTTTTGTTTTTGAGAGAGGGGCGGGGCACTGATGGACGTCCGTACGGACGGCGATATTGCCGATAGCTTTTGGTGGCGGCGCACAACGCTGACGCGCCGCACTCCTCTGTATGACGCCTGCGTATCGGTGGGGCTGCTGGTCGCGGCGACGATTGTGGGTGCGCTGCTCGACCATCCGGGTCTCGCGCCGAGCATCATGATCGTCTATGTGTTCGCCGTTCAGCTGTGCGCATTCTTTACCTGGAGTCGCCTGTATTGCTTGCTGAGCTCGGCTGCCGCCGTGGCGCTCTACAACTTCTTGTTTGTCGACCCGCGCTACTCGCTGTCGCTTATCGACCGCGTCTATCCCGGCATGTTCTTCATCATGTTTGTGGTCTCGCTCGTGTCGAGCTCGATTGCCTTGGCCCTGCGCCGTGCCCTGGCGCAGGCCGCTGCCAGCGACCGCCGCACGCATATGGTGCTCGAGACCAATCGCATGCTGCAGCGGTGCGCCGATCAGCAGCAGATTGTCCATGCCATGGCAACGCAGCTGGCGCGTCTTTCGGGCTGTCCGGTCGTGTGGTACAGCGCCGACGCCGAGGGCGATGACCTGCTGCCGCGCGCGACTTACACGGCCGTGGGCGATGCCGCGCCGGTGCACGAACTGGCGCCGCAGATGCCGCCGCGGCTCTCGGCGTCCGCCTATGTGGGAACGCCGCTCGATGCCACCTATGGTGGCTCGGCGTTCTACGGTATATACCTGACGGTTCGCACGGGCGACGGCTTCGTCCGCTCGGGCGACCCCGCCTCGGTGGTGGGCGTGCTGGCTATTGTTGCCGAGCCCGACGTGCTGACGCACGAGGAGCGGACGCTTGCCGATGCCATCGTGAGCGAAGGCGAGCTGGCGCTCGACCGCGCTCGCGCCATGGAGGCCCGCGAGGAAGCGGCGGTGCTCGCCAAAAACGAACAGCTGCGCGCCAACCTGCTGCGCTCCATCTCGCACGATCTGCGCACGCCGCTTACCAGTATTTCGGGTAATGCCGACGTGCTGCTCGACCAGGGCTCGACCGGCACTGCAGTGCTCGATGCCCAGACGCGCCGCGGCCTGCTTCTATCCATTCGCTCGGATGCGCTGTGGCTCAACGCCACCGTCGAGAATCTGCTTGCCATCACCAAGCTCGAGGGTGGCGGTATGCGCCTGTCGACCACGCTCGAGCTCATGGACGATATCGTCGAGGAGGCGCTGCGCCACGTGAACCCTGCCGTGCGCGAGCACGACCTTAAGGTGGTGGCGTGCGATGATCCGGCGCTCGTCAACGTCGATGCACGCCTGATGGTGCAGCTGGTGGTCAATCTGGTGAACAACGCCATCACCTATACGCCCGCGGGCTCGCATATCATGATTTCGATTAGCGTCGACGATGGACGCGTGGCGTGCTCGGTGGCCGATGATGGTCCGGGCATCGCACCCGAGGATCGCGAGCGGATCTTCGAGTCGTTCTATACCGCCAACCATGGTCTGGCCGACAGCCACCGCAGCGTTGGCCTAGGTCTTTCGCTCTGCCGCTCCATTGCGTTGGCACATGGCGGTAGCATAGAGGTTGCCGCGGCGGACCCGCACGGTTCGGTCTTTACGATTGAACTTCCCGCCGCCGACGTTTCGTTTGATAAGGAGTAGCGCTGTGTCGAACTCTGCCGTAAAACCGCTCATCTTGGTCGTTGAGGACGATCCCGCTGTCCGCAACCTTATCGTTGCCGCGCTCGAGGCGCACGGCTTGCGCCATATGGCCGTGGAGACCGCCCATGCCGCCATCGCCGCCGCCTCGTCGCAGGCGCCGAGCATTGTGCTGCTCGATCTGGGCCTGCCCGATATGGACGGCGTCAAGGTGGTGGAGTCGGTGCGCGCATGGTCGGGCATGCCGATCATCGTGGTCTCGGCGCGCAGCGAGGATGCGGACAAAATCCGCGCGCTCGATGCCGGTGCCGACGACTACCTGACCAAGCCGTTTTCGGTCGAGGAGCTGCTCGCGCGTATTCGCACGACGCTCAGGCGCCTTTCGTATGCGCAAACGGGCGGCGTTACCTCCGAGGGCTCGTTCGATACCGGTGAGCTGCATATCGATTTTGATGCCGGCATCGCCACGATGGATGGCGAGGAACTGCATCTGACGCCGATCGAGTATAAGCTCCTGTGCCTGTTGGCACACAACGCCGACAAGGTGCTGACGCACCAGTTTATCCTGCACGAGATTTGGGGCACGGCAACTAAGAGCGACCTGGCGAGCCTGCGCGTCTTTATGGGCACGCTGCGCAAGAAGATCGAGTCCGACCCCGCGCACCCGCGCTATATCCAGACGCACGTGGGTATCGGCTATCGCCTGGTCACCCAAGGCTAGATAGCCAACCACCATCCCAATTTGAGTTGCGGTGAAATACGGTCTAAATCTGCCTAATTCCAGGCAAAACAGTCCGTATTCCACCGCAACTTTGTTATTTGCCCTTGGGCTTGCTGGCGTAGAACTTCTTCTTTTTGGACTTGCCGGCAGGGGAGGGTTTGCCGGCAAAGTTTGATTTGCCGTTGCCGGCCTGCGTGGGCGCGGGCGCTGCTGCACGAGGCTTGCGCGCCTCGGGGTTGCGCAGCTCCTCGGTTCGCTCGGCAATCTCCTCGGCGCTAAAGCCGACCTCGGCCATGGCGTCCTCGATGGGCAGGCGGCGCACGATATAGCAGTGGTGCACCTTCTGGTTGCGCGCGAAGTCCTCGGGGATGGTCTGCGCCGTAATGTCCTGCAGCACCACGCCCGCACGCGCGAGCTTGCGCGTCTCGGGACGGAAGCCACGCAGGTTACAGCTAAAGATGGCATGGCCGCCCTGCGTGAGTAGGCGCGACACACCGGCCAACAGCTCAACGTGATCGCGCTGGACATCCCAGGTGCGACGGCCCATCTTGGACGAGTTCGAAAACGTGGGCGGGTCGACAAAGATCAGGTCCCAGCGGTTGCGCGTCTGGCGCTGGTCACGAATCCAGGCGAGCACGTCGTCGCGCACAAAATGATGCTGCGGTCCCACAAAGCCGTTCTGGCGCATGTTGCGCTCGGCCCAGTCCAGGTAGGTGTTCGAGAGGTCGACCGTCACGGTCTCCTCGACGCCGCCGTCGGCTGCGTAGCAGGTGGCAGTGCCGGTGTAGGCGAACAGGTTGAGGAAACGGCGCGCCTGCTTGGCGTGCTCGCGCACCAGGTTGCGGGTGACGCGGTGGTCCAAGAAGATGCCGACGTCCAGGTAGTCGTCAAAGTTGACGGCAAAGGTGAGGCCGCCCTCTTCGATGAGCGGCAGGCGACGGCGCGCGATGTTGGCACGCTCGCCCGATCCACCCTTGCCGGCGCCCTGCTTGCCGTACTGCGAGCCGCCGCGCGAACGCATGCGGGCCTTGGCGTGCACGTGCTCGGCCGGAACATCCAGGATACGCGGCGCGATGGCCAGAATATCGAGCATACGGGCCTGGGCCAGTGCGGGGTCGATGGTCTTGGGCGCGGCGTATTCGGCAATGACGAGCCAGCGGCCCGGCGTCTGCGGGCAACCCTCGTACAGATCGATGGCGGCAGAGTAATCGGGCAGGTCGGCATCGTAGACGCGGTAGCAGCTCACGCCCTCGCGCTTTGCCCACTTGCGACGCAGGCGAGCGTTCTTGCGCAGACGGTTGGCGAACTGCTCGGACTCGGGGATGAGCACGGGCAGCGGCTTGCCGTCACCCAGGTCGAGCGTGGCGGTAGGTTCGGGCATGAAGGTGTCGGCGGCTTCGTCGCTGATGACGTCGTCGGCGTCCGCGGTCTCGCCCTCGGCGTTTGCGCTGGTCGCAGCCTCAAACGCTGCGGCGGCGTGGTCGAGCGAAGGCCAGACTTCGACGGTCGCCTCTTCGTTGTTGGGCATGACGGCGATGGAGCGCGCGGGCTCGGCGTGGAGCGCGCGGGCCATAAGGCCATCGCGGGTGAGCGCGGCGACCGGCGCCGCGGCAAGCTCGGGCGCGCGGCGCAGCTCGCCGACTAGGGTCATGGCGTCGTGCATGAGCGAAAGCGGTGTCTCGGTCGTATCCGCGACCACGGCGGCACCGGCGACGGCGCCCGCATGGTCCAGCACGGTGGCGGACTTGGCGGCGCAAAAATCAACAAAGCGCTTGTAGCCGGCACATTTGACCATGCGCTCGGCAGTCTTGCGGGCGGCGGGGTCAACATCCACGGCCACGATGCGCGCCTGGCGCTCGCGCGCTGCCGCCTCGCGCTCGCGCGCCTCGGCAAGCAGCTGCTCCCACAGAGCGGTGTCGTGCAGCTGCCAGCCCTCAAAGCCCCAGCGCTCGCGTGCGGCGCCCGGGGCGCGGTCAGTCAGAATGTTCACGGCCTCCAGCAGCAGGCCGCCGCCGGCGCACGAGGCGTCGACCAGCGTGGGCAGGGCTTCGTTCTCGTAATCATCGGCCGTCAGCTCGCGCTCGCACAGTGCAGTCCAGCCGACCTGCGCCAGCACCAGGGCGGCGTAGTCGGGGCGCAGCACGTGCGCGCCCTCGCCGGCGCGGGTCGCGGCGGGTGGCAGGCGCTTGAACAGCGGGTCGCCCGAAAGGTCCAGGCTTATGCTCGCGCGGCGCTGGCGCAGCGAAAGCAGTAGGTGAACATCGGGGTCGGCGGCGTCGACATCGGCGCGACGGCCCGTGGTCTCGGCCAGACGGTCGCACAGCGCGTCCTTGGTGCGCAGGGCCGAGAAGCGCGTGTTGCGCAGCTGCTCGGTCACGCCGCGGGCGGTGATGGCGATGGTGGCGCCGGGGCGGATGATGGTCTCCCAGGCGATGTCGTAAACGCTGTCGTACAGCTCGTCGGCATCCTGCGCCTCAAAGCGCCCAAGCACCACAAACACGCGGCTGGCCAGGCGCGACCACAGACAGGCGCGGTAGCCTTCTTCGAGCTCGCCCTCAAACGTAGCGCGGCCCTTCAGGCGGCGGACATGCGAAAGCCCGAGGCGTTTAAGCTCATCGGCGAGTGCGGACTCAAAGCCCTCGGGGCAGCTTGCGTAAAATTCCATGGGTGACCTCTCTGGTTGCGTCGCTCCATTATATGATGGATGCTTCGTTTGCCCTTATCCTCGAAAGGAACCCATATGATTGATGCGTGCTCCGAATCCGCTGTGCTCTTTTTTGACGTGGACGGCACGCTGACGTCGTTCGATCCCGACGATATGACCGACAAGGACTTCAATGCAGTCCATCCGTCGAAGGCTGTTGTCGATGCATTTGGTCGACTGCGCAATGCGGGTCACCGGGCATTTATCTGTACGGGTCGCCCCTTGTGGCTGATTGCCGATGGCCTGCGTGCGCTGAACCCGGCGGGTATCGTTGCCATGGCGGGGGCGACGCTCGAGGTCGAGGGCCGCGTGGTGCACGAGGATTGCTTTGACGAGGATGTCACCGAGGAACTTGCACGCCGCATTATCTCGGCAGGATTCGAGGCCTTTTTCGAGACCAATGGAGCAACCTTTGCTCTGGAGCCTGCGGGTGTTGAGGAATCGTCTCTGATCGGTACCACCGTGGTGCATGGCGCCGAGGAGATGCGCGTCGGTGGCCGCTTGCGCGTAGGCAAGGTGTGCATTAACGCGTGCGACCTGGCTCGCGTAGCCAACGATGATGGCTTTATCGATCGTGAGTTTGAGCTGTGCAACACCGGTGGCCAGAATCGCGAGCTGAGCCCCAAAGGCATCGACAAGGGCTTGGGCGTGGCACGAGCGCTGGAGTATCTGGGCCGCACCGGCAACGCGCGCACCTTTGGCTTTGGCGATTCGGGCAACGACCTGAGCATGCTCGCCGCCGTCGAGACGGCTGTAGCCATGGGCAACGCCATGCCCGAGGTCAAGGCAGTCGCCGACTACGTAACCGACGACGTCGCACACGACGGCACGGTTACGGCGATGCGCCACTTCGGCTTGATTTAATAAATGGCCGGTTCGCCCTCGATGTGGGCGAACCGGCCATTTGAGTTATTTTGCAAAATAGAGCTTGGGATGACTGCGGCTGCTTTCGATGGCCGCCGTCATGATGCCCTCATTGTCTCCATCAACGATGATGCCATCGAGGTCATCGATCTGCGCGGACTGATAAAAACTGGTCTTGTTGAACTTTCCCTGGTCAACCATCATATAGCCCTGGTTTGAGTTGGTCAGATACATGCTCTTGATCATGGCCGAGAAGTCATGCTCGACGGTAAAGCCGTGGTCGGGATGGAATCCGTCCGCGCTGACAAATGCCTTGTCGGCATGAAGCTTGCTCATGCAGTCGAGCGTTAGCGCGCCCGCGAGATAAAGGTGACCCTTTCGCACGGAGCCGCCTAACAGCACTACCGAAGCATTGGGCAGATTAAAGCTGGCATAGTTTGCGATAGCAAGATCGCCGGTGATGATGGTGATATCGCGTTTGTCCATGAGGGCCTTAGTGAAGTAAAAGGCCGTGGTGCCGATGTCGATCACCAGAACGTCGCCATCGTCAACAAGAGTTGCTGCGGTCGCGGCGATTGCCTCCTTGGCCTCGACTTGGACATTGATGCGCTCTTCGGGATACGAAATGGCATTGGAACGAGAAAGCGATACCGCTCCGCCACGTACGCGACGCAATTTGCCTTCCGATTCCAGCGAGACGAGGTCGTGTCGCGCGGTAACTTCCGAAACCGAAAAGCGGCGAACGATGTCGGATACCGAGATATTTGGCTTTTCGGCCAGCCAGTTCATGATAAATCGCTGACGTTCGGCCGGGGAAAGGTCTGAAGTTGATGCCATAAGTCGCTCCTTTTGAACGAAAGGCAAAAGAAATGCCTTTCGTAATCGAAATATAACGTATCGATATGAAAAGAACAAGGCGAAATCGAGCGAACGAGATGAATGACACGCCTTGCTTTTATTTGTAATTAGTAGTTGGCCTGACGTGCAGAATGCCTGCAACAGCCAGTAAAGAGTCTTGCCTGAAAGGTGTTCGAAAAAAAGTGAGATACGTTCACGCCCGATAATCGACCGTTCACGGAAAGTTGGCAATTGAGCTTTCGATATCTTTTGAAGTAGTTTATAAAAGAAAGCCGAAAAGCTTTTGAAACAAAGAAAAAGGCTTTCGATAGCAATAATGCTAGATGAGAAAGGACCAACATGGCGATCAAGGTGTTTGCCGACGGCGCTAACCTCGAGGGCATGCTTGACATGCACGACAATGGCAACGTTCAGGGCTTCACGACCAATCCTTCCCTTATGAAGGCCGGTGGCGTGACTGACTACCGTGCTTTTGCCAAGACGGTTCTTGAGCACATCACCGATGTGTCGGTCTCTTTTGAGGTGTTCGCCGACGACGAGGCTGGTATGGAGGCCGAGGCTCGCGAGATCGCAACCTGGGCGGACAACGTCTACGTTAAGATTCCGGCGCTCAACACCAAGGGCGAGTCCACCGCCGCGCTGGTCAAGCGCCTTTCCGCCGATGGCATCAAGGTGAATGTCACCACCATCTTCACGCCCGAGCAGGTCGACGAGTTCGTCGATGCCGTCTCTGCCGAGACCCCCTCTATTCTGTCTATCTTTGCCGGCCGAATCGCCGATACCGGTGTCGATCCGCTGCCCCTCATGGCGGAGTCCGTAAAGAAGGCTGCCGTCAAGCCCGCCGCCGAGGTTCTCTGGGCATCCACGCGTGAGGTGCTCAACATCTTCCAGGCAGAGTCTGTTGGCTGCCAGATCATTACGGTCCCCAATGCCCTTCTTGCCAAGCGCAAGAATTTCGGGAAAGATTTGCTTGAGTACTCGCTTGATACGGTCAAGGGCTTTGCCCGCGACATTCAGGCGCTTGGTTTTCATATCCTGCCCGAGGAGTAGGGGGCGAGCATGCTGACCGATCTTCTTAAGCCCGAGCTTGTTGCCTGCCATGTCGAGGCCTCCGATTGGGAGGAAGCGATCAAGGCGTGCGGCAAATTGCTCGTAGACGCCGGCAAATGCGACCAGAGCTATGTCGACGCCATGATTTCATCGGTTCACAAATTCGGTCCCTATATGGTTCTTGAAGAGGGCATCGCCATGCCCCATGCCCAGGCCGATGGCAACGTGAGCGAAGCGGGAATCTGCATCGTCACGCTTGATCCTGCGGTTGCGTTTGGACATGAGGATTTCGATCCGGTTCACGTGCTCGTGGGCATCTGCGCGCCCGACCCCAAGGCCCATCTTGGCTGCTTGGCGGAGCTTTCGCAGATGTTCGAGGATGAGGACTGCGTTGCCAAGCTCAGCGCGTGCGATACGCCCGAGCAAGTTCTGGAGACCATGCGTTCATTCTTTTAGGCCTTAATGGCACGGCGATGCGTCGCCGCTTTTGGATAGACGGGAAAACCGTCACGTGTAGGAGAGGAAGGTTGCCATGCATATCATCACCGTATGCGGAAACGGCATCGGGTCCAGCCTGATGCTCGCTGGCAAAGTCGAGGAGCTTTGCGAGGAGGAGGGCATCAAGGCCGACGTTGAGTCTATGGACCTGAACGGTGCTTCTTCCGCAAATCCGGATCTGTTCATCACCGTTAAGGAGCTCGCTCCCGAGCTTCACGGTAACGTCGTGATCGTTCGCAGCTATGTGAACAAGAAGAAGATCCGCGAAGACGCCCTCGAGGCAATCAAGGCGGCCGCCGCTAACGCCTAAAGCGGCACAAAAAAGGGCGGTTCCCTGTGGAAGAGGGAAACGCGCCCACGTTAAAAAGAAAGGAAGCCCAGATGCAAGTCATCCTTCCCATACTTGAGTTTATCCAATCGATTCTGACCAAGCCAGCATGGATTATGGGCCTGTTCGCTTTTGTCGGCCTTGTCGCGCTTAAGCGTCCCGCCCACAAGGTGATGACGGGCACCCTGAAGCCGATCCTTGGCTACATCATGCTGTCTGCCGGCGCCGCTGTTGTTCAGGAGAACCTTGCTCCGCTGGGTACCTTCATCGAGACCGGTTTCCACATCACCGGCGTCGTGCCCAACAACGAGGTCGTCGTTTCGATGGCCCAGAGCGTCCTCGGCGTTCAGACCATGATGATCCTGATTCTCGGCTACGTCGTGAACATTATCATTGCTCGCTTTACCAAGTTTAAGTACATCTTCCTGACGGGCCATCACAGCATGTTCATGGCTTGCCTGCTGTCTGCTGTTCTGCAGGCATCTGGCTTCGAGGATGTCCAGCTTATCATTGTGGGCGGTATGTTCCTGGGCCTCGTGAGCGCCATGCTTCCCGCCGTCGGCCAGCGTTTCACCGAGAAGGTTACCGATGGCGACGAGATCGCCATGGGTCACTTCGGCTCGCTTGCCTACTATATCTCCGCTGCAGTCGGTACGCTGTTTGCTAAGGACGCCGAGGAGAACAGCACAGAGAAGATCGAGGTTCCCGAGAAGTATGCCTTCCTGCGCGACACCACCATCTCCACGGCTCTTACCATGGCCTTCTTCTACCTGGTGACTGCTTTTGCCGCTTACATCGCAGATCCTGCGGTTGTTACTGAGACTGCTGGCGGCGACAACGTGATTGTTTACGCCCTGACCTGTGCTCTGTCCTTCGCCGTCGGCGTCACCATCGTCTACAACGGCGTCCGCATGATTCTCGCCGACCTGGTCCCGGCCTTCCAGGGCATCTCCAACAAGCTGATCCCCGGTGCCATCCCCGCCGTCGACTGCGCCGTCTTCTTCCCCTACGCTCCCACCGCCGTCATTCTCGGCTTTGTCGCTTCCTTTATCGGTGGCGTGGTCGGTATGTTCATCGTGGGCGCTACCCTCGGTATCTTCATCATCCCGGGCATGGTTCCTCACTTCTTCTGCGGTGCTACCGCCGGCATCTACGGCAATGCTACCGGTGGCCGCAAGGGTGCAGCTCTTGGCGCTTTCGTCAACGGCCTGCTCATCACCTTTGCCCCTGCTCTGCTCCTGCCTGTTCTTGACGTCTTCGGCTTCAAGAACACTACGTTCGGCGACTTCGACTTCTCCGTTATTGGTATTACGCTCGGCCGCGCTGCCGAGGCCTTCGGTACCACCGGTGTCTACGCGATTCTCGCTGTCCTTCTGATCGTCGCCTTTGTCCCCAACTTCATCCACACCAAGGGCGCTGTGATCAACCACGTTGAGGAAGAGTAATCCAGGCACACTTTAAGCCCTAATCGGGCGGAGCTCCGATAACCGGCTCCTACACGGAAGCGGTGACGTCTCAAATGAGGCGTCACCGCTTTTTGTTTTGAAGTGGTTGTGAAAACGTATTGACGAAGCATCGTCTCTGCGCCGTGAGCGGAATCAAACGCAATGAATGGCAAAAACGTTTTGCTGCTGGGGTGTCGATATAAAAATGGTAAAACCGTAAAACCGTTCGCCGAGAAGATAAAAACCCGCAGTTCACGCCTTGATAAACATAGGTAAAGTGTTTAGCAGTTTACCGGCCTTATGCAAACGAAAGGAATCAGGCAGATGGCAATCAAGGTGTTCGCTGACGGTGCAAACCTCGAGGGCATGCTCGACATGTACGAGAACGGCAACGTTCAGGGTTTCACGACCAACCCGTCCCTTATGAAGAAGGGCGGCGTGACGGATTACCGCGCGTTTGCCAAGGAGGTCCTAGCCCACATCACCGATGTGTCCGTGTCGTTTGAGGTCTTTGCCGATGACGTCGAGACCATGGAGGTCGAGGCCCGCGAGATTGCTACCTGGGCCGAGAACGTCTACGTCAAGATTCCGTGCGTGACCACCAAGGGCGAGTCCACCGCCGAGTTGGTGCGCAAGCTTTCGGCCGACGGCATCAAGGTCAATGTCACCACCATCTTTACGCCCGAGCAGGTCGACGAGATGGTCGAGACCGTTGACGCCGAGACCCCGTCCATCATTTCGCTCTTTGCCGGCCGTATCGCCGATACCGGCGTCGACCCCATTCCGTTTATGACGGAGTCGGTCGAGAAGGCCGCCGCCAAGCCCAACTGCGAGGTTCTGTGGGCGTCCACGCGCGAGCTCATCAATATCTACCAGGCGGAGGCCTGCGGCTGCCAGATCATCACGGTGCCCAACAGCATCCTGGCCAAGCGCAAGAACATCGGCCGCGACCCGTACGAGGTCTCGCTCGACACCGTCCGCGGCTTTGCCAAGGACATCGCCTCGCTCGGCTTCCATATCCTGCCGTAACGCGAACACCGACTGTGTCGTGGGCTGTTCGCCCCGGCCTTTCCTTTCCCTATCGCTCACGCGCTTTGCGAGGGTCGCGCTAGGCAAAGGAAAGGCCGGGGCTGCCGACACGGGCTCGCTGGCAAGTTGGTACTTGGCTTCCATATCCTGCCGCAGGCAAAGGTACCCCCTTTAGCGACGTGCAAAATTGAGAGTATTCAGCAGGGTAAAGGCTTTTACCAGTTGATTGAAGCACGGAACAGCCCCCGTTTTGGCTCTGGTGGCGCCAAAACGGGGGCTGTTTTTGACTTTATCGTCTCTGCGGGGGCGTCCGGAACAGCGGAATTTGCAGAATACTCGCGATTTTGCACATCGCTACCGGGGGAACCCTTGCTTTAGGCGTTTACTTGCCCTGCACCATAGTGAGGGAGATCTTTTTGCGGTCGCGGTCGACCTTCTCCACCCATACCTTGACCGTGTCGCCGACGCGCACCACGTCGCTCGGGTGCTTGACGAAGTGGTTGGCCAGCTTGGAGACGTGCACGAGGCCGTCCTGGTGCACGCCTACGTCGACAAAGGCGCCAAAGTCGACGACGTTGCGCACCGTGCCCTTGAGTTCCATACCGGGCTTCAGGTCGTCGATAGAAAGCGCCGAGCGACTAAAGACCACCTCGGGCGCGTCGTCGCGCGGGTCGCGGCCGGGCTTCTTGAGCTCGTTGACGATGTCAATGAGCGTCAGAGTGCCACAGTCCAGGTCGCTTGCCAGTGCCGAGATGCTGCCCAGGCGGCGCTCGATATCGGGCACGCCCCCGCGGCCGAGCTCGCTGGCCGCCACGCCAGCGCGCTCCAGGACGGACGTGGCCACCTCGTAGCTCTCGGGGTGGACGCTCGTGGCGTCGAGCGGATTCTTGCCGCCGCTGATGCGCAGGAAGCCCGCGGCGTTGAGATATGCCTTGGGTCCCAGCTTGGGGACCTTCTTGAGTTGGCGGCGATCGGTAAAGGCGCCGTTTTCCTCGCGGTATGCCACGATGTTCTTGGCCACGCTCGGCGTGATGCCCGACACGTAGCCCAGCACACTCGCGCTTGCGGTGTTCACGTCGACGCCCACGCGGTTGACAACGTCCTCGACCACGTGGCCCAGGGTGCGCGAAAGCTCGGCCTGGTCAAGGTCGTGCTGGTACTGACCCACGCCGATAGACTGGGGCGGGATCTTGACGAGCTCGGCCAGCGGGTCCTGCAGGCGGCGGCCCAGGCTCATGGCGCCGCGCACGGTGACGTCCAGGTCGGGATACTCTTGGCTCGCGAGCTCGGAGGCGGAGTACACCGACGCGCCGGCCTCGTTCACGATCGTATAGCGCAAGGATGGCGCCTGCTCGGCAATGAACTCCGAGACGACTTCCTCGGTCTCGCGGCTGGCGGTGCCGTTGCCGATGACGATGGTGTTGACGCCGTCCTTTTTGACGAGGCGGGCGAGCTCGCGCTTGGTGCCGGCGACGTCGTGGCGCGGCTTGGTGGGGTAGACCACGCCGTGGTCGAGCAGCTTGCCGGTTTCGTCCATGACGGCGACCTTGCAGCCGGTGCGGTAGCCCGGGTCGAGCGCCAGCACGCGGGCGCCACGGACGGGGCGTGCCGAGAGCAGGCCCTCTAGATTCTTGGCAAAGACGTTGATGGCCTCGGTCTGGGCGCGGACGGTGAGCTTGGCGCGGGCCTCGCGCTCCAGCGAGGGAGCCATGAGGCGCTTGTAGCCGTCGGCGATGGCGGCGTCAAAGACGGGGGCGAAGACGCCTTGGCGGCGGGGCCAGCGGTTGCCGAGGCGCGCCGTGGTGGCGGCGCCGTCGACGTTCACGCGCACGCGGAGCTTGCCCTCGCGCTCGCCGCGGTCGATAGCCAGCACGCGGTGGTTGGGGATGCGGCGCAGCGGCTCGTCATAGCTGTAGTAAGGCTCGTAGGGAGTCTTCTCGGCGGGATCGGTGGCCTCGACGACGATGTCGGCGGTGTTTTGTGTAAAGGCGCGCAGGTCGGCGACGTTCTCGGGGTCTTCGGCTACGGTTTCCGCCACGATGTCGGCGGCACCGGCGAGCGCCTTCTCGGGCGTGTCGAAGCCCGCCTCTTCGTTAACGTAGGCCGCGGCGGCGTCGAGTGCGCTGCCCTTGGCCGACGCCTGCACGATGATCATATTGGCGAGCGGCTCCAGGCCGGCCTCGCGAGCCCTCTGCGCGCGGGTCATGCGCTTTTTGCGGTAGGGCTTGTAGAGGTCCTCGACGCGCTGGAGCTGCGTGGCCTCGCGAATTTGCTGCTCGAGCTCGGGCGTGAGCTTGCCCTGGGAGTCGATGAGCAGGATGACGTCCTCTTTGCGCTGCTCAAGGTTGCGCAGGTAGGACAGGCGTTCGTCGAGCGCGCGCAGGGCGACGTCGTCCATGCCGCCCGTGGCTTCCTTGCGGTAGCGCGAGATGAAGGGGATGGTGTTGCCCTCGTCGATGAGCTTGACGGCCGCCTCGACGTTGACGGCCTTAAGATTGAGCTCGCGGGCGAGCTGGGCGATAAGATCCATGGGACTCCTTGCGTTTAAGGTGCGTTTGCAGCACAGGGCTACCAAGGATACCACCCGCCCCAAAAGACTGTTTTGAGGCCGCGCCATGAAAACGGCCTATCTACTACGTTTGAACCGCATGGGTCGACCATACCTGGTTTTTCCGAAAATACGCAACCCGTCTATCTGCGGTTTTGATTTTACGAAATTCGGCATGGTTGAGGGTAATCGGTTAAACGTAGTAGATAGGCCCATTTCGTGGCGAACGAATCGAACGGAGGTGCAAAATGGCCCCCGCTTTAGAAAATCGTCGGCGAAGTACCAAAAAGCCCCGCGGGCAGGAGGCTGCTCGCGGGGCAAAGAAGAGGGGCTTGTTGGTGGCGGACCGAAGGTTTCGGCATGGGGTTTCTGCCGCGGCCCGCCCTAAAGCATTACAGCTCGACGAGCTGGCCGGTCTCGGCGGCCTCCTTGATGGCGTTGAGAAGCGTGAGCGTCTTGACGTTGTCGGCGGGGGTCACGACGGGCTCGACCTCACGGCGGACAACCTTCACAAAGTGCTTGAGCTGCATCTTGTGCGGCAGCGCCGGGTCCACGGCCGGAATCTCCATCTGCAGCGGCTTGTGCCAGTTGGAGGCGCCGTCGTAGGAGAACTGGTGCAGGCGGGGTAGCGACAGAGCGCCCTTGGTACCGCCAATGAAGTAGGCGTCGGCGTCGAAGGGACGGTACTGCGGGTCCTCGCGAGCGGTCGCCTCCCAGTTCCAGGGGCTGGCGGTGGCGTCGGAGATGGTCATGCTCGCGAGCGCGCCGTCGGCAAAACGGACGTTGACCACGGCGGAGTCCTCGGTCTCAAAACCGCGGGCGGCGCTGGACTGCATGCCCTGGACGGCAACGGGCTCGCCCAGCAGGTAGCGGAGCAGGTCGACGTCGTGCACCAGGTTGACCAGGATCGGGCCGGCACCCTTCTTGCGGCGCCACTCGACATCGAAGTACTCGTCGTTCTTATAGATCATGTAGTGGAAGCTCGACACGGTGAGCTTGCCCAGCTCGCCGGACTCGATGATCTCCTTGGCCTTGTTGACGAAGGGGTTGTGGCGACGGTGCTGACCCACGAGCACGGGCACGCCGGCGGTCTCGGCCTCGGCGGCGAAGGCCTGGGCATCCTCGAGGTCGTTGGAGATCGGCTTTTCGACCAGCGGCACGATGTTGCGCTTGACGGCCTCGCGGGCAACGCCCAGGTGCAGGTCGTTGGGCGTGGCGATGATGACGGCCTCGGGCTTGACCTCGTCCATCATCTGGGCGGGATCGGTAAAGAACGGCACGCCGGCGGCCTCGGCCGTGGCGCGGGCGCCCTCAAAGGCGTCGGCGATGGCGACGAGCTCGGCCTCGGGCTCCTCGGTAACAAAGCGGATGTGGTTGCGGCCCATGGCGCCGGCGCCGATAACGGCAATGCGGACGGGGTTGAGCTCAGACATTTCGACTCCTTAATGCTGGTGGCTGGTAGAATGCGACAAAGGGACAGTCCCTTTGCCGCATCGGTAAAACTAGGCGGACTTCTTCTTGCTGTCGGAGACCATCATGTAGACGGTGAGCACGACGGCGATGGCGGCGATCACGATGGCGCCGTAGAAGGACTGCTGGTAGGCGGCGCTGCCGGCCTCGGCGTGATACAGCACGGCAGTGATGGGCTGGCTGATCCAGGTAGAGGCGGCGTAGCCCAAGAACATGATGCCGTAGTTGACGCCGATGTTGCTGGTACCGAAGGCGCCACCGGTGAGCGGCGGGTAGATGACGAGCAGGGCGCCAAAGCTAAAGCCGAGCAGGGCGAGCGCCACAAAGAACATGCTCTGCGTAAAACTCATCGACATGATGACGAGTGCGATGATGGTGACGACAAGGCTGATGAGCAGCGACTTATAGGCGCCGAGCTTGTCGATGATCTGGCCAAAGGACAGACGGCCAACCAGGTTGGCGCAGGTGTTGGCGGAGACCACCACGCCGCCGAGGGCGACGGCCGCGGCGCTCGTGGGGTCGGCGAAGAGCTGGACGGCGGCGATGGAGGCAACCTTGCCCACGAGCAGGGTGCCCGCGGTGGCGGCAAAGGCGAAGGTGACGATGAGGACCCAGAAGCGCGGGGTCTTGACCATCTCGCCCGGGGTGAGGTCACCGAAGGTGCCGGCATGTGCGCCACCCTTGGGGGCCTCGAAGCCCTCGGGCAGCCAACCGGCCTCGGGGGCCTTCAGGAACAGGGCGGAGGCGGCGATCATCACAAAGAAGATGACGCCGAGCGCCTTAAGGGCGCCAAAGATGCCCAGGCTCGGGATGAGCAGCGAGGCGAGCACCGGGGACAGCACGGCGGGACCGGCGGTCGAAGCGGCCAGGGTGATGCCGGAGGCGAGACCCTTCTTGTCGATGAACCACTTTTGACCGGTGGTGAGCGCGGGGTTGTAGCCCAGGCCGTTGCCGATGGCGGCGACGAGCGAGAACCACAGGTAGAACTGCCACGGCTCGGTGACGGTGCCGGACATGAACCAGCCCAGGCCGTAGCACACGGCGGCGGCGATCACGACGTTACGCGGGCCGATCTTATCGGAGATACGGCCGGCGAAGATGCCCGTCACAGCCATGATGGTCTGAAAGACCGGGAAGGCCCAGGTAAGAGCGCTGGACCACTCGGGGTAGACGGCGAGCAGGTTCTTGCTCACGACGGAATACAGCGCGATGGAGCTGATGAAGAACATGGTGACGCACGCGGCGGAAAGCACGACGGCGCGACCCTTGTTGGAGTTGGTGGAAGCCATTGGACTCTTTCTAATCGATACGGGGGAGGAACAGGCGTGTCCGCGGGTCCTCCCTGTCGGGTTGGTTTACTGGTCAGTCGGCTTTGCGACGCCGGACTCATCGGACCAGAGCTCGACGCCCTTGTTCTTAAGGTAGTTGTCGGCATATGCGCGACGGCCGCCGGGCTTGGCGGTGAGGTCGCCCATCATGTTGGAGAAGCCGCCGTCGACCTTGATGGCGTCGCCGGTGGTAAAGTCCGAGCGCTTGGACGCCAGGAACATGACGGCGTTGGCGATATCGCTAACCTCGCCGATGCGACGCGTGGCGATCAGACGGCTGCGGCTCTTCTCGACCTCGGGGTCGGCGTAGAAGTTGGCCGACATCGGGGTCTTAACGAAGCAGGGCTCGACGCAGTTGGAGCGCACGCCGTAGGGGCCCCACTCGGCAGCCAGCATCTTGGACATCATGTTGACGCCCGCCTTGGTGGAGCTGTACACGCCCGAGAACGTCTCGGGGGAGTGGCTGGCAACGGTCGAGATGTGCACCAGGCGACCCTGGCCGGCCTTGATCATTTCGCGACCAAAGCGCTGCGAGGTGATGAAGTAGCCGGTGAGGTTGACGTTGAGCACCTGCTCCCAGTCGCTCAGCGGCAGGTCCTCCATGGCGGCGAAGCGCAGGATGCCGGCGGTGTTGACGAGGACGTCGACGCGGCCGAAGTCGGTGATGGTGGCGTCGACGGCGGCCTGAACCTCGGCCTCATCGGTGGCGTTCATCTTGTAACCCTCGGCGTGGATGCCAAACTCGGCGGCGAGGTCGGCGGCTGCGGCCTTGACCTTTTCCTCGTCCAGGTCGAGCAGGACGACGTTGGCGCCGTTGCGGGCGAACTCGCGGCAAATCTCGACGCCCATACCGCCGAGTGCGCCGGTCACGGCGCAGACATCGCCCTCGAGCTTAAGCCAGTTGCTCATAGGAACTTCCCTTCTTGTGCCTCCCGGTGGGCCGTTCCCATTAATCGACCCACGTGGTTTTCGCAGGTTATCGTATGCTTTGCATTTGCGCAGGTGAATTGCATATTTGTTAGAATAGTATTAACCGTAGGTTTACACTGTGTGATGCAGTTTTTTCTCAATTGAGCGCGTGACCTGCCAAAACGACCCCCTTCGGCAGTTCATTGCCATGCGTCTGGAAACGGGAGATTGACGTGTACGATCGACGACTCGAGGCCATATCGGCCGCCGCGGAGCTGGGAAGCTTCTCACGTGCGGCGGCAAAATTGCGCGTGTCGACCCCGGCGCTCGTCAAACAGGTGTCGGGTTTCGAGGCCGAGTTTGGCATCACGTTGTTCGAGCGCTCGCATTCGGGTGTTAAGGTGACGCCGGCGGGCGCTCTGCTGGTGGACGACGCGCGCTCGATCATGCGGCAGTCCGAGGACGCGCTGCGCCGCGCCCGACGCGCGGCGGGCGATGGCGGTGCTGTGCATCTGGGTGTGTCGATGATGTGCCCGGGGCGCCAAACGCTGTCGATGTGGTCGGGCGTACACGAGCTGGAACCGTCGCTGCGATTTGAGATCGTGCCGGTAAGCGACCTCTATGACGAGCGCGAGACCGTCATGCGCAGCCTCGGTCGTGAGGTCGATGTGGTGCAGTCGAGTTTTTCGACCCCGCGCTGGGGTGACGCCTGCCAAAAGCTCCGCATTGTCAACGTGCCGTTTTATATCGACCTGCCGCGCACGAGCCCGCTGGCGCGCAAGAATCGCATTACGGTCGCCGACTTGGAGGGTATGCGTCTGCGCGTGCTCCGCCACGGCAACGACGCTATGGACAGCCTGCGTATCGATCTGTTGGCCGACGGCGGCGTAGACGTGATCGACGTGGACAGCTTTGACTTTGCGCTCTTTAACGAGGCAGAGGAAAAGGGCGACGCGGTGCTCACCTGCGGCGCATGGTCGGGGGTGCACCCGGCCTTTGTGGGCGTGCCGTTCCTGTGCGGGCGAGAGGTGCCGGTCTTTTTGCACTATCCGCTCGAGCCCACCCTCCAAGTACAAAAATTCGTCAACGCCATGGCACAACTTCTCAAATAGCCAAAAGAGTCCCGTCCCAAATTAGCTACCCTTTGCTACGGGTTTAGCGGTCCTCGCGTTGCGGCCCGGCTGCCTCGGCTGTCTTTACGCGGTTCTTGTCGATGTACATGTTTTTGTCGGCCTGAGAAAAGAGCTCACGCATCATAGGCGGTTCATCAAAATCACTGGAAAGCGCGTAGCCCACCGCATAGCGGATAGGCATGTCGGGGTGAGCCCCGGAATACTCGTTCACGTTCGCACGAACCCGAGCGAGACAGGATTCCACAGCGGCTCGGTCGGCATCCCACAGCACCGCGATAAACTCATCGCCGCCGTCGCGACCCACAAAGCACGTCTCCGACGCCACACTTCCCAGTTGTTGGGCAAAAGAGCGAATGTATTCATCGCCCTTCTCATGGCCGAAGTTGTTATTGACCATATGCAGATTGTTAAGATCGAAGACGCACAGCGCAACGGGCGGTTCAGCGGAAACGGGATGCTCCTGTCCCAAGATCTCCTCGCACTTATTCTTATTGGGCAGTCCTGTGGCTTCGTCGAGATAGACTTTGCTCTGCAGCTCGCGGTTGAGCGCGGCAGTGCGCACCGCGCGAACAAGTTCGACCGCAAAGGTCGCCACCAAGCCCACGATGTCGATGATCACCAAGCCCTCGAGATAGTTGAGCGCCGACGCCTTCTCCTGAGAGTAGTCCTCTGCGAGTCGCGTAGCATCGTCGCAAATGCCAAAGAACTCCTCGCTCATGGAGATGATGTCGGTGCTCTCGTAGCCGACTTCGCGCACGCGGCTAATCTCGGCGCAAAGCTCATCATAATAATTTGCAAGCTCGGTCATCTTTGCCTGATACTCATCGTCGTCGAGACGGACGAGGTTGAGGTCGTCACTTCCGTAACGCAAGCCGTTGATGTATGAATCCACGGCTTTGAGCAGGTCATCTTGAGGCTGGCCCGC
Organism: uncultured Collinsella sp.; assembly: GCA_900550195.1. Classification (GTDB taxonomy): domain Bacteria; phylum Actinomycetota; class Coriobacteriia; order Coriobacteriales; family Coriobacteriaceae; genus Collinsella. The sequence goes on from URRB01000019.1 coordinate 42,852, forward strand.
GTCCTCGAGCTTAACGATTCGCTGCGTGGTACCGCGCACCAGACCGGCGTAATTGACCACGCGCGCCGTGCCCTGGATATCGGAGACGAGCAGCATAACATTGATGAAGAAGAAGATGAGAACTGCCGTGAGCACCATCATGAGCAGGCGCACCGCCTGGCTGGCCTTCTTGGCGACAGAAGTATTCACAAGTTCACTCCCCTAAATGACAAAAGAGCAGGTAGCACGCAGTGTGCTGAAATTCATGGGTGGTTAACTCTACCATATGGGCCAGCAGCCTCAAACTGCAGCAGACGCTCGTCCAAATTGGCGTGACGCTTGCCTTGTTGTTCTTGACCTGGCTGCGCTATCGGACATGCTTCTGGTCTTGGATCACCATGGGAAAGCTCATCCCGTTTTGTGCGTCTAGAGTGGGATGCGGCTTCCCAAAGGTGCCGTTAGGGGAAACTACATCCCGGTTTACTCCCTTGAAATGGGATGCCGTTTCCCGGAGGGGGTCCAGCGGGAAACGGCATCCCATTCTGGGCCCGAAAAGTGGGATACGGTTTCCGGCTGGCATGAAAAAAGCCCCCACAGCTCATATGAACTGCGGGGGCTTATGCGTTGCGGCGTAGTTCCGGGTTGCCAGATCTACTCCAGCTCAAACGCTCCGGTGTAGAGCTGATAGTAGTATCCGCGCTTGGCGATCAGCTCGTCGTGGTTGCCGCGCTCGATGATGCGGCCGTGGTCCAGGCAGATGATCGCATCGGAGTTACGCACGGTGGAGAGGCGGTGCGCGATGACAAACGTCGTGCGACCCTCCATGAGCTTGTCCATGCCCGCCTGCACGATTGCCTCGGTGCGGGAGTCGATGGAGCTCGTGGCCTCGTCCAGAATCATCGCCGGCGGATCGGCGACGGCGGCGCGCGCAATCGAGATCAACTGGCGCTGGCCCTGCGACAGCTGCGCGCCGTTGCCGGTGAGCATGGTGTCGTAGCCGTCGGGCAGACGGGTGATAAAGTCGTCCGCTCCCGCGAGCTTGGCCGCCTTGATGCACTCCTCGTCGGTGGCGTCCAGGTTGCCGTAGCGGATGTTGTCCATCACGGTGCCGGTGAACAGGTTCACGTCCTGCAGCACCACGCCCAGCGAGCGACGCAGGTCGGACTTGCGAATCTTGTTGACGTTGATGCCGTCGTAGCGGATCTTGCCGTCGGCAATGTCGTAGAAGCGGTTGATGAGGTTGGTGATGGTCGTCTTACCGGCACCGGTGGCACCGACAAACGCGACCTTCTGGCCCGGCTTGGCATATACGGACACGCCGTGCAGCACCTCGTGGTCGGGCGTATAGCCAAAGTCCACGTTATCCATGACCAGGTCACCACGCAGCGGCACGTACTCGATCTCGCCGGTCGCGCGGTGCGGGTGCTTCCATGCCCACATGCCGGTGCGGTGGTCGGCTTCCTCGAGCTGCCAGGTCTCGGGGTTCACCTGTGCGTTGACGAGCGTCACGTAGCCCTCGTCGGCCTCGGGCTCCTCGTCGAGCAGCTCAAAGATGCGCTCGGCGCCGGCAAGGCCCATGACCACGGCGTTGATCTGCTGCGAGATCTGGCCGATCTGGCCGCAGAACTGCTTGGTCATGTTGAGGAACGGCACCACGACGGCGATGGAGAGCGCCATGCCCGAGAGGCTCAGGTTGGGCACGCCCAGCGCCAGGAAGATGCCGCCGGTCAGCGCGACCAGCACGTAGAGCAAGTCGCCCAGGTTCCCGAGGGTCGGCATGAGGATGTTGGCGTACATGTTGGCCTTCTGCGAGACCTCGAAGAGCTTCTCGTTGCGCTCGTCAAAATCGGCCTCGGCAGCGGACTCGTGACAGAACGCCTTGACGACTTTCTGGCCGTTCATGACCTCCTCGATATGGCCCTCGACCACGCCGAGCTCGGTCTGCTGCGCGATAAAGAAGCGCGCGGAGTTGGAGCCGAGCAGCTTGGTCATAAAGGTCATAAAGGCGACGCCGGCAATGATGACCAGGCACATCCACACGCTGTAATACAGCATGATGAAGAACACGGTGACGATGACGATGATCGTCATGAGCAGGTTGGGCAGCGACTGGCTGATCATCTGACGCAGCGTGTCGATGTCGTTGGTGTAGTGGCTCATGATGTCGCCGCGCTGGTGCGTGTCGAAGTAGCGAATCGGCAGGTCCTGCATGCGGTTGAACATCTTTTCGCGCAGCTTCTCGAGCGAGCCCTGCGTGATGACGGCCATGGCGCGGTTCCAGAAGAGCGAGGAGGCGATGCCCACGGCATAGATGCAGCCGAGGGTGGTCACGAGCTTCAAGATCTTGGGCTGCGCGGCCGTCCAGTCGCCCGACTGCCACGATTCGCTAATGACCTGCAGCGCGCTCTGGAGAAACGTCGCGCCGATGGAATTGATGATGGCGCAGAGCACAACGCCGGCGACGACGAGGGGCAAAAGCACCGGGTAGAAGCCAAAGAGCATCTTGATCAGGCGCGTCATGGTGCCGCCCTTGCGGTTGCGCGCGCGCTCGGCGGTAGCGGCCTTACTCATGTGCCTCGCCTCCTTCCTGGGTCTGAGCTTGCGGTGCGGATGCCTCGGTGTCGGCTGCGGCGGTCTCGCCCGCGTCCTCGCCTTCGGCACTCATCTTATTTTGCGAGGTAAAGGTCTCGCGGTAGATCTCGCTCGTCTTGAGCAGCTCATCGTGGTTGCCGATGTCCTTGATGCGGCCGCCCTCCATGACGATGATGCGGTCGGCGTCCTGCACGGAGCTGATGCGCTGGGCGATGATGAGCTTGGTCGTGTTGGGCAGGTAGCTCGCCAGGCCCTCGCGGATCTTGGCGTCGGTCTTGGTGTCGACGGCGCTCGTGGAGTCGTCCAGGATCAAGATCTTGGGGCGACGCAGCAGGGCACGCGCGATGCACAGGCGCTGCTTCTGGCCGCCGGAAACGTTGGAGCCGCCCTGCTCGATCCAGGTGTCGTAGCCCTTGGGGAAGCCGTCGACAAACTCGTCGGCGCAGGCCAGATGTGCGGCCTCGCGGACTTCCTCGTCGGTGGCGTTCGGGTCGCCCCAGCGCAGGTTCTCGGCGATGGTGCCGCTAAACAGCACGTTTTTCTGCAGGACCATGGCTACCTGGTGGCGCAGCGCGTCCAGGTCGTAGTCGCGCACGTCCACGCCGCCGACGCGCACGGTGCCCTCCGTGACATCGTACAGACGGGCGATCAGGTTCACGAGCGTCGACTTGGCCGAGCCGGTGCCACCGATAATGCCGATGGTCTCGCCGCTCTTAATATGCAGGTCGATATCGTCGAGCGCCTGGCGGCGGGCATGCTCGGAATACTTAAAGCTCACGTGATCGAAGTCGATGGAGCCGTCGGCAACCTCGTGCACGGGCTCGGTCGGGTTAGCGATCGTGGGCTCGGCGGCCAACACCTCGGTAATGCGGTGCGCCGACTCATCTGCCATGGTCACCATGACAAAGATCATCGACAGCTGCATTAGGCTCATCAGAATCTGGAAGCCGTAGGTAAAGATGGAGGAGAGCTGGCCCACATCGAACAGGGTGCCCTGGCTCGTGATGATGAGCTTGGAGCCCAGGTAGATGATGACGACGAACGCGCCGTTGACGCAGATGTTCATCATGGGGTTGTTGAAGGCGAGCAACTTCTCGGCGCGGGTGAAGTCCATCTGGACGTCGCGCGCGGCGGTGGCGAACTTCTCCTTCTCGTAGTCCTGGCGCACGTAGCTCTTGACCACGCGCATGCCGGTGACGTTTTCCTCGACCGATTCGTTGAGCGCGTCGTACTTGCGGAACACGCGGGTAAAGATCGGGCGCACCTTATAGATGATAAAGAACAGGCCAAAGCCCAGCAGCGGAATGATGACCAGGTAGACCATGGCGACGCTGCCGCCCATGGCGTATGCCATGGTAAAGGCAAAGACCAGCACCAGCGGCGAGCGCACGGCGATGCGGATGAGCATCATAAAGGCCTGCTGCACGTTGTTGATGTCGGTGGTGAGGCGCGTGACGAGCGAGGAACTCGAGAGCTCGTCGATGTTGGCGAAGCTGAACGTCTGGATCTTGTAGAACAGGTCGCGACGCAGGTTCTTGGCAAAGCCGCAGCTGGCATGGCTGCAGGTGATGCCCGCAGCGGCGCCAAAGGCGAGTGACGTCAGCGCGATGAGTACGAGAAGGCCGGCGGTGGGCAGCATCTCGGTAACGGCGGTGCCGTCCTTGATGGCGTCGATCATGTCGGCGGTGATAAACGGGATCATCATCTGGCAGATTACCTCGCCAAGCACCAGCAGCGGCGTGGCGATCGTGACCTTCATGTAATCGCGGATGCTGCCCATAAGGGTTTTAATCATCCAGTTCCTCCCAGGTTACGCGGATTTTCTCGAGCATCTCGGCGAGCTGTTCACGCTCGTCGTGGGTGAGGGCACTAAAGGCCTGCTCTCTAAAGCGAATGCGGGCTGCCTGCTCAACGCGGGCCTTTTCCCATCCCGCATCGGTCAGGCGGATGGTGAGCTGCCGACGGTCTTTGGGATTGCGACTGCGCTCGATAAGACCGCCCAGTTCGAGCTTGGACAGAATCTCGGAAAGGGACCCCGGCTTGAGGTCGAAGTGCATGCCGAGCTCCTGTTGGGACAGCTCGCCGGTCGGCTGCTTGGCGAGTAGGCAGACAATAGGCGCCTTGCCAGATATGCCGCCGCCGTGAAAATGCATGTAATGGCCGCAAAACCCCAGCCCATTGAGGATTCGCTTGGCGAGACGGTCTTTGTCGGACTGGGTCTCGGGCTCGTCTGCTGGCCGTGAGGGGTCGCCGCCGGGTTCATGCGGATAGGCGAGTGGTTCAACACGCATATCTAATCTTCGCTCCTTTCTTTAGTTAGGTAGTGAAATTGTTTTGTGCCTAACCAATTTAGGAGCGTGAGAAATCAATGTCAAGGTACCAAACTTATTAAGTTACGGCGTTTTACCAAACGCCGTAACCGCTCGACGCTGCGCGGGCCGCATTTGGACAATCT
>URRB01000020.1 GCA_900550195.1 uncultured Collinsella sp.
CGTGGGAGGCCAGGGCGCCGCTGACCGGTGGACGGCACCGAGCCGTACGCTTGAATCGAGAAGGGGGAGGCCTCGCGGCCTCCCCCTTTTTTTGCGTTATATACACGTTGTGCTTTGGGACATAGCTCCCCCGTATGTGCTCTTACTGTTTGGCTGTATTTTGAGTCCCTCTAGTGTATTTGAGCGATAATTACTCGCATTGGCGTTAGGGAGGGCTTGATGTTTACCGTATTTGTCTTGGGCAATATTGCTTCTGGTAAGTCGACTGCCTGCCGCTATTTCGAATCTTGTGGCGCTTTGCTTATCGATCTGGATGAGCTTGCAAAATCGCTGTATGTGCCGGGCTCTGATATCGTCAATGCTCTCGCGGATGAATTCGGTTGGGACATTTTGGATGAGGAAGGCGGCATTCGCCGCAGTATCCTCGCTTCTCGAGCTTTCGCTTCTCCTGATTCGGTCGCACGGCTCAATGGCATCGTGCATCCCGTTCTGATTGAACAGCTTTCGCTTAGGATTCTCGATCCGGTTTGTTGTACGGTTTCATCTCCCCGTTATCCCTTTGCGGTGGTCGAGGTTTCAGCTCCGACTGGTTTTGAGGATGCATTTGGCTTGGCTGATGAAATTCTGGTCATTAGCGCCCCTTTGTCAGTTCGTCGCGAGCGCGCTATTCAACGTGGCATGGAGCCATCTGATTTCGATGCCCGTTCTGCTTGCCAGCCCGATGAGTCTGCGCTGTGCAATCTCGCTACAACGGTGATTGATAATTCGGCAGCCGATAATTCGCTCTTTGAGCAGCTTGACTCATGGCTTGCATGCCACGGGTTTATAGATACTCCGGATAAGGAGGAGGCCGATGCCTAAGGCACGTTTCTTTACGTGGTATCGCGTGGCGCCACTTGCCGTTGTGTTCGTCTTCGGCCTTATTTCGCTCGTCTACTCGTATGCTCCTGCTGTTTTCTTTAAGCCGCTGTATCCGATTGACTACGAGGCATATGTAAAGCAATCCAGTATTTCGCATAATCTGGATCCGTATCTGGTGTGCGCTGTCATTAAGTCTGAATCGAATTGGGATCCCAAGGCCGAATCGAATCAGGGTGCTCAGGGATTGATGCAGCTGATGCCCGTGACTGCTCAGGATATGATCGCCAAGGGCCTTGTCGACGGTGACGAGTATTCGGCCGACAACCTTAACGATCCGGCTACGAATATCGAGTTTGGCTGTGCGTATCTTTCGTATCTTCTAGCGTATTTTAACGGGTCGACTGACAGTGCCATTGCCGCCTATAACGCCGGTATGGGCAATGTCGACGGATGGGCGCAGCAGAACACGTCACTCCATAATGCGATTACCTTCCCTGAAACTCAGGCTTATCTGATTCGTGTCAATAATGCCCGGGTTCGCTATAAGACCCTCTATCCCGATCGGTTCGTATAGGACTATGCCTGCCGCCTGCGTATACTGCAGATATATGAGTTAGGAGTATCCATGGCGGAATTTGAAGTTGAGCGTGTTGGAGGAGAGCTCAAACGTTTTGGCGTTGAAGGCTCTGACGTGCCGTTTAAGGTCGTGTCTCCCTATGAGCCTGCCGGTTCTCAGCCTAAGGCCATTGAGTCGCTTGTGCAGGGCGTGAGGGACGGAGACCGCTATCAGGTTTTGCTGGGCGTGACTGGTTCGGGCAAGACCTTCACGATGGCAAAGACTATTGAGGCCCTGGGAAAGCCGACGCTGGTCATGGCTCCGAATAAAACGCTCGCCGCTCAGCTTGCGAGCGAGCTCAAAGAGTTCTTTCCCAACAACGCTGTGGTCTACTTCGTCTCGTACTACGACTACTATCAGCCCGAGGCGTATGTGCCGCAAAGCGATACATATATCGAGAAAGACTCCTCGATTAATGAAGAGGTCGAGATGCTGCGCCATCAGGCGACCGCGTCACTGCTCTCTCGACGCGATGTGATCGTTGTCGCATCGGTCTCGTGTATCTATGGCATTGGCTCTCCTGAGGACTATGCGGGTCTAGCTCCAAACGTCGACAAGAAGGTGCCGCTCGAGCGCGATGACTTTATCCATGCACTTATCGACATTCAATATGATCGCAATGACTATGACCTGGCACGCGGCACGTTCCGCGTGCGCGGCGATGTTGTCGACGTGTATCCGCCTTATGCCGAGCATCCGTTGCGGTTTGAGTTCTTTGGCGACGAGGTCGAGCTGATTGCCGAGATCGATGAGGTCACCGGTGAGATGCTTCGTGAGTACGAGGCCATCCCCGTATGGCCGGCATCGCACTACGTGACCGAGAAGCCGAAGGTCAAGGCGGCTCTGAAATCGATCAGCGAAGAGTGCGAGAAGCGCGTGGCGGAGCTCAAGGCGACCGACAAGTTGCTCGAGGCGCAGCGTCTGCAGCAGCGCACCGATTATGATCTTGAGATGCTCGAGACGATGGGCTTTTGCAACGGCATCGAGAACTACTCGCGTCATCTGGACGGTCGCAAACCGGGTGAGCCGCCGTTTACCCTAATCGATTACTTTCCCAAGGATATGCTCTGCATCATCGATGAGAGCCATGTGACGGTGCCGCAGATTCGCGGCATGCACGAAGGTGACCGCTCGCGTAAGGTGACGCTGGTGGAACACGGTTTTCGCCTGCCCTCGGCGCTCGATAACCGCCCGCTTCGTTTCGATGAGTTTGAGGCGAGGATTCCCCAGTTCATCTACGTTTCGGCAACACCGGGCGACTATGAGCTGCGGGTGAGCCAGAACGACGTTGAGCAGATTATTCGTCCGACCGGTCTGCTCGATCCCAAGATCGATGTGCGTCCGGTTCGTGGGCAGATTGACGATCTTGAGGACGAGATTCGCGAGCGCGTTGCCCGCAAGGAGCGCGTGCTGGTGACCACGTTGACCAAGCGCATGGCCGAGGACCTGACCGACCATCTGCTCGACGCGGGCATTAAGGTCAATTACATGCACTCTGATACGGCGACAATGGACCGTGTCGAGATCCTGCGAACGCTGCGCGAGGGCAAGATCGATGTCCTCGTTGGCATCAACCTGCTTCGCGAGGGCTTGGATCTCCCCGAGGTCTCACTGGTGGCAATTCTCGATGCCGATAAGGAAGGCTTCTTGCGCAACCGCCGTTCGCTGATTCAGACGATTGGCCGCGCGGCCCGTAACGCCGATGGCGAAGTCATCATGTATGCGGACGTTGTGACCGATTCGATGAAAGAGGCCATCGAAGAGACGCAGCGCCGTCGCGAGATTCAGATGGCATATAACGAAGAGCATGGCATCGTGCCCAAGACGGTGCGCAAGGCCATCAACGACATCTCAAGTTTTATTGCCGAGGCCGAAAAAACCGTGGGTTCCAAGGGACGCTCGAAGGGCGACTCTCTTGGCCATGGTGCATTCTATACGCCCGATGAGTCGGGCGAGGGCGGCGTGCCGGAAACGGTGGCGCCCGAGCAGACACTTGCGGAGCAGTTGGAAGAACTGCCGCATGACGAGCTTGTGCGGATTGTCGAAACCATGGAAGAGGATATGCGTAACGCTTCTGCCGCCATGGACTTTGAGGAGGCGGCGCGCCTGCGCGATGCCGTCGTTCAGATTCGGGCGATGCTCGAGGGTGCGTCTGAGGACGAGACGATCGAGCGCTTACGTTCGCAGGCCCGCAAGGGTTCCACGTTCGCATCGGGCAGAAAACGCCAGGGTGCACGGTTTAAGAAATAGCGAACAGGCCCCGAGTTCCCTGTGGAGCTCGGGGCCTATGTCTTTTGCGCGCTGGAATTCGTGCGTTAGAGGTCTGCGATCAGGGCTTCGGCACAACGAATGCCGTCGGTGGCGGCGCTCATGATGCCGCCGGCATATCCAGCTCCCTCACCGCAAGGGTAGAGGCCCGGGGTCGACACGGCATGGCATGTTCGGTCTCGGGTGACGGTGACCGGTGAGCTCGAGCGAGTCTCCACACCGGTAAGAACAGCATCGGAGCGGTCGTAGCCTCGTAGCTTTTTTCCGAGTAGGGGAAGTCCTAGGCGGAGCGACTCGACGATATGCTGCGGCAAGGCTTCGTCAATTGCCGTCCAGGTCACACCGAGCGGATAGGTGGGCTTTACCTTTCCGGGTGCCTTGCTGGCACGTCCTGCGAGGAAATCTCCGACGAGCTGTGCCGGTGCGTTCCAGTTGGAACCGCCCAGGCGATAGGCGGCCGCCTCGCAGGCGCGCTGGAGCTCGATGCCGGCGAGCGGGTCATCGTTGGGAAGGTCCTCAGGCGTGACGTTAACGAGCAGGGCGGCGTTTGCGTTGCGTCCGTCGCGGGCATTGAGGCTGGCGCCGTTGACGCACAGGTGGCCCTGCTCGGAAGAGGCGGCGACAACCTGCCCGCCGGGGCACATGCAAAACGAGAACACGCTGCGGCCGTTGGGAAGATGGGCGACGAGCTTGTAGGGGGCTGCTCCGAGGGCAGGATGTCCCGCCAAGGCTCCATATTGGGCTCGGTCGATGTCGCGCTGCGGATGCTCGATGCGAACGCCCATGGCAAAGGTCTTTTGCGCGAGGGCAACATCATGGGTTTTGAGAACCTCGAATACGTCGCGGGCAGAATGACCGCAAGCAAGGATGAGATGCTTTGTGTTGATTGACTCGCTTGTCGCGTCGTGGGACGACTGGATGTCGATACCGACAATGGCGCCAGATGTGTCAGTGTGAATGTCAACGAGTTTCGTTCGATAGCGAACGGTTCCTCCGAGCTGTTCAATGCGCTGGGAGATGCTGGTAACGACGGCGGGGAGGATGTCGGAGCCAATATGCGGTTTTGCATCCCATAGAATATCGCGGGGAGCGCCCGCTTCGACGAAGGTCTCGAGGATAAGGCGATGGGCGGGATTTTTTGTTCCCGTATTGAGCTTGCCGTCCGAGAAGGTCCCCGCGCCGCCCAGACCAAACTGGATATTACTCTCGGGGTCGAGGATGCGCTCCTTTAGAAAGAGGTCAATCGCATGCGAGCGGCGAAATGCCGGGTCGCCGCGCTCGATGAGCAAGGGCTTAAGACCTGCTTTGGCGAGCGTTAGCGCGGCGAAAAGGCCAGCGCATCCGGCGCCGACAACGACAGGGCGTTCTTGAGGTGCGTCGGAGACGGGGGTGGGGAATGAAGACCCATCGTCTTTTATCGCGCGTACGCGCGAGCGGTCACGCTCGGAAACGCTGTCGACCGCTTCTCGCTCGAGGTGGGGACTGGTCAGCTCAACACGAAAGCTCAGGATAAAATGGACGTCTCGTTTTTTGCGAGCGTCGATTGACTTGCGGTGGAGCTCGATGGACTTGATCTCGGAGTCTTTGCAACGTAGGACGCGCTTGGCGACTCGCTTGCCAACAATGAGGCAGGCATTTTCATCGCCGGCTTCATCGAGCGACGCGTTGACTTGGGTGATTTCAATCATCGAGGTCTCCTTAGAGGCAAGAAAGAGGCCGTCCGGTATCCCAGACGGCCCGAATGCGTTTTTGATTATAGACTGCGCGGCTACAGGCTGCTTGCAGCGCGAATGCCCGAGAGCCATGCCCACGCAAGGTTAAAGCCTCCGCAATCGGCGTCGATGTCGAGCGCTTCGCCGCAGACGTAAAGCGGGGTGTCGACAACGCTGCGCGCGCGTAGACTGGGTGTTGAGATGCTCTCGACAGATACGCCACCACGCGTGACCTGCGCCGAGCGCTCCTCGGCGGTTCCTTCGACGAGCAACTTAAAATGCTTGAGGATCGAGACCAGGTGGATGACATCGTTGGAGCCTGGATGGCACTGCTCGAACGCTGTGCAGACGACGCGGGAGAGTTGCGGGGCGAGCATGCCGTCGAGCCAACGGGGATCGCGGGGCGAAAAGCCGCCGAGCAGCTTAACGCGCCGGTTGAGCATATCGAGCAACTCGTCTTTAGAGAGGTCGGGGAAAACGTCGAGCAGGATCGTATCGCCGCGCTGGATACGACGGGAGAGGTTGAAGACAGCGACGCCCGAGATACCGAAGGTTCGAAACAGGACTTCACCGTCTTCGTGCCAGAGCTCATTATGATTGCGGGCGAGCGTCAAGCGGGCGCGGACGCGCAGGCCGTCCAACGTCTTGAGTGCCGCCCGATCGCCGACGACCGTTGCCGATACGGGGCAGAGGATGGGGCGCAGCGAAGTGAGGGGGAGGCTAAACGTATCGGCGATACCGGTGGGGTTGCCACCCGTGGCGATAATTACGGCATGTGCCTCCAGGGCCTCGTTCTTGCGAGGGACATCGGCGAGCGCTTTCCGAAGCGAGCGGAGCTCCGATTTTCGGTCGTCGTGCTTTTTTGCCTTGAGCGCCCGCGCTGGACGGTCTATTTGGAGTGTCCAGCCTTCGGAAGCTTTGTGCGCCGAGGCAACGTTGCCTCCGCAGATTAAGGTAATACCTAGGCGGTCGCAAACGTTGAGAAGCGCGTCGCGCACCGATTCTGCGCGAAGGGAGCGCGGGTATAGCCGGCCTTCCTCGGAGGTTGTCATGATGCCCAGCGAGGAGAAGAAACCCATAAGCTCTTGTTCGGGTTGGGGGCCCATGACAGATTCGACGAATGCGGGGTGGTTATACCGCTGAGGATCAATCGATTCGTTGGAGAGGTTGCAGCGGCCGTTACCGGTCGCAAGGAGCTTTAGGCCGCAGGCGACATCGCGCTCAACGATGCAGACGCTTTTGCCAGCACGTGCGGCCGTAATGGCGGCGGCGAGGCCTGAAGCCCCGCCGCCGATTAGCAGGACGTCATAGAAGGCGCTCGTGTTCACTTAGGCCTCGTCGGTCTCGTGCGGGGTAATAGCCTCGACGGCAAAGACTGCCTTGGGCAACATGCCATCGGGCAGCGCGGTCTCAACCTCGCCCTTATCGCAGGCCTCGGCGAGTGCCGGATTAATGGGAAGCGTGCCCAAGATGTCGAGGTTATAGCGCTCTGCGACCTCGGGGAGCTTGCTTTTGCCAAAGACCTCGATCTTCTTGCCGCAGTCGGGGCACTCGATATAGCTCATGTTCTCGACGATGCCCAGAATGGGGACGTTCATCTTCTCGGCCATGTTGACCGCCTTGGCGACGATCATCGAGACCAGGTCCTGCGGGCTCGTGACGATGACGATGCCGTTGACGGGCAGCGACTGGAAGACGGTGAGCGCGACGTCGCCTGTTCCCGGAGGCATGTCGACCAGCAGGTAGTCGATGGGGCCCCACGAGGTCTCGCTCCAGAACTGCCTAATGGCGCCTGCGATGACCGGACCGCGCCAAAGGACGGGGTCGGTCTCGTTTTGGAGCAGAAGGTTGGAGCTCATGACCTTGACGCCGTGCTCGGAGATTTCGGGCAGCATGAGGTTGCCAAGGGCATGGACGTGGCGTCCGCTCATGCCGAACATCTTGGGGATAGAGGGACCGGTGATGTCGGCATCGAGGACGCCGACCTTGTGGCCGTGACGGGCAAGCTCGGTGGCGATGGCACCGGTGACAAACGACTTGCCGACACCGCCCTTGCCGGAAAGCACGGCGATGACGCGTTTGACCTCGGACAGCGTGTTCTCCTCAAATTGCGACGGCGACGTTTGTCCGCCGGCGGCCTGTGCGTGCTCGCAACCCATGTATGACTCCTTTGTATATGTTGGGGCCGGAGCCCCGTGATGTGACATGAGCGTCATTGTACCCTCGTTTGCGAGCGGGAGTCATTTGCGATGCATTTGGGCCGAGCGTGCTTGCAATACGATGGGCCCAAGCGAATGGGCGGGCTTACTGAACTTTGCTGGCGAACTCGAGGTATTGCATGCGCTGCAGCTTGTCGATCGTCGAGGTGTATGGGCTGTCTTCAGATTCCAAGTTGTAGCGCAGCCCGTCGGCACCGAGATAGCCGGCGACATTGATGGTGGGCACATCTGACCTTGTTGCAAGCAGGGCCTTTTGATAGTCGGTGAGCGGGGCGCCGATCTTATTAAGGGTAATGGCTGCAATCTCGTTTGCCCCGACGGTGTCGTAGACGTTGAGCTCGGTATTGCCGGCGATTTCATAGTTAGCCCAGACGAAATAGGTTGACTGATAGACACGGAAAGCGTGGCTTGCCGTATCTTCCTGAGGGTACAGCTCGTCGTTGAGAGTCGTTGCGGCGCTCGGCTGATGGTCGCCAAAAAAGACAAGAACAACCGGTCTGCCGATATTGCGGAGCTCGTTGATAAAGTACTCGAGGTCCCGGTCGGATGCGTTGATGCAGGTGAGATAGGTGTTGAGCGCGCTATTGGCGCCCTCGCTGGCTCCCTCGACCCAATAGTTTGTCAGCTCTTCGGCGGGAACGGTGCCATAGTCGTAGCCGCCGTGATTTTGCATCGTGACGTCAAAGATGAACTGCGGCGCTTCGTCGGTTCTAAGCAGGTCGAGTATCTTGTCGTAGGTGGCGTAGTCGCATACGCCGGCATGGTAACAGGGCGCACCTTCGAAATCGCCGATTGAAAGAAAGTCTCCAAAGCCCAGCTGCTGATAGATCTTATCTCGATGGTAGTTGACGGGGTTTTGCGGGTGCATAGCGGTAGCGGTATACCCAAGCTCTTTAAGGTCCTTTGCCAGGCTGTTGACGCCATTCATCTGATACAGCTGATAGGGGATCTTGCCTAATCCGACAAAGGCCGTTGTCGCTCCGGTCAAAAATTCGAATTCGGAGTTTGCCGTTCCGCCACCGGTGACCGAAGCGAGCATGGTGCCGCGAACAAGTGTGTCGGGAAGCGAGTTGTAGAATGCGGGGCCGGTGTACCCGGCCGCCTGGAGCTGCTCAAAGCACGAAAGGTCGCTAAAACTCTCGTTCATGACGGCAACAATCGTCGGCTTGATTTCATTGAACTGGGCAACGGCAGCCGCGCGCTGCTCGCTCGAGCCATACGTGCTGTCGTAGGCGGCGGCGAGCTCCTGCTCGATGCTCTGCGCCTCATCGGGCGTATAGCCTTCGGGCTTCTCAATGGGCAACTCGTTGACCATTTCGGTGAACGAAGTGATAAAACCCTGAGACGTATATGTGGTGATGGGCTGCCAACGGTCAAATCCAAAATCCAGCGCCTGCTCCAAGTCGATGCTGGAAAAGCCTGAGAGCCCCACAACGGTCACTAGCAGAAAAGCGCAGAGGTTAGCGGCGATTGCGGGGAAGACATGGGTGGGCGTACGGAGCTTTCGCGGTCGGATAAGCGAAAGAAGCCCCAGGGAAATCTCCAGCAGGGCGAGAGAGGTTACGATTCCGGCGGTAAAGGTAAACTCGTATCCCTCGCTCACTTCCATTGCGGTGCCAAGGGCCAAGATATCGCTTGGCAGGATGGCTTCGCCTTTAAACGTTATGACGAAGTGCTCGGCAATGCCAAGGATGCAACAGGCGACGGGCACGAGGGCCATGACGCCTCCATGACGCTGTCCCAGCAAATAAAGGGAGAGCAGAACCGTCGCGAGCAGCCCGACGGAAAACCCGAATGAGTTGGCGGGAATGCGATAGAACGTTTCGTTACAGGCAATTTCGAGCGAAACGAACGAGAGCGCTGAAACAGCGGCGATGACAAGGATGTCACGGCAAATACAGGCAACCGTTCCCGTCGCAAGATCGGTTTGGTCGATAAGTCCCGAAACCAAGGGCTCGACAAGAAGTATGACGGCGGTAGCACCGAGCGCCGAATAAGAAAGGACCCATAGGGAATTGTCCTCATTTACGAGCAATTGATTCGTAATCCATGCAGCTACCATACCGAGCGGGATGAGGAGCGTCGCGCACCAAAAGACGCGGGCAATGGGCGGCTTTTCATTGTGTTTGATTGAAAAATACACGCGCACGACGACGGTGGCCACGATAAGGACGGCGATGAATATGGGCAGATTGGCCATGTCGCTCGAAGTGATTTCAAGGGGGATATCTTCGGTCATGGACGTTCCTCTGTTACAGCAAATTAAGTTCAGTAGTAGATTACTGTAACCTTTCCACGGCATTTCGAGAAACAAAGCACCCGATACGCAAAGCTAAAGGTCTGCGAATCTTGTATTACGAACATCTGTGCGCGTCGAGTGCGCTAAACTCATCGACAGTATGATTCGATGCAATAGGAGGCAAGGAGCTTCCATGTCTGATTCTTCTATCGTTATTCGCGGCGCTCGTGAGCACAACCTCCGTGATATCGATGTTTCCATTCCGCGTGACCAACTCGTGGTCATTACCGGTCTTTCTGGCTCGGGCAAGAGTTCGCTGGCATTTGACACTATCTATGCCGAGGGCCAGCGTCGATACGTCGAGAGCCTTTCGAGCTATGCGCGCCAGTTCTTGGGCCAGATGGACAAACCCGACTTGGATTCAATCGACGGCCTTTCGCCGGCGGTGTCGATCGACCAAAAGACGACGTCTAAAAACCCTCGCTCGACGGTTGGCACCGTAACCGAGATTTATGACTATCTGCGCCTGCTGTTCGCCCGTGTGGGCACCCCGCACTGTCCCGAATGCGGCCGCGTCATTGAGCGTCAGACGACCGACCAGGTTGCCGACAAGGTCTTGGCGGCGGGGGAGGGCCGCCGCGCGTTTGTGCTGGCACCGGTGGTGCGCGGGCGAAAAGGCGAGTACACCAAACTGTTTGAGGACCTTCGCGCCGAGGGCTTTAGCCGCGTGCGTGTCGACGGTGAAGTGCGCTCGCTCGACGATCCGATCGATCTGGACAAGAAGTTCAAGCACGATATCGAGGTCGTAGTCGATCGCATCGTGATCCGTGAGAACTCTCTGGGCCGTATCGCCGAGTCTGTTGAGCAGGCGACCGCGCTGGCTCACGGCAATGTAAACGTGTACATGCTGCCCGATCGTGATGCTCCCGAGGGGACCGAGGGCGAGCTGCTGGAGTATTCGTTGGCCTTGGCGTGCCCGGAGCATGGTCACTCCATTGACGATCTTCAGCCGCGTGATTTTTCGTTCAACGCTCCCTATGGCGCATGTCCTGAGTGCGACGGCCTGGGCTTTAAGAAAACCGTTGATGCCGAGGCGTTGATCGAGGACCCCTCGAAGTCCATTGCCGACGGAGTCTTTGGTAGCCTGTTTGGCAACTCGAACTACTATCCGCAGATTTTTGCTGCGGTCTGCAAACACTTTAAGGTGAGCACCGATACGCCGTGGGAGGACTTGCCCCCTCGCGTGCGTCGTGCATTCTTGGATGGCCTGGGCGATACGAAGATCTCGGTCGACTACCAAAAGCTCGACGGACGTCGCAGCCAGTGGGATACCAAGTTTTCGGGCGTTCGCAACATCCTGTACGAACGCTATACCGAGACGACGAACGAGAACACCAAGGCGCGCCTGGAGAAGTACATTCGCGAGGAGCCGTGCTCGAGCTGCCACGGCGCTCGTTTGCGCCCTGAGATGCTCGCCGTCACCGTGGGCGGCAAGTCCATTTACGAGGTTTGTTGCCTGTCGTGCCGTGAATCGCTCGAGTTTTTTGAGGGCCTGGAACTCACCGAGCGCCAACAGTTTATCGGCGGCCGTATCGTCAAGGAAATCCTGGAGCGCTTGCGTTTTCTGGTCGATGTTGGACTCGACTATCTGACGCTCGATCGTGCCTCGGCGACGCTTTCCGGTGGCGAGGCGCAGCGTATTCGCCTGGCAACGCAGATCGGCGCGGGTCTCATGGGCGTGCTCTATATTCTGGACGAGCCCTCGATCGGTCTTCATCAGCGTGACAACGAGCGCTTGATCAAGACGCTCGAGCGCCTGCGCGATATCGGCAATACCGTTATCGTCGTCGAACACGACGAGGATACAATTCGTGCCGCCGATTACGTGATCGACATGGGGCCCGGCGCCGGCGTCAACGGCGGACACGTAGTCGCGGCGGGAACGCCTGCCGATATCATGGCGTGTCCTGAGTCGATGACGGGCGCTTATCTGACCGGCAAACGAATGATCCGGGTGCCTGATGAACGGCGCAAGCCCGGTCGCGGCTGCCTTAAAATTACGGGCGCTCGAGCCAACAACCTCAAAAACGTTACTGCCAAGATCGAGTTTGGTACGCTTACGGTTGTTACCGGCGTGTCAGGATCGGGCAAGAGCTCCCTGGTTACCGATACCATTGCGCCTGCCCTTACGAATGCCATTCACCGTTCGACGCGCCCTGTGGGTCCATATAAGAAAATCGAGGGCATCGAGTGTATCGATAAGGTTATCGATATCGACCAGTCGCCGATTGGCCGCACGCCGCGTTCCAACCCTGCTACCTATATCGGCCTGTGGGATGATCTTCGCGCGCTGTTTGCGAGTACGCCGGAGTCGAAGGCGCGCGGCTACTCGCCGGGTCGTTTCTCCTTTAATGTGAGTGGCGGGCGCTGTGAGGCGTGCAAGGGCGACGGGCAGATCAAGATCGAGATGCACTTCCTTCCCGATATCTACGTTCCCTGCGAAGTTTGCGGCGGTAAACGCTACAACCGCGAGACACTCGAGGTCACCTACCGTGGCAAGACCATCTCGGACGTGCTCGAAATGAGTGTCACCGAGGCGCTGGCCTTCTTTGGGAATATCCCGCAGATTAAGCGCAAGCTCCAAACGCTGTACGATGTAGGCTTGGGCTACGTGAGCCTGGGCCAGCCCGCCACGACGCTCTCGGGCGGCGAGGCGCAGCGTGTGAAGCTCGCCAAGGAGCTTCATCGACGCCAGACGGGCAAGACGTTCTATATTTTGGACGAGCCGACGACCGGCCTTCATTTTGAGGACGTCCGCCAGCTGCTCGATGTGCTGCAGCGCTTGGTCGATGCGGGCAACACGGTGCTGGTGATTGAGCACAACCTTGATGTCATCAAGGTTGCCGATCGTCTGATCGATATGGGTCCCGAGGGCGGTAACGGCGGCGGAACCGTTGTGGTTTCGGGCACACCGGAGCAGGTTGCGGACTGTCCGCAGAGTTATACGGGCAAGTTTTTGGCGCCGTTGCTCAGGCGTGACCGGGAGCGTCAGGCTCAACTTGATGCTCAATAAATAGGCGATTCAGTTTATGGGCGCCATCGACTCCTTGTGATTCGATGGCGCTTGCTGTGTCGAAGTGACGTATGCAGCCGAATTGGACATATACTTAATCTTTACGTCCGAATGCGAGGGAAAGGATATGTCATGGCAAAGGCTGTAAAGACGCCAAAAACCAATGCGATGCGCGAGCTGGAAAGCGCCGGCATTTCCTATGTTCTACATACGTACGAAGACGATGGTGATGAGTCGGTGGGCCTGGGGGTCGCGATTTCGGAGCAGCTTGGCGAGGAGCCCGGTCAAGGATTTAAGACTTTGGTCTGCGTGACACCGTCCAACGACTATGTCGTGTGCTGCATCCCTGTTGCCGACGAGCTCGATCTAAAGTCCGCCGCGCGTGACGCGGGGGAGAAGTCCTTGGCCATGATGCATGTGAAGGATTTGCTTGCGGCGACTGGCTACGTTCGCGGCGGCTGCAGCCCGGTCGGTATGAAAAAACGCTACCGGACGCTCATTGATGAGACATGCGTCCTTTGGGATACCATTTTTATTTCGGGAGGCAAGCGTGGTTATCAGCTCGAGCTTGCACCCGATGATTTAATTGCATTTTGCGGGGCGACGGTTGCCGCGATTACGAGAGAGGACTGAGCGATGCCGCAGGAAGAATTGAAGCGCGGAGCTCATTTTGCAAAAGAATCTGCGCCTCAGACACCCTCATCCGAAGCTTCTTCGTCGCGAGATGACACTGACGACATGGGCTCGTCGGACTACTCCACGGTTGGTCGTTCTGCCGGGCTTATGACCATCCTGACTATCGTGTCTCGCGTCACCGGTTTTATCCGCACGTGGGCAATGGCGGCCGCTATCGGCATGTCGCTGCTCTCGTCCTCCTATCAGGTCGCCAACAACCTGCCCAATATGCTCTACGAACTCGTGATGGGCGGCATGCTCGTGACGGCGTTTTTGCCCGTGTACATGGGCGTGAGGCGTGAGCAGGGTCGCGAGGCCTCGAACGAGTACGTGGGCAACCTGCTCGGCATTCTGCTTTTAGTGCTGGGGGGCATTTCGTTGCTGGGGACCGTGTTCGCCCCGGGCTTTATCTGGACGCAATCGTTCCTTTCGGGTGACGGCGGCAGCATGGATACCGCTGCGTTCATGTTCCGTTTCTTTGCCATCCAGATTCTGTTTTATGGTTTGGGCTCGGTGTTCTCGGGCGTTCTCAACGCACACCGCGACTACTTCTGGTCGACGTTTGCCCCGGTCCTCAACAATGTGATCGTCATTGCGAGCTTTATGGGTTTTGCGCCCGTGTCCGCACAGTTTGGCGAACGTGCCGGCATCATCTTGATTGCGGCCGGTACGACCCTCGGTGTCTTTGTTCAGATGGCATGTCAGATTCCCGCGCTTGGCAAGCACGGCGTGCATCCCCATATCCATATCGACTTTAAGGACCCCGCGCTGCGCCAGACGATTGCGCTCGGTATCCCGACGCTGCTCGCCACGGTGTGCATGTTTGTCTCGACTTCTATCACCAACGCTGCCGCGCTGGTGGTCCAGCCCGAGACGGGTCCTTCCGTCATCGCCTATGCGCGCCTGTGGTACACGCTGCCCTACGCGCTGATTGCCGCCTCGCTTTCGACGGCGCTCTATACCGAGCTCTCTCATGACGCACAGGAGAAGGATTACGACAGCGTTCGCACGGGCATTTCGCGTGGCGTCGCCCAGATGCTGTTCTTCCTGATTCCGTTCGCACTGTACCTGATTGTCTTCGCACGTCCGCTCAATATGATCTACTGTGCTGGCAAGTTCGATGAATCCGGCGTGGCTCTGGTGTCCGAGTACCTTGTCTACCTGGCGCTCTCGCTGCCGCTCTACGGCGTGGTCGTGTTGATGCAGAAGAGCTTCTCTGCCTTGCTCGACATGAAGCCCTATAGCCGCTATTGCCTGTATTCCGCCATCGGCCAGGCCGGCTCGGTTCTGCTGTTTGGCGTTGTGCTGGGCTTCGGTATGCCGGCAATCGCGCTTTCGTATGTCGTCGACTACGTGATCTTGGTCGGCTGTTCGCTGTGGTGGCTGCGTCGTCGCCTGCGTGGCCTTCAGGTCAAATCTATCCTACATGGCGGTTTCTTTGGCCTTTTGCTCGGTGGCCTAGGTGCTGCCGCAGGCGCCGGCGTCATGTGGGCGCTTGAACACTTTGTCGGGGCACTTGGCGGCTCGATTCTGATTACTCTTGGCTACGTTTGCGTTGCGGGTGTCGCCTCGCTTGTTGTTACCTTTGGCCTTGCCGTCGTCCTTAAGATGCCCGAGGTCTCGGCGCTGCTTCGTTGCAAGTAGGTGCGCGTGGCCGGTCACGACAACATACCAACGCTTGCCGAGCAGGTTTCGCGCGTTCCCACACAGCCCGGATGCTACCTTTGGAAGGATGCCAAGGGCGATGTCATCTACGTGGGCAAGGCGAAAAACC
This sequence comes from uncultured Collinsella sp., assembly GCA_900550195.1. Taxonomy (GTDB): domain Bacteria; phylum Actinomycetota; class Coriobacteriia; order Coriobacteriales; family Coriobacteriaceae; genus Collinsella. The sequence continues at coordinate 15,438 of URRB01000020.1, forward strand.
TGCGCGCCCGCATGCGTCAATACGTGACACTGCAGGATGAGCGTCAAAAGATCCCGCTGATGATGCAGCTGGTGGCGAGCTTTGACTACATCGTTGTCGAAACCGAGCATGAGGCGCTTGTACTCGAGCGCAACCTGATCGGCCAGTACCATCCGTACTTTAACGTCGACCTCAAGGATGACAAGAGCTACCCCTTTATCGCCATTACAAAGGGCGACCTGTATCCCGCGATCAAATACACGCGTGAGCGTCATAAGCCGGGAACGCGCTATTTTGGACCCTATACCGATGGCCGTGCGGCACGTGAGACGATAGATACGCTGCGCAAGGTTATCCCCATCTGCTCTGCATCCTGTGCGGAGTGGCGTCGTTGTCGCCGTACCATCGAGTCCCACAAGGGCGAGGAAGACATCGTCAATATGATTTGCGCACAAAACGGGCGTCCCTGCTTTGACTACCATGTCGGGCGCGGCCCGGGTGCGTGTGTCGGCGCGATTTCCCCGGCAGACTATGCCAAGAACGTCAAGCGTGTCGAGCGCTTTTTGTCGGGCCATCGCAAGGATGTCGTCGATGAGCTGACCTCCGAGATGACGGATGCCGCCGAGGCGCTCGACTTTGAGCGCGCGGCACGCGTCAAACGTCGTTTGGAGGTCATCAGGGGTCTGGACGATCGTCAGCAAGTCGTTTTTCCCTCCAGTGTCGATATCGATGTCATCGGGTTCTATCGCGAGGAGACCATCTCCGCCGCTTGCGTCTTCGTCGTTCGCGAGGGCCGAACAGTTCGCACCTGCGAGTTCATTCTCGACAAGGGTCTTGATGTTGACGAGGAAGAGCTCCAGTCGGGCTTTCTTAAGCGCTATTACGACGAGACGGCTGATATTCCAGCTGAGGTCAACCTTTCCGTCGAGCTTGAGGATGCGGAGGCGCTGGGGGAGTGGCTTGCGGGCAAGCGTGAGCGTTCCTGCCATCTCCATAGGCCGCAGCGTGGCGAAAAGCACCGTCTGCTCGATATGGCATCCAAAAATGCGCGCCATGCCCTCATGCGCTACATGATGCGAACGGGGTACGCTGACGACCGCACCAATCAAGCGCTCCTGGAGCTCGAAAGTGCGTTGGCGCTGCCATCGCCGCCGTTGCGTATCGAGTGCTTCGATATCTCTACACTGCATGGCACCTTTACGGTCGCCTCGATGGTGGTGTTTACCAACGGGCGCGCCGACAAGAGCCAGTACCGTCGTTTTAAAATTCAGGCCGAATTGGACGAGGCAAACGACTTCGTGTCGATGTCCGAGGTTTTGGGACGACGCTATGCTCCCGAGCGCATGGCCGACGAGCGCTTTGGCTCGCGCCCCGATTTGCTCGTTGTCGATGGCGGTAAGCCGCAATTGACCGCTGCGATCAAGCAACTTGAGGCTCTTGGGCTCGATATACCAGTTTGTGGCTTGGCGAAGGCCGACGAGGAAGTTTTTGTGCCTTGGGACGAGACTCCTGTCGTGCTGCCGACCGGGTCTGCTTCGCTCTATCTAATTAAACAGGTACGCGATGAGTCCCACCGATTTGCCATCACGTTCCACCGTGAGTTGCGCGATAAAGCCATGACGGTTTCGGTACTCGATGACGTTCCGGGCGTGGGACCCACCAGAAAACGTGCCCTTATGCGCCATTTTGGCTCGATGAAGCGTTTGCGCGCGGCGAGCGAGCAAGAGATCGCGGAAGTTCGCGGCATACCTGCCGATGTTGCCAAGGCGGTCCACGAGGCGCTCGTTGCATGGAATGCCGAGCGCGCCGAGGCGGCGGCTGGCCATTCCGATAGCTAAACACGAGCCTAAACAACTGATATACATGATTGCGCGATTTTCAACCATTTATTTCGCCATGATTGCCTGCTGGTTTCGGGTTTTATTAACGCTAAAACGTTTGACTAACCCAAGCGAAAACCCTGCTATCCTGCGGGTTGACGAAGACTGATATCTCACCTCGCCGATACATACTGTCTGGCGAATCATTTGTCAATGAATTCGGTGAACGGTAGTAAATACCGTTCAAGCGTATGTATGTATCGGTCGCCGAGCGCGGCACCTCAGTTGGGTTCGTCGGTAGGTAAGGTATATATCGTCCGCAAGTTGCGCGGGGGCACGTCTAGGTGCTCCCGAGTAAGATTCTCTATTGATAGGAGAAGACATGGCCATCATCAACAAGGGTATGTCCAGGCGTTCGTTCCTCGGCCTCACCGGCAGCGTCGCTGCTGTCGCCGGCCTTGGTCTCACTGGCTGCGGTGGCAGCTCTAGCGACGAGGGTTCCGCTTCCGGCTCCACCGATTCCGCCAACCGTGGCGGCGGCGTGATCACCGCTGGTTCCGCTTACGCTCCGTCCAGCTTCGATCCCGCCAGCACCGGCTCCGCTGTGGGCCTGGGTGCTAACTGGCACGTCGTCGAGGGCCTCTACGGCATCGATTACCACGACTACAGCACCTTCAACGAGCTCGCCACCGACGATCCCAAGTCTGTGGACGACACCACTTTCGAGGTCACCATCCGCAAGGGCGCCAAGTTCTCCGATGGCACCGAGGTCACCGCTGACGATGTCGTTGCCTCCTACACCGCTTGCGCCGCTTCCGCTACCTATGCTCCGTTCTTCCAGCCCTTCGAGTCCATCGAGGCCAAGGACGCCAGCACCGTGACGGTCAAGACTAAGGTCCCCAACTTCTCCCTGCTCAAGGATCGTCTGGCCATCGTCCGCGTTACCCCGGCCACCCAGACCGAGGAGGATCGCGCCAAGCAGCCGATCGGTTCCGGCCCCTGGATGTACGACTCTATCTCCGATACCGAGATCACCTTGGTTCCCAACCCCGAGTACAACGGTGAGTATGCTGCCGAGGATAAGAAGATCCAGTACAGCATCCTGACCGACCCCACCGCTCGCGTTACCGCTCAGCAGGAGGGCTCCACGCTCGTTATGGAGCTCGTTACCGCTGACGCCGTCGACCAGCTCGAGAGCGCCGGCTGCAAGATCGATAACGTTCAGGGTTTCGGCACCCGCTTCATCATGTTCAACGTCGCCAAGGAGCCTTGGAACAACGTCAAGGTCCGTCAGGCTGTCATGTATGCGCTCGACACCGAGAAGATGGTCAGCAACACCTTCGCCGGCCTTGCCACCGCTGCCAGCTGCTACCTGCCCAAGAGCTTCACCAACTATCATGAGGCTTCCACGGTGTACAAGACCGACGCCAAGAAGGCTAAGAAGCTCATCGAGGAGTCTGGCATCACCCCGGGTGCCATCACCCTGCGCACCACCGACAACGAGCAGATTAAGGGCATGGCCGCCCAGGTCAAGAACGACCTCGACGCTCTCGGCTTCGATGTGACCATCCAGACCGATACCTCGCCGGCCACTTACGCTGCCATCGACGGCGGCGAGGCCTACGATATCCTCCTTGCCCCTGGCGATCCTTCCTGCTTCGGCGCCGACCCCGACCTGCTGCTCAACTGGTGGTACGGCGACAACGTCTGGATGCAGACCCGTTGCCCGTGGAAGGAGTCCGCTGAGTGGCAGAAGCTCCACGGCCTCATGGACGAGGCTCTTGCCGCCGAGGGCGACGAGCAGCAGAAGAAGTGGAACGAGTGCTTCGACATCATTGCCGACAACGCCGTTCTGTACCCCGTTGTCCACGTCAAGACCGTCTCCGCTTCCTGGGACGATCCGTCCACTGCACCCAACGGCGAGGCCCTCGATGGCTTCAAGGGCATCGGCACGACGAGCATGTCCTTCAGGGGCGTTGCGACCGTCAAGGCGTAAGACTCGCTTGAGTCTGTATGCAGGATGTCGGTCGTTGGGACCGTATCCTCATAGTTGAAACAAAGACCCGGGCGGCAACGATGTCGCTCGGGTCTTGTAATGAGTATCCGTACTCATATACCAGTTGGTCCTACCGACAAAAGAAAGGGGAGAGAACGTGAACAACTTGCTACGTTTGATTGGAAGGCGTCTTGTGGCGCTGCCGATCATGGCATTGGGCGTCACCGTCCTGGTGTTCTTCCTTATGTCGTTCTCCAAGACCGACCCCGCCTACACGGCGTTGGGTGACGGTGCCTCGCCCGAGGCGGTTGCCGAGTACCATGAGAAGTATGGTCTGGACGACCCCTGGCCCGTGCGCTATGTGCGCTATATGGGCGATTTGATCCATGGCGACATGGGCACCTATGGTGCTGCTCGCAACTCCGTTGCCAAGCGCATCTCCACGGCCCTGCCCGTCACGATGCAGCTGACCTTTATCGGTCTTGCTATCGGTGCGGTCGTTTCGTTTTTGCTCGGCGTCATCGCGGCACTGTATCGCGACAAATGGCCGGACCAAGTGATCCGCGTCTTTTCCATCGCCGGCTTGGCAACCCCGTCGTTCTGGCTTGCCGTTCTGTTGATCCTGCTGTTCTCTTCCTACCTTAAGGTGCTCCCGGCATCGGGTGCTCTGCCTCACTTCACCACGAATCCGGTTGGCTATCTGGGACGTATGATCATGCCCGCCATCGCCTTGGCATTTCCGCTGACGGGCCAGATGACTCGTATCGTGCGTACCGCCATGGTCGAGGAGCTCGACAAGGATTATGTCCGTATGGCTCGCGGCGCCGGCGTTCCCGAGAAGGTCGTCGTCGGCATCAACGTTCTTCGCAATGCGCTGATCACCCCGGTCACCACCCTCGGTCTTAAGATCGGTTACCTTATGGGCGGCGCCGTCGTCATCGAGGTTATCTTCAACCTCCCCGGCATGGGCACCGCGATTCTGCAGGGCGTTCAGGGCAACGAGGCGAACCTGGTTCAGGGCGTCGTTATCGTCGTTGCTCTTGCCTTCATCATCATCAACATCGTGGTTGACATGCTCTATCTGCTCATCAACCCGCGCATCAGGACGGTGTAGATTATGGTAAAGATTCGAGAGAAGCAAACCGAGCAGCTCGAGAAGGCTGCCTCCAAGGGGCTCAAGCTCGGTGGCTGGAAGAAGATGACGCTGTCTTCTAAGATTGCCGCCGTCGTGCTGGTGCTGGTCGCCCTGACTGCGATTCTGGCGCCCCTTCTTGCCCCCTATAGCCCGGTCGAGATCTTTACGGCTCGCCAGGCTCCCGGCAACGGATTTATCTTCGGTACCGACGATAAGGGTCGCGATATTCTGTCGCGTATGCTCTACGGTGGTCGTTACTCGCTGATTATCGGCTTTGGCGCCACTGCCATGGCTCTGGTCTGCGGCTCGGTCGTGGGCGCCCTTGCAGCGGTTTCGCGCAAGGCCGTCTCCGAGACGATCATGCGTATCTTGGACATCATCATGTCCATCCCGGGCATCGCCCTCGCGGCCGTCTTCGTCTCCATCCTGGGCAACTCCGTGCCGTCGATCATCTTCGCCATCGGCTTTATGTACACTCCGCAGATTGCCCGTATCGTGCGCGCCAACATCGTGTCCGAGTACGGCGAGGACTATGTCCGCGCGGTCATCGTTTCCGGCGCCAAGGCTCCGTGGATTTTGATCAAGCATGTTCTGCGTAACTGCATCGCCCCGATCATGGTCTTCACCGTTACCCTGGTCGCCGACGCCATCATCTTCGAGGCCTCGCTGACCTTCATCGGCGCTGGTATCCAGGAGCCCACCGCTACCTGGGGCAACATCCTCGCCGACGCCCGCGGCGGCGTGCTCGCCGGCCGTTGGTGGCAGGCGCTGTTCCCGGGCCTGGCCATCATGATCACCTGCCTGGCGCTCAACATCCTCTCCGAGGGCATTACCGACGCCATGGCCGCTGCTCCCTCCGCCGCCCTGGATCCGACCGATTCCTCCAAGCGCCGCGAGGCCGACCTGCTGGTCTCCGACCCCGTTCGCGCCTATAAGGAGCAAGCCCAGTCCCTCTCAGCTCGCCTTGGCGCCCTGCGCGATGTCGAGCTCAAGCGTGACGATCGCCATGTGCCCGACGAGTCTGTCGAACCGATCCTTTCGGTCCGCGATTTCTGCATCCAGTTTGAGCACCACGGCGATATCAACGTCGTCGACCATGTCAACTTTGACGTCCGTCCTGGCCAGACTATGGGCCTGGTGGGCGAGTCCGGTTGCGGTAAGTCCATCACCACGCTGGCCATCATGGGCCTGACCGATGAGGACGAGCACCTTTCCGGCGAGGTCCTCTGGGAGGGCCGTGACCTGCTCAAGATGAGCAAGAAGGAGTGGTTCGGCCTGCGCGGTACCGATATCGCCATGGTCTATCAGGACGCCCTGTCCTCGCTCAACCCCTCCATGCTCATCTCTGCCCAGATGAAGCAGCTCACCAAGCGCGGCGGCACCCGCAGCGCCGAGGAACTCCTGGAGCTCGTGGGCCTCGACCCCAAGCGTACGCTCGAGAGTTACCCGCATGAGCTTTCCGGCGGCCAGCGTCAGCGTGTTCTGATCGCTATGGCCCTTACCCGCGACCCCAAGCTGGTCATCTGCGACGAGCCCACGACCGCTCTGGACGTTACCGTCCAGAAGCAGGTCATCAAGCTGCTCAACGACCTTCAGGCCAAACTCGGCTTTGCCATGATCTTCGTCTCGCATGACTTGGCGCTGGTCGCCGAGGTCGCCCATAACATCACGGTTATGTACGCCGGTCAGGTTATCGAGCAGGCGCCCACCAAGGAGCTGCTCACTAACCCGATCCACGAGTACACCCGCGGTCTTCTGGGCTCCGTTCTGTCCATCGAGAGCGGTTCGGGCCGTCTGCACCAGGTGCCCGGCGCCGTTCCGAGCCCGCGCGATTTCCCCAAGGGCGATCGCTTCGCGCCCCGCTCGAGCCATCCGCGCATTGGCCTGGACACCCGTCCGGTCTTCAAGCGCGTGCCCGGCACCGAGCACTTCTATTCCGAGCTCCCCGACGAGGTGCTCAAGGCAAATGGTTTGACCCCTCACGCGGAGGTGATGTAGATGAGCGAGACCGCAGTCAACGGCGTCGAGCCGATCATCTTCCTTGATGACGTCCACGTCACCTTTAGGACCCGTACCGGCTCGATTCTGCACCCTAACCTGGTTCACGCCGTCCAGGGTGTAACGATTAGGCTCATGCCCGGTCAGACGATCGGCATCGTCGGCGAGTCCGGTTGCGGTAAGTCCACCACCGCCAACGTCATGTGCGGCCTGCAGGCCCCCACGAGCGGCAAGGTCTACTTTAAGGGCAAGGACGTTACCAAACGTACCGCCGAGGACCGTCGCCACATGGGTCGCGTCATCTCGGTCGTGTTCCAGAACCCGGCCACGGCACTCAACCCCCGCATGGTCGTTCGCGAGCAACTGCTCGACCCCATGCGCGTCCACAACCTGGGTACCGAGGCCGAGCAGGAGAAGCGCGTCAAGGAGCTCTTGGAGCTCACCGGTCTGCCCAGCTCCGCCGCCGAGGTTCTTCCCGGCCAGCTTTCGGGCGGCCAGCGCCAGCGCGTCGCAATTGCCCGTGCCCTGTCGCTGAACCCCGATGCCATCATCGCCGACGAGCCCACCTCGGCTCTGGACGTTTCGGTCCGCGCGCAGATTCTGAACCTGCTGACCGACCTTAAGAAGGAGCTCGGCCTGGCCATGGTGTTCATCAGCCATGACATCCAGACGGTCCGCTATATCTCTGACGACATCATCGTTATGAATGGCGGCAAGATCGTCGAGCAGGGCGAGGCCAAGCAGGTCTTCCAGCACCCCCAGGACCCCTACACCAAGATGCTGCTCGGCGCTGCGCCGTCGCTGCTGCATCCCAAGCTCGGCGAGTAACCTCGCTTTCCCTCCCGTGCGCCCGGTTCCCTTGCCGGGCGCACCTCCGTTGCGATTTCGAAAGGTTGGGTTCACGAGCCATGCCAAGTGCTCAGGAGCTGCAACAGCAATTTGGTGGGTATCGGGGCGCCATGTCCCGTCCATCCGATTTCGATCTCTTTTGGAATGACCGCATGGCCGAGGCCGACGCCGTCGGGCTTGACTATGCGATCGAGACGGCATCGGTCACCGATGCCGCGACCTGCCAGCTTTTCGACCTCTGGTATACCGGCATGTGTGGCGCTCGCCTGCATGCCAAGTACCTTAAACCCGTCTCGGACGAGCCCGTGCCATTGGTGCTTCAGTTTCATGGGTATCCGGGTGCAAGCCGCAGCTGGTTTGAGCAGGCGTCGTTTGCGGGCATGGGCATGGCACTCATCGCCCTCGACTGCCCCGGCCAAGGAGGTCCCTCCGAGGACATTGGTGGATTTGAGGGCACAACGGTTGCCGGGCATATCGTCGCCGGCATCGACGGCGACCCGGCCAACCTCTACTATGTCCGCTTACACCAAGATATTCGAATCCTGTGCCGTATTGTTCGTGAGCTCGAGGGCATCGATCTTGCCCGTGTGTTTGTGAACGGCGCGTCGCAGGGCGGCGGTTTGGGTATTGCGACCTGTGCGCTTAATAGCGAGCTTATCAATCGTGCCGCCATCCTCTATCCCTTCCTGTCGGATTTCCGCCTGGTCTGGGATTTGGATGCCGACGACATTGCCTACGAAGGCCTGCGCTATTGGTCTCGCTGGTTTGATGAGGACTCGACTCGTATTGACGAAGCCTATGCCAAGCTGGCGTACTTCGATTCCAAGAACTTTGCCCCTATGGTCAAATGCCCCGTGCTGTTTGGCACTGGCACAGCCGATATCGTCTGTCCGCCAGCGACGCAGTTTGCGGTCTATAACAACCTGACCTGCGAAAAGCGTCATGAGTTCTTTGAAGGCTTTGGCCACGAGGAGATTCAGGATTTTGACGATTTGATCATTCCGTTTTTCTGCAAGGGAGGGGAGGCTCATGTCTAAGTGCGAGAGCAATGTTGACGAGCTGATTGTCCCCGGGCTCGTGGGAATTCCTGGAACGGTTTCGTCAAGGCTCGCAGAATATCGGGACTGGCGCGGTGATGTCCAAGCAGATGTTTCTGATTTAGAGACATGCGCTTCGAATCTTGAGATTCAAGGCCTGGCCATTACGGCGATTGACTTTGTTAACCCCTGCGCCCGTTACTCGGAGGTCTCCTTTGAGCTCGGTGACGATGCGATTCACGCTCGTTTGATCGAGCCTGTCGGTCGTGCCCGAGTATCTGAGCGCGTGCCGCTGTGCCTGATGTTCCACGACATCGATCGGCCTGTGCGCGGCTGGCATCACATGACGAGATTTGCCGCCATGGGGTATGCCGTCCTCGCGCTGGATGACGATGTTGCTGGTGCGGACGACCTGCAGCGGGGGATTTCTTCGTCCGCTTTTGTCGAGCGCGTCCGTTGGGGTTGCGCGTTGGCGAAGGTGGCGCGCAATCTTGATGGCATGGACCCCGACCGCATCTTTGCATGGGGCGAGGGCCTTGGCGGCGGAGTCGCGCTGGCGGTTTCTGCTCTGGACGAGCGGGGCCTCGCCTGCACGGCGGTTGCCAATCCAATTCCCGGTGGCCTTGAGGCGCTGTCGTCTCGGGTGCGCGGATCGGTGCTCATGGGCACATCGCTCATGGATGCCGCGAGCGACCCCAAGGGCCAGTTTGCCGTATTCAACGGTCTTGAGTGTGACCGGAGGCATATCGTCTATGCCAAATACGCTCACGAGCGCATCAATGCGTTCGAAAACGAAGTCGTCGACTTCTTTAACCAAACGTTCTACCCGTGTTCTTTGGCCTAGGCGGCCTGGACACTGCCAACAAGAGTGGGCGGCATAGGGCTGCCCGCCAGACAACTAAGGAGATTCTTGTGGCAACTCAGAAATTCACCGGCGTTATCCCTCCCGTCGTTGTTCCCGATACCGAAGATCACCAGCTCGACGTTGCCTCCTTTGAGCGCAGCATCAACCGCATGATCGATGCCGGCGTCGATGGCTTGTTCTTCCTGGGCTCCTCGGGCGAGGTCGTCTTCTCCACCGACGAGCGTCGCCGTCAGATCATCGCCGAGGCCGTCCGTATCGTCGACCACCGCGTTCCCGTTCTGGTCGGCATCATCGACACCGAGACCGAGCGCATGATCGAGCACGGTAAGGTCGCTCAGGAGCTGGGCGCCGATGCTCTCGTCGCCACCTGCCCGTTCTATGCCCTGCAGGGCATGACCGAGGTCGAGGAGCACTTCCGCATCCTGCATGAGGAACTCGACCTGCCCATCTTCGCCTACGACATCCCCGTGTGTGTCCACACCAAGCTCCCCTGGAAGCTCCTTGCCAAGCTCGGTGCCGAGGGCGTTCTGGCCGGCGTCAAGGATTCCTCGGGTGATGACATCTCGTTCCGCTACCTCGTTCAGGAGAACGAGAAGAACGGCCATCCGATGAGCATCCTCACCGGTCACGAGGTTGTTGTCGACGGCGCTTACCTCGGTGGCGCCGACGGTTCCGTCCCGGGTCTCGCCAACGTTGAGCCCGAGGGCTACGTGCGTCAGTGGAAGGCCGCTCAGGCTGGTGACTGGGCTACCGTCAAGGCCGAGCAGGATCGCCTCAATGAGATTTCGCATATCTGGGATGTCACCTCGGGCGTCCAGGGCTATGCCGGTGGCGTCGGCGCCTTCAAGACCGCTATGAACCTCATGGGTATCTTCGACAGCCCGACCATGCCGCGCCCGGTGAAGGCCATGACCGGCGAGAACGTCGAGGCTATTAAGAAGGTCCTCCAGGACAACGGTCTCCTGTAAAGCTTCCCCGGGCACCCGATCTTGGGGCTCAAGCGGTCGAGCGTGACCCATTAGGTCAACGCCCGACCGCTTTCACCCCAACCTCGGACACCCGGGAAACCTTTACCAAGCTGCGGCGATAACGCAGCCTTCATTTCCTGTAGTTGTTTTTATCTCCTAAGGAGAGCGACATGGAGAACAAGTACGTCTGCTCTGTCGATATCGGCGGAACTAAGATCGCGACTGCCATCATGGAGTACCCGGCTGACGGTAGTGTGCCCCGTCCCGTCTTTGAGGCCGAGGTTCCCACCGAGGCCCAAGAGGGCGGCGAGGCCGTCTTCCAGCGTATCGAGGCGTCCATCAAGGCCGCTCTCGAGGCGAATCCCGATGTCGAGGTCCTTGGCGTCGGTATCGGCGCCGCCGGCGTCGTCGATCCCAAGACGGGCGCCATCGCGTATGCCAATGAGATCATGCCCGGCTGGTCCGGCGTTCAGTTGGGGCCGCGTCTGCGCGAGGACCTCGGTCTTCCCGTTGCCGTTGTGGGCGACGTGCAGGCTCATGCTCTGGGCGAGGCCCACTGGGGCGTCGGCAAGGGCAAGTTCTCCGTCTTGTGTCTTGGCATCGGCACGGGCATCGGCGGCGCATATGTCGAGAGCGGCCGCGTGATGCAGGGCTTCCATGGTGCTGCCGGTCATATGGGCCACATTGAGTGTTCGGCTGCCGCCGGCATTCCCTGCGCCTGCGGGCGTTCCGGCCATCTGGAGTCGGTTGCTTCGGGCACTTCCATTGGTCGAATGTACGATGAGCGTTTTGGCCGCGTCGACCCCAGCCGTCCTTCGGTCGGTCGCGATGTGAACGATCTGTGCCGTGCGGGCGACGCAAAGGCGACCGAGGTCATCCATGACGCCGGCTTTGCGCTGGGGGCCAGCTTGGGCTCGCTCGCTAACATCCTGGACCCTGAGGTCATCGTGCTTTCGGGCGGCGTGATTCACCAAGGTCCCGATTGGCGTTCGCAGACGTGGAAGGATTCGGTGCACAAGGGCTATGCCAGCCAGGCGCTCGATCCGCTTCAGGACACGCCGATCCTCATCGGTTCTCTGGAGGGCGATGCTCCGCTCATCGGTGCCGCCGAGCATCTTCTTGCTTCGTTGAAGTAAACATAACTACCAAGTGTGCCTTCTGAGGTGCCGCAGATTGACGTGAAAGAGGAGCGAAGCGTACTTCGGTACGCGAGCGACGGTTTGAACGTCAAGGTGCGGCGTCTCAGAAGGCTGTTTTGAGAAAGGTTGAGTCGAACATGACCGTTGATCCTTTGATCCAGTCCCTGAAGGGCAAGCTCGTCGTGAGCGTTCAGGCGTATATGGGCGAGCCGCTTCGTACGCCCGAGACCATGGCGCAAATGTCTCGCGCTTGCGAGCTCGGCGGCGCCGCCGCCATTCGCTGCCAGGGCCTTGCCGACATTGCCGCCATTAAGGGTCGCTGTGAGGTTCCCGTCATCGGCCTGTGGAAGGATGGGCACGAGGGCGTTTACATCACGCCGACGCTGCGTCACGCTCGCGCCTGCGTTGCTGCCGGTGCCGATATCGTGGCGATCGACGCCACCGATCGTCCGCGCCCCGATGGCAAGACGGTCGAGGATACCTTCCGCCCGCTGCACGAGGAGGGTGTGCTCCTGATGGCGGATTGTGCCACCATCGAGGATATTCGCCGTGCTGTTGATATGGGCTTTGACCTGGTATCCACCACGCTTTCTCACGGCGTCGCCGCCATCGACTGCACCATGGCCGATGGCCCCGACCTGCCGCTCCTGCGTCAGGCGACTGAGGAATTCCCCGGCCTTCCTATCATTTGCGAGGGTCGCGTGCATACGCCCGAGGAGGCTCGCGCCGCGATCGATGCTGGCGCCTGGGCCGTTGTCGTCGGCACTGCCATCACGCACCCCACGAGTATTACGAGTTGGTTCAAGGCTGCACTTGAGGCGTAAGACAGGCCTCGTATCCGCTCGGGGCGGTATACTCAATATAGGCAATTGACCGCGCGGGATCCGGGTTGCTGGGTCCCGCGCTTGTTTTCGGGAGGCAGCACATGCAAAAGGGAGATGCCATGGATGCGGCGGAGCGCTCGGAGCGCATCCCCGATATCGTCATCATCACCGGAATGTCCGGATCGGGCCGCACACAGGCCATGCACGTGTTCGAGGACATGGGCTATTTTTGCATCGATAACCTGCCTCCGCGTCTCATCGCCCAGCTTGCCGAGCTCGTCGGCATCAATACGGGCGTGGGCAGGCATCTCGCCGTCACCTGTGACCTGCGCAGCCAGGGCTTGTTCGATGAGCTGCTCGATGCCGTTGCCGCACTCGAGGAGCGCGAGATGAGCTGTGACATCGTGTTTCTCGAGGCCTCTGACGAGGTGCTGATCCGTCGTTATAGCGAAAACCGCCGCCGCCATCCCATTGCCAAGCCGGGGGAGACTACGGCCGATGCGATTCAGCGCGAGCGCCTGCAGCTGCAGGGTGTGCGCGACCGAGCCGATATGATCATCGACACGAGCCGCCTGCGTACCTCTGCCCTGCGCAACAAATTGCGCATGGCGTTCTCCGAGTTGTCCGACCAGCAGCTCATGGACGTTCACGTGTTCTCGTTTGGCTTTAAGCACGGTATGCCCGTTGAGGCGGACATTATGATCGACGTTCGCTTCCTGCCCAATCCGTTCTACGATCCCGAGATGCGCACCATGACCGGTCTCGATAAGAAGGTCTCCGACTTTGTTCTGGACCATCCCAAGACCCAGGAGTTCTGGAAAGCTTGGACGCAGCTGCTCGATACGGTGATGCCGGGCTATATCGCGGAGGGCAAGCCACAGCTTTCTATTGCCATCGGCTGCACGGGCGGTCAACACCGCAGCGTTGCCATCGCCGAGGCCACGGCACGTTATTTGGAAGGCGCTCAATATCACGTGAGCATTTCCCACCGCGACCTGTCGCGCGCCAACACGAAAGCATAGGCCTGCATGTCGTTTACCGCCGAGGTGCGTGACGAACTCGCGCGCTGCGAACCCGAATGTGAATACTGCGATTTGTCGACGCTTGCCGCCCTGACGCGTGTGAGCGGTACACTTTCGCTGGCCGGCTCCGGGCGGTATCGTTTGACGGTCGCGACCGAGACGGGCGCCGTCGCGCGCACGATGATCACACTGACGCATCGCATCCTTAAGCTCAAAACGGAATTCACCGTTCGTAAATCTGTATTGCATAAGGTTCGAAACTACCTCATCACCTTGCCTGATCAGCCAGACCTGGATAAGGCTCTGGTGCTGCTGGGCATCCTCGACCGCAGGGGAGGACTTGTCGCCGGCGTGCCCCGACATATCGTTGCCCGTCCCTGCTGCAGGCTTGCCTATATCCGCGGCGCGCTCATCGCGGGCGGCTTCGTGGCCGATCCACGCGGCGATTTTCATTTGGAGATCGCGGTGCAGGGCGAGCAATATGCCAAGGGGCTTTGCGATCTGTTGGAGCAGATTGGGGTCCATGCTCGTGTTAATGCGCGGCGGGGGTCATATGCCGTGTACATTAAGAGCGCCGAGGAGATCGAGCAGCTCCTAAAGCTGGTCGGCGCCAAGCGCAGCGTTGCCGAGATCGAGGAAGCGCGCGCGGTCAAATTGGTTAAGAACGACGTAAACCGTCGCGTGAACGCCGAGCTCGCCAACCAGACCAGAAGCGCCGGTGCCGCCCAGCATCAGCTTGCGTTGATCGATGAGCTCGAGCAGCGTGGCCTTCGCGATGCGCTTCCGGATGCCTTGGCGGTCTTTTGCGACCTGCGCGAGCGCTACCCCGATCTGTCACTGCGTGATTTGGGGGAGATGGCTGACCCTCCCTTGTCGAAGTCGGCCCTCTACCATCGTGTTTTACGGCTTGAAAAGCTCATTGAAGCAAACAGGTAGTTTGAAGTATCGACTTATATATGGATTTAACTGCTATTTTAGTCTTTAAAACGTTTTAACGTAAATTTGATTTTCAATTTCGAGCATTCTCGTGAAATTCAAGTCAAAAAAAAGGTATATTAGGCGAGTGGTTAGTTTGTGGGCCTCAACGGCGGGCGCTGTAGCTCGCGGGGGCCTTACGAAAGGAGACACAATGGCAGTAAAGGTTGCTATTAACGGCTTCGGTCGCATCGGTCGTCTGGCTTTCCGTCAGATGTTCGGTCATGAGGGCTCCGAGATCGTCGCTATCAACGACCTCACCTCTCCCGATATGCTCGCTTACCTGCTGAAGTACGACTCCACGCAGGGCAACTACGCTCGCGATCACGAGGTCGTTGCTGGCGAGGATTCCATCACCGTTGACGGCAAGGAGATCAAGATCTACAAGGAGGCCGACGCCAACAACCTGCCTTGGGGCGACCTCGACGTTGACGTCGTTCTCGAGTGCACCGGCTTCTACACCAGCAAGGCTAAGGCTCAGGCCCACATCAACGCTGGCGCCAAGAAGGTCGTCATCTCCGCTCCGGCTGGCAGCGATCTGCCCACCATCGTGTACAACGTCAACCATGAGACGCTGACCGCTGAGGACAACATCATCTCCGCTGCTTCCTGCACCACCAACTGCCTCGCCCCGATGGCCAAGGGTCTGAACGACTTCGCTCCCATCGTGTCCGGCATCATGACCACCATTCACGCCTGGACTGGCGACCAGATGCCGCTCGACGGCCCGCAGCGCAAGGGCAACAAGCGTCGTAGCCGCGCCTGCGCCGTTAACATCGTCCCCAACACCACCGGTGCTGCCAAGGCTATCGGCCTGGTTCTCCCCGAGCTCAACGGTAAGCTCATCGGTGCCGCCCAGCGCGTCCCGACGCCGACCGGCTCCATCACCAACCTCTACGCTGTCGTTGACAAGAAGGTCACCGTCGACGAGGTCAACGCCGCTATGAAGGCCTACGCTGCCACCATCTCCGAGACCTTCGGCTACAACGAGGACGACATCGTCTCCACCGACATCATCGGCGAGACCCACGGCTCCATCTTCGACGCCACTCAGACCATGTGCTCTGACCTCGGCAACGGTCAGACCCTCGTTCAGGTCACCTCTTGGTACGACAACGAGAACTCCTACACCTCTCAGATGGTCCGCACCATCAAGTACTTCGAGAAGTTCGTTGCTTAATTTAGCTTTTAGCGAATAGCTCGTTGAGCGTCTAAAGAAGGGCGCGGCCTTATAGGGCTTACACCCTAGGGTCGCGCCCTTTTTATAAGAAATCGTCTGCCGTAATGGGAGGCAGACACGTACGAAAGGTAGAAGCAAACATGGCCTTTACCAAGAAGACCGTTCGCGACATCGATGTCGACGGCAAGCGCGTTCTCGTCCGCGTTGACTTCAACGTGCCTATCAAGGATGGCGTCGTTGGCGACACCACCCGTATCAAGGCTGCCCTGCCCACCATCAACTATCTCGTTGAGCACAACGCTCGCGTCATCCTCATGAGCCACCTCGGCCGTCCCGAGGGCACCGGCTTCCAGCCCGAGCTCTCCCTTGAGCCTGTCGCCAAGAAGCTCGCCGAGCTCTCTGGTCTCGACGTTGCCTTTGTCGCCGACACCTACGGCGAGAAGGCTGCTGAGGCTGTTGCCGCCGTCGAGCCGGGCAAGGTCCTCGTTCTCGAGAACGTCCGCTTCGATAAGCGTGAGAAGAAGAACGATCCCGAGATCGCCAAGAAGCTCGCTTCCTATGGTGACGTCTTCGTTCTCGATGCCTTCGGCACCGCTCACCGCGCCCAGGGTTCCGTCGTGGGCCCCGCCGCTTACCTGCCTGCCGTCGCCGGCTTCCTGCTCGAGAAGGAGGTCGACACGCTGACCGGCATCTTCGCCGAGCCCGAGCGCCCCTTCGTCGCCATCGTCGGCGGTTCCAAGGTTTCCTCCAAGATCGGCGTTCTCGATCACCTCATCGACTCTGCTGACACCCTGATCATCGGTGGCGGTATGGCCTACACCTTCTTCCTGGCTCAGGGCCTGTCCGTCGGTCAGTCCCTCAAGGAAGAGGACTGGGTCGAGCGCGCTGGCGAGATGCTCAAGAAGGCCGAGGAGAAGGGCGTCAAGATCCTGCTCCCCATCGACAACCGCGTTGCCGATCACTTTGGCGAGGACGCTGTCCCCGAGGTTGTCGCTTCCGACGCTATCCCCGACGATCGTGAGGGTATGGACATCGGCCCCAAGACCGAGGAGCTTTACGCCGAGGCCGTCAAGGGCGCCAAGACTGTGTTCTGGAATGGTCCCATGGGCGTCTTCGAGTTCGACAACTTCGCTCACGGCACCCAGGCTATCGCCGAGGCTGTCGCCGATGCCGACTGCACCTCGATCATCGGCGGTGGCGACTCTGTCGCAGCTGTCAACAAGTTCAACCTGGCCGACAAGATGAGCTGGATCTCCACCGGTGGTGGCGCTTCCATGGAGCTCGTCGAGGGTAAGGCCCTGCCCGGAGTGGAGGCGCTTCTCGATGCCTAATCGCACCCTTCTTATCGCTGGTAACTGGAAGATGAACAACGACGTCGCCGAGGCCGCCAAGCTCGCCGACGAGCTGGCTCAGGCTCTGCCCGAGGTTCCGGCCGGCGTCGAGGTGCTCGTCTGCCCTCCGACCATCGACATCACCACGGTTCATGACCGTATTCAGGCTGCCCCCATTGCCCTCGGTGCACAGAACGTGTACTGGGAGGCCAAGGGTGCCTTCACCGGTGAGTCCTCTTGCGACATGCTCAAGTCCGCTGGCTGCACCTACTGCATCATCGGTCACTCCGAGCGTCGCGACTACTTCCACGAGACCGACGAGGACCAGAACAAGAAGGCTAAGGCTCTCGTTGCCGCCGGCCTTGTCCCCGTCTTCTGCTGCGGCGAGTCCCTCGAGGTCCGCGAGGCTGGCACCTATGTCGAGCACGTCGTGAACCAGGTCAAGGCTGGCCTTGCTGGTCTTGAGATCACCTGCCCCAAGCAGGTCGTCGTCGCCTACGAGCCCATCTGGGCCATCGGCACCGGCAAGACCGCTACCGCCGAGGACGCTCAGGAGGTCTGCGGTGCTATCCGTGAGACCCTCAAGGAGATGTTCGGCGAGGAGCTCGCTAACGGCATCCGCGTGCTGTATGGCGGTTCCGCCAAGCCCGGCAACATCGCCGAGCTCGTCGCCAAGCCCGACGTTGACGGCGCCCTCGTGGGCGGCGCTTCGCTCAAGGCTGCCGACTTCGCCTCTATGGTCGTCAAGGCAGGCGAGTAGGACATATGGCACAACGTCATCTTCCTGCACTCCTGATTATCATGGATGGCTGCGGCCTTGCTCCGGCCGATGGCGAGAACGCCGTCGCCGCTGCCAAGACGCCCTTCCTTGATGGCCTGTACGAGAAGTACCCCCACACCACGCTCGGTGCTTCGGGCGAGGACGTGGGCCTTCCCGACGGCCAGATGGGTAACTCCGAGGTGGGTCACCTCAACATCGGTGCCGGCCGCATCGTGTTCCAGGAGCTTTCGCGCATCAACAATGCCATCAAGGACGGTTCCATCGCCAAGAACGAGGTTTTCGTCAAGGCTATGGACGATGTCAAGGCTGACGGTAAGACTCTCCACCTCATGGGCCTTATGAGCCCTGGCGGTGTTCATTCTCACATGAACCACGTCGAGGCTCTGGTCAAGATGGCTGCCGAGCACGGTGTCAAGACCGTTCGCGTCCACGCCTTCATGGATGGTCGCGACGTTGACCCGCAGTCCGGTGCCGGTTACATGAGTGAGTTCTGCGCTTTCCTGGCTAAGATCTCCGAGGAGACCGGTTGCGACGCTCGCGTTGCCACCGTCTCGGGCCGTTATTGGGCCATGGACCGCGATAATCGTTGGGAGCGCATCCAGCGCGCCTACGACGTCATGGTCAACGCGTCCGATGCTGATACCGACCCCGTTGCCGGTATCAAGGCCTACTACGAGAAGGACCCGCGCGGCGACGAGTTCGTCGAGCCCTTCGCTGCCCACAACGAGGGCATTCACGAGGGCGACGCGGCCATCTTCTTCAACTTCCGTCCCGACCGTGCTCGTCAGATGACCCGCGTGTTCACGGACAAGGAGTTCGACGGCTTTGAGCGCGAGCAGATCAAGCTTTCGCACTTTGTGACGATGACCGAGTATGATCCGACGTTTGACGTCGAGGTCGCCTTCCCCAAGACGTTCCCCGAGAACGTCCTGGCCGACGTTATCGCCGCTAATGGCCTGAAGCAGCTGCACACTGCCGAGACCGAGAAGTACGCCCACGTGACGTTCTTCCTCAACGGTGGCATCGAGGAGCCCAAGGAGGGCGAGGAGCGCGTGCTCGTCGCTTCCCCCAAGGTTGCTACCTACGATCTGCAGCCCGAGATGAGCGCTCCCGAGGTTACCGAGAAGCTCGTCGCCGCCATCAACGAGGATCGCGCTGATTTCTACATCGTGAACTTCGCGAACTGCGACATGGTTGGTCACACCGGTGTCTTCGACGCTGCCGTTAAGGCCGTTGAGGCTGTTGACGATGCCCTGTCCAAGGTTGTCCCGGCGATTCTCGCCAAGGGCGGCTTTGCACTGATTACCGCCGACCACGGCAACGCCGATCACATGTTTGACGTTGCTTCCGACGGCTCCAAGCATCCGTTTACGGCTCACACCACCAACCGCGTGCCGTTCATCATCGTTGATGAGAAGGCCAAGCTCACCGGTATCGAGGACGGCCGTCTTTCCGATATCGCTCCGACCATGCTCACCATGGCTGGTATTGAGCCTTCCGCCGAGATGACGGGCCGCGTGCTCGCTACCGAGGCCTAATAGAAAACAAATACCGTTTTCTAGCAAGGGGGTTGTCCACAACCGGACAACCCCCTTTTTGGTATTTCTGCCATTTCCACCCCGTCCTTGAGTGGCAGGTAGGGGAGAGCGGGGGATTGTGGTACAGTACTGGAGTTTGAACTGTTCTATTAAGGAGCTTATCTATGGGTCCGTTCCAGATTCTTCTGTTTGTCGTTTGGGCTGTTTCTGCCGTGGCGCTGACGATTCTCGTCCTGATGCATTCCGGTAAGGGTACCGGCGTTTCGGATATGATTGCCAGCTCGCTGTATAACTCCAGCTCTGCCACGGGCGTTATGGAGCAGAACCTTGACCGCCTGACCGTCATCATGGCTGTCGTGTTTGCCGTGTGCGTCGTGCTGTGCATGTTCTTCTTCCCGCAGGGCATCGTGGGCTACTAATCACGAACCGCATAAATACTTGAAAAGGGTCCCGCAAGTGCGGGACCCATTTTGTTTACATATTTGTAACAGAGTCAAAATATCCTCATATACTTCGCCCAACTAAAGAAAATCTCGACCGTTAACCGGAATTAGCCCCAAATCGTGCATAAAATGCGCTACTGTATTGCAATACGTTGGTCCGCTTTGTATAACCAGCCAAAACGGCGGACCGCGTTTGAATGGTTCGATTGGGCTGTCTTGACGTTGCCCGACCGAACTTACTTTGTCCTATCTCATAAGGAGGATGGCATGGCTGATTCTATGTTCCACCAGCCCGTTATGGGTCGTCGCGCCTTTGTTGGCGGCACCCTCGCTGCGAGCTCCATGGCTTTTCTTGCCGCATGCGGCAAGAAGGGCGGCGACGCTTCCGGTTCTGAGTCCGGTTCGAAGCTGAACTTCTACATCAACAACCCGGTCTGCATCGACCCCTACAATGTCCAGGAGGACCAGGGCACTCAGGTCGAGTACCAGCTTTTTGACGCTCTGACCACTTATGACGCCGAGAAGGGCAAGATTGTCCCGCTGGCTTGCGAGTCCTTCGAGGCCAACGACGACGCCACCGAGTTCACCTTCAAGATCAAGAAGGCCAAGTTCCACAACGGTGACGACGTTACCTCCAAGTCCTTCAAGCTCGGTTGGGAGCGTCTGGTCAACACCAAGTCGGCCATCGCTACCGAGTACGGCCCTTCCGAGGTCTCCTATCACCTTTCCATGGTCGAGGGCTATGACGACCTGCTCGCCGGTAACGCTACCGAGCTCAGCGGTGTTACTTGCCCCGACGATGAGACCCTCGTCGTCAAGCTGTCTTCCGCTTACGCCGACTTCCCCTTCGTCGCCTCTCACCCGGCTCTGTCCCCGGTTCCCGAGTGCGCCGAGTCCGATGCCAAGAGCTTCTATCTTGCACCGGTCGGTAACGGCCCGTTCATGATGGACGGCAAGTGGGAGGATGGTCAGGAGATCAACCTCAAGAAGTTCGACGATTACTATGGCGACAAGGCCAAGATCGATGGCATCCACTTCCAGGTCATCAAGGACATGGAGACCGCCTACAAGGAGTTCCAGGCCGGTAACCTCGATGTCTGCGATGTTCCCGTTGCTCAGATCGATGCCGCCAAGAAGGATCGCGGCGTGTCCAAGGACGGCTACACCATGGGCGATGGCGAGCGCATGCTGCTCGGCACCGAGCCTTCCACCTACTACCTGACCTGCAACAACACGGCCGAGCCGTTCAACAACGCCGACCTGCGCAGGGGCATCTCCCTGGCCATCAACCGCGAGGCCATCTGCAAGACCATCTTCAAGGGTACCCGTACCCCCGCCGACGGCATTGTTCCTCCGGGCATCGATGGCTACAAGGAGGGCGCATGGGAGTTCTGCGCCTACGACGTCGACAAGGCTAACGAGTACCTCGACAAGGTTGCTCCCGCTGACGCTAACGGCGATCGTGGCATTAACGTGACTCTGTCCTACAACCAGGACGGTGGCCACAAGGAGATCATGGAGTCCATCATTGGCGATCTCGCCAAGGTTGGCGTTACCGCAACTTCCGATACCCCTGAGTGGTCTGCCCTGCTCGAGCAGTATCAGAACTTTAACTATCAGTTCGGTCGTCTGGGCTGGATTGCCGACTACCCGATCATGGATAACTTCCTGTATCCGCTGTTCCACTCCGACTCCCTCGGTGGCGACAACCGCTCTGGTTACAACAACCCCGAGTTCGACGCCAAGGTCGACGAGGCTCGTACCACGGTTGACGACGAAGAGCGCGTCGCTAAGATGCAGGAGGCTGACGCTATGGTCGCTGCCGACTGCCCGGTCATCCCGGTGATGTTCTACACGCACACCATCGTCGGCTCCGATCGCATCAAGCACCTCTATGTCGATCCGCAGAAGCACGCCGAGCTGGGTACCGCTGAGCTCGCCTAAGAGTTTGCAGCTTCCGTGAGGGTCAAGTATTTACGTAGACCTCATGGGAAACATACAGTTCTCCCTAACCTGGGGTAAACTGGCTGATGGTAATTTTGGGATGCCGGTCTGGCGATCGGCATCCCATTTAGGTTAATCCCTAGATAGGGGAGTGGTATGGGTAAGTACATCGTTAAACGTGTGCTTCAGTTCATCCCGGTGTTTTTGGGCGTTACGCTGATTCTGTTCGCCCTCCAGAATATCGTGCCGGGAGATCCGATCAAGCTGATCGGTGGAGACAAGGCTCTGTCCCCCGAGGTGGAGCTTCAGCTTCGCGTCCGCTATCACCTGGTCCAGTCGGACGAGGACGGCAACGCGATCCTTGACGAGAACGGCGACCCCGTTCAAACGTCGCTCGTGGACCGTTACTTGTATTACATGAACGGCCTGCTTCATGGCGATCTGGGCAATTCGTATCAGCGCAAGCTGCCGGTTACGGAAATCTTTGCCCAGAAGTATCCGTATACGGTCAAACTTGCCGCGTGCGCCATCGTGCTCGAGGCAATCATGGGTATCGGTGCGGGTATCATTTCGGCGGTAAAGCGTTATTCCTTCTGGGATATTTTGGTAACGCTCACCACGTCGATCCTCGTTGCCGTCCCGGCCTTCTGGCTCGGTATGTTGCTGCAGCTGTTCTTTGGCGTCATTCTCAAGGACGCCACGGGCGGTGCATTCTCCATGCCGATCTCGGGTGCTGGCGGTTCCAGCTCTCAGTATCAGGATTGGATGCACTATGTGCTCCCGACCATTACGCTGGCTTCGGTTTCGACCGCTTACGCCGCCCGCATTATGCGCTCGCAGCTGCTTGACGTCATGAACCAGGATTACATCCGCACGGCAAAGGCCAAGGGTCTCTCCAATCGCGCGATCATCATCAAGCATGCGCTTAAGAATGCACTCATCCCCGTCGTTACCTATATCGGTGTCGACTTTGGCGGCATGCTTTCTGGTGCCATCCTGACCGAGACGGTCTTTAACTGGCCCGGTATCGGCTATGAGGTCTATCGCGCCATTAGCATGCGCGACTGGCCCATCGTTATGGGCGGCGTTACGCTCATCGTCGTCGTCGTCATGGTGATCAACCTGCTCGTCGACATTAGCTATGCATTCCTCGACCCGCGCATCCGCCTTGGCGGTCCGTCGGATAAGGCCTAAGGGAGGTACGTCTCATGCAGGAAACTGATTCTCAGTCTCAGGAGCAGGCTACCGCCACCAAGGCCGCATCTGCTCCCGCCAAGTCCCGCACGCTGTGGGGCGACGCTTTTAAGCGTCTTCGTAAGAACAAGCTCGCCGTTATCGGTGTCTGCTGGATCATTATCGTCGTTTTGGTTGCCCTGACCGCAGATCTGTGGGCAAAGCCCTGGCTCGGTTCGCCGACGGCGTCCGATTCGACCACCATGGCCGAGACGTCGCTGCTGGCTCCGTGTGCCGAGCATCCGTTTGGCACCGACGCCCTTGGTCGTGACATTCTCGTCCGCGTTATCTACGGTGCACGTGTTTCGCTTTCCGTCGGTATTATGGCCACTGCGATCTCCACGGTGATTGGTCTGATCATGGGTGCTCTGGCCGGTTTCTACGGCGGCATCTGGGATACGATCATCATGCGCTGTGCGGATATCTTCCTGGCGTTCCCGTACGTGCTGTTCGTTGTCGCCATGATCGCCGTTATCGGCCGTGGTCTTCAGAACGTCTTTATCGCCATCGGTATTCTCGGCTGGCCTTCGATTGCGCGCGTCTTCCGCTCTGCAATCTTGACGGTCAAGGAAAACGACTATGTTGACGCTGCACGCGCGATGGGTGCATCCGATGCTCGTATCGTCGTACGTCACATCTTCCCGAACTCCGTCGCCTCCATCGTGGTCTACGCGACCATGAACATTGGTGGCGCCATTCTGACCGAGTCCGCTCTGTCCTTCCTCGGCATGGGCGTTATTCCGCCTACGCCTTCGTGGGGCTCCATGATTCAGGACGGTCAGCAGTATCTTCTGACTGCTCCCTGGATGATGATCATGCCCGGTCTGGCAATTCTCTCGACGGTGCTCGCTTTCACCCTGCTGGGTGACGGTCTGCGCGACGCCCTCGACGTCAAGATGAAGGACGCATAAGGATGAAAAAGAACAAGAACTATGTGGACCTGAAGGACCAGCCGGTTCCCGAGGGCCAGCATCTGCTCGAGGTCGATGACCTTAAGATGTATTTCCACACCGAGGATGGCGTCGTTCGCGCTGTCGACGGTGTCTCCTACACGCTCGATCGCGGCGAGACCCTGGGCGTCGTCGGTGAGTCCGGCTCCGGTAAGTCCGTGACCGCCATGACCATCATGGGCCTTATCTCGATGCCTCCGGGAAAGATCGAGGGCGGCGACGTTCGCTATCGAGGCCGTTCTATCCTCGAGATGACCGAGGAAGAAATGCAGCACATTCGCGGTAACGATATCGCGATGATCTTCCAGGATCCTATGACCTCCCTGAACCCGGTCTATAAGATCGGCAAGCAGGTGGGCGAGGGCCTTCGTCTGCACCGTGGCTACTCCAAGCAGGAGGCGCTCAAGCGCGCTACCGAGCTTTTGGACCTCGTGGGTATCCCCGAGCCCGAGAAGCGCGTTAATGAGTATCCGCACCAGTTCTCCGGCGGTATGCGTCAGCGTGTCATGATCGCTATGGCTCTTGCCTGCGACCCCGATATCCTGATTGCCGACGAGCCCACGACGGCTCTGGACGTTACCATTCAGGCTCAGATTATCGAGCTCATGCAGGAGATGCAGGAGAAGAACGGCAACGCCATCATCATGATTACCCATGACCTGGGTGTTGTCGCCGATATGGCCGACAAGATCATGGTTATGTACGCCGGCCGTCCCGTCGAGTTCGGTACTGCTGAGGAGATCTTCTACGAGAGCCGCCATCCCTACACCTGGGGTCTTATTCGTTCCATCCCAGAGCAGGCCATCGAGGAGAAGAAGCCGCTTAC
Organism: uncultured Collinsella sp.; assembly: GCA_900550195.1. Classification (GTDB taxonomy): domain Bacteria; phylum Actinomycetota; class Coriobacteriia; order Coriobacteriales; family Coriobacteriaceae; genus Collinsella. Next base: position 40,271 of record URRB01000020.1, read on the forward strand.
GCCGATTCACGGCAACCCGCCTTCGCTCATGAACCTGCCCGAGGGCTGCGTCTTCTCTCCTCGCTGCCCTTATGCGACGGACAAGTGCCGCAAGCAGCGCCCCGAGCGCGTTGTCACCGAGTCTGGTCACTACTCTGCGTGCCACTACTCCGGTGACCCCGAGTTCCTCAAGAACGCTCCTGAGACGTCCCGTACGCGCAAGGATTTCAAGAAGGGAGGCGAGGCGTAAATGGCAGACAATAACGAGCGTACTCCGCTGCTGAAGGTCGAGCACCTCTCTAAGGAGTTCCCCGCAGAGTCCGGCATGTTCGCCAAGCGTTTTTCCAAACGCGTCGTCTCTGCTGTGAACGACATTTCTTTTGAGATTTATCCTGGCGAGACCTTTGGTCTGGTTGGCGAGTCTGGTTGCGGTAAGTCCACCACGGGCCGCACCATCATGCGTCTGACCAAGCCGACCGCCGGTAAGGTGTTTTTCCAGGGCAAAGATGTTGCCGAGATGAACAAGCATGAGATCAAGGACATGCGTCGCGAGATGCAGTTTATCTTCCAGGATCCTTATGCTTCGCTCAATCCTCGTATGACCATCGGCGAAATCGTCTCCGAGCCCATGACCATTCACGGTGTGGGCACCAAGGAGGAGCGCATCGAGCGTGTCCGCGAGCTTCTCGACGTTGTCGGCCTGAACCCCGAGCACATTAACCGCTATCCTCATGAGTTCTCCGGCGGTCAGCGTCAGCGTGTCGGCATTGCCCGCGCGTTTGCGCTGAAGCCCAAGCTTATTATCTGCGACGAGCCGGTTTCCGCCCTGGATGTGTCCATTCAGGCCCAGGTTCTTAACCTGCTCAAGGAACTGCAGGACAAGTTCGGTACCGCGTATCTGTTTATCGCCCACGACCTGTCCGTCGTGCAGCACATCTCCGATCGCGTTGCCGTTATGTATCTGGGTAAGATGGTCGAGGTTTCGGACTGGAAGACGCTTTATAGCGAGCCTCACCATCCGTACACGCAGTCGCTACTGTCTGCCGTGCCGGTTCCCGATCCTGATATCCAGAAGACCCGTAAGCGCATCATCCTTGCCGGCGATCCGCCGTCACCGCTGGATCCGCCGACCGGCTGCCGTTTCCACACGCGCTGCCCGATCGCGCAGGGCATCTGCTCCGAGAAGCTTCCTGAGTTTAAGGAAGTCGCCCCGGGCCATTGCTGTGCCTGCCACTTCGCCGAGCCGTTCCCGATCAAGGAATCGCACATCGACCTGTAGTCGGTTGTTCTCGTCCGGGCCCGCGCTGGACTTAGTTTTCAGAACGTCCTCGGACATGTCGGAAGCCCCGCTGCGCGCTACGCGCTGCGGGGCTTCCTCCGTCCTGCGGAGTGTTCTGAAAACTAACTCCAGGGCGGGCCCTGCGGTAACTCGGCAGGGGAGTGCGATTCCCTGATCGCTCACTTAATCTAATAAGAAATTGAGTGAGGCCGGAGCTTTGGCTCCGGCCTCCTTATATAAGGGCTCGGCAAAGCCGAGCCACCAAATTTGAATCAGCCCCCAGCACATGTTTGAGAACTGTGCCTGAAGCATGTGCCCCTAGGGCAGGAATGAGGTTGCTTTCCAACGCATTCCGCAGGGGGCGGCATTATTTTGTAGCGCGAAGCGCGGATCAAAATAATGCCGCATGCCCGAGGACGCGTTGGAAAGCAACCTCATTCCTGCCCGAACAGGTCAGTTTACCTGCGCATCTACAAATTCGTAAACTTTTTTGAAAAAAGTGCTTGCGCAGTTCTCGAATCATAGGTTATTATCTTCCTCGTTGAACGCGCGGGTCCAACAAAACGGACCGCGAATCAACAACATAGCATGTCGGAGTGGCGGAATTGGCAGACGCGCTAGCTTGAGGTGCTAGTGACCGCTTTTTGGTCATGCGGGTTCAAGTCCCGCCTCCGACACCATCGCATTTGAGAAGCCTCTTCGGAGGCTTTTTTGTTACCGATAGACGGTGGGGTCCACGATGGAAACGCTTGAACGCAACGAGTGGGCAGACGTTGCCCAACTAGTCGAGATCACGAGCGATGCTGTCATCATCTGTGAGCTCGACGGAACCATTCTGCATGTGAATAATCGCTTACTTGGTTTGATGTGCGAGGAACGCGCCGACGTCATCGGTGGAGATGTTAAAGACGTCCTGTACTCATCCGCTTTTGAACGTGCGACGGAACATCGTCTGCCATTTGAAACTGATGGCTCCGAGAACGAACTGATGCTCAAGCTGAGTGACGGCTCCTTTATCCCCGTCTTGGTTCGTGCGGGCTCCGTGACGCCTCCACGCATCTTTGGGCGCCGCGCGCCACGTGTCCTGGTGGCGCTCCATAGCATCGAAGAACAGTATTCTCACGACCGTCAACTCAAGCGTGCGTTATCGGAGCTTAGAGTGGCGAACAAGCGTCTCTCTGGCACGCTCTCGGTCATTATGAGCACTGTGGGCTCCGATGAGTTACCCAGCCTGCTTGATACTGTTTTGAACCAGCTTGTAGGAACGCTCGATGCTTCGGGTGCCGCTATCTATTTTTCTGAGAGCGGCGGTTTTAAACTTCGCGGTGTTTCCAAGGAGCTGTACGACAGCTACCTGCCTGAGTTTTTGCCGTATGGCGCTGGCATTCCGACGTATGTTCTTCGTGAGTCGCGTGCCTGTCGCTTGTCGATTCAACAGGACCTTGAGGGCGATAAGGCCGCCTCCGGTATGTTCATGGACTTGGACAATCGTTCTAAGCACCTGTTGCGCGTGCAGGATATGCCTCCGTACCGCAGCGAGATCTGTCTTCCCGTTTTTTACGGTACGCAGATCCTTGGCGTGCTGGAAGTTGGTTGGAAACGCCCCCAGGCACCGCTCGCCTATGACGTTAATGTACTCGAGGTCATTTGCGATTACTTGTCTATCCAACTGGTCGGCATGGCATCGAGTCTTCGCTCTCGTCGCACGGCCGAGCTTGGCCGCTCGCTCAATGTCTTACGTGATGAGTTGTTTACCTTTCTAGACGATTCCGTCGCGGCTACCCAGGCGGTATCGTCCGAGATCTGCAATATGCTTAACTGCCATTTTTGCCCTGTTGAGTATGACGCCAGTCTGGATTCCTACGTCATAGATTTTGAAGGCGGCAGTCGCGTTGCTTTGCCGGACGATCCCGAGAAGCTTTTCTTTTCCACGACGGCGCCAGCGGCACGTCTGGGGGCTGGCCCTGATGGCTTTGAGGCATCTGTTTTGGGGGGTACGAGTGCCGAGGACCTTAAACACGTCCGTATAACTCGCGTTGACGAATCGATGCCTATGGGAGGCTGGCTTAGGGCGCATGGTCTGCCTTGTCAAGGTCTCTACGTCGACTCCGGCATCGAGGCGGGGCACCCGCGCTCTGAGGGCGATGGCAAGCACAGTAACGACGCGATTGTTCCTGCTTCTGTTGCGAAGAGCCCGACGACGCGCGCGCTGCTGCTTCGTGATGGTAGCCAAGAGCCGATTGATGACCTTGAATATGACTACTTGGTGCACTTGGCGCATGACTTTGAACTGATCTACGAAGGCGAATCTCAAAAGCGCGAGGAGCGCCATATCGCTCAGACGCTCCAGATTGGCATGAGAAATTCCCTGGGGGATGTTCCGGGTATCGCAACCGATTCGGTGTACCTGTCGGCCACGAATTCGGCGTTGGTCGGAGGCGATTTCTATACGCTCATTCGTCTTCCCGACGACTGCGCCGTCATGATTCTGGGTGATGTGTCTGGCAAAGGCATTGAGGCCGCATCGATGTCCGCGCTCGTCAAGACGGCCCTGACGGCATATGCCTGGGAGGGCGCTGGACCGGCCCGCATGGCACGCTCCCTTAACAGCATGCTCATGGGCTTTTCGAGGGTCGAGACGTTCGTGACGGCCTTTATCGCCAAGATTGACCTTAAAGCCGGACGCGCAACGTATTGTTCGGCGGGCCATCCTCCGACCATGGTCATTAGGCCAGAGTCGATGCCGCTGGGTGGCGGCGAGGCCCGTGGGGGAGAGGTCGAGCTGCTTGGATGCCAATCGGGCGTAATCGGTGCCTTTGAGAGCATGGTGTACGAGACAGGCGTGTTTACGTTCGCTCCTGGCGACATGCTCTTCATGTATACGGACGGAACGATTGAGGCCCGCGACCGCACCGGAGCGTTCTTTGGTGAGCAGCGCCTTCGTGACCTTCTGCTCTCTGTCTCGGGTGAGGGCGTATCGGGAATCTGCGGCAAGGTCTTGGGCGAGCTTGACCGATTTACCGAATCGGCGCTGGACGATGACATTGCATTGGTGTCCCTTGAGTTTTTACGGGGTCGTTCATAGACGACGCTGGGCGGGCTGAATCCGTACGGTTGGGGAAACGAATGCATCGAGTGGGCTTTTTTGGGGAACCATGGTCGTATGAATGAGTGGAATGACATAGCGGTTTTGACGCCACCAGGCGATATCGACATCGCCACGGTGCCTGCGCTGCGTCGGCGGTTGGATGCTTTGATTGGCCGCGGCGTGCGTCGTGTCGTCATCAACTGTCAGGCTGTTAGCTTTATCGATTCTACGGGCTTGGCATTCCTGCTTACGCGCGCTCGTGAGCTTATGAGGCGAGAAGGCCTGCTTTCGCTCGTCAATGCATCAGGTGAAGTTGTTCGCTTTTTGGAGATTGCTCGTCTTGTCGATATCCTTCATGTCGTGGGGCCGGCACGGGAGTCAATTCCTGCCATTCCGGTGGGGGAGCTGCCTCGCTGGAGTAAGAGCGTTGAGGTCCGTCAGGGTATCGAGAATCTTCCATACTACCGACATCGCATCGCCGAACTCCTTGAATCGCTTCCGTTGCGCCGTGACGAGCGCTACGATGTCGCATTGGCGTCGGGGGAGGCGCTGGGTAATGCCTATGACCATGCGGGCGGTATCGGGTGCGTCCTGACGGTTCAGGCCTATGGCGATCGCGTTGTGGTTGAGGTGCTTGATCGAGGTGCCGGCTATTCTATCGATGAAACGAGCGAACCGGTCGCATCCGAGGAACGCGGCCGTGGCATCAAGCTTATGCGTATGCTCGTCGATAACGTGGAGGTTGCTCGTCGTACGGACGGCGCCGGCACGCGCGTGCAGATGGTGAAGCTGTTTAGCGGAGCGCTGGAATCGTGTGCCTAGCCAATCGCTTTAGCGCGTTTAGCTACTAAGAACATGCGGCAGACAAGTTTTTTGAAAAAAGTACTTGCGTCTTTTGGACAACTCGCGTAAATTAATAACACGCAAGCGGACATGGCTCAGTTGGTAGAGCACAACCTTGCCAAGGTTGGGGTCGCGGG
>URRB01000021.1 GCA_900550195.1 uncultured Collinsella sp.
CGAGCCGGAGAGCACTTAATGTGCTCTCCGTGCGAGCAGGACTGTCCGAGCAGGCGACCAAACCCCGCGCCCCGTCCCGGCGAGCGCTTGGGGACCGGTGGCCTACAGGTGGCTGATGATCAGTTCCATCTTGCCTTCGAGGTCGATGGAGCTGACGGTGCTCGGGGCCAGCAGGTGGCTTCCCTTGTGGACGGGGTCGCCGCAGACGGTGCCTTCGCCGTTGATGACCGACAGACACATGAAGGGCCAGCGCTGGTCGAGGGTTTTGCTGCCGTCGACGCGCACACGATCGACGGTGTAGCAGGAGTTAGACTCGAGCTCGGTCACGCCGTTCACCTCGGGCGCGGTCACCGTGCCGTCGGTCGGAGCCTGGGCATCAAAGTCGATGCAGTCGAGGCTCTGCTCAATGTGCAGTGGGCGCAGCTTGCCGTCGGTGCCGGGACGGTCGTAGTCGTACAGGCGATACGTCACGTCGCTCGACTGCTGCGTCTCCAAAATGAGCGTGCCGGTCTTGATGGCGTGCACGGTACCGGAATCAATCTGGAAAAAGTCGCCCTTGTGGATCGGCAGTACGTTGAGCATGTCGTCCCAGCGGCCGTCCTCGATCATCTGCGCGGCCTCGGCGCGGTCGTGCGCGCGCTGGCCGACAATGATCGTGGCACCGGGCTCGCAGTCCAGCACATACCAGCACTCGGTTTTGCCCAGGCTGCCGTTCTCGTGCTTGGCGGCGTACTCGTCGTTGGGATGAATCTGGATCGAAAGGTCGTCCTTGGCGTCCAGAATCTTAATGAGCAGTGGGAACTCCTTGCCCTCGCAGTTGCCAAAGAGCTCGCGGTGCTCGGCCCACAGCCACGACAGCGTGTGGCCTGCATACGGGCCTTCCGCAATCTGGCAGTCGCCGTTGGGGTGGGCCGAGATGGCCCAGCACTCACCGATGGGTCCATCGGGAATGTCGTAGCCAAATACGGTTTCGAGCTGGCGACCGCCCCAGATCTTCTCGTGGAAGATCGGCGTCAGCTTAATCAAATCGGACATGTTCATACCCCCATTGTGTTGCGCGGGCGCTGCACAAAACAGCTCAAAGCGAGCGCCCGGATGACTACAAAAACCTATGCCAACGTTACGTTGTGCAACTCAAAGCGGTCGCCAACGTTGCGCGAGACCGAATACTCAAAGGCGGCGCCGCTGTCCAAAAAGCCAATCTGGGTGAGCTCGAGCAGGGGAGAGCCAGGCTTGGTGTCCAAGCGCTCGGCTTCTTCCTCGGTTGCTGCCACGGCGCGAATGGTACGGTGGAAGCTCGAAATCTTCAGCCCACATTGCTCGCGGATGAAGTGGTAGACCGATCCGTACAGGTCCTTCTTTTTAAGGCCTGGAATCAGCTCGAGGGGCATGTAGGTGTACTCGATAACGATGGGCTTCTCATCGGCCTGACGCACGCGCACGATGTGATAGGCAAAGTCATCCTCGGCAATTCCCAGCTGGGCTGCGATGTCCGCTGGTGGATTAACAATCGAGAAATCGTAGACCACCGAGGTCACCTTCTCCCCGCGGTGCTCATACGAAAAGCCCTGGGCACGGTCGTTTTTGCCCTGGAAAAACGCCTGACCGGGAAGTCCCGCCGTGTCCTTAACGTAGGTACCCGATCCGCGTCGGCTGGTAATAAGACCTTCCTCGGTGATTTGCTCGATAGCTCGTTTGACGGTGATTTTGGAAACGCTATAGAGCTCGCAGAACTCAACGACGGTGGGAAGCTTGTCGCCCGGTTTAAGAGTGCCATCCTCGATGCTTCGACGAATATCTGCAGCTATCGCCTCGTATTTGGGAATCATTGAACCTCCTTTCCGACATATATCAATACGCAAGTAAGTATAACCCTTAACAAGGCACCCATATAACCTTTATCTAAGAAGCTCGAGAAAGAAAAAAGAAAAAGACGCTTTACTTTTAGAATTAGAGCGCTATAGTTTAAGCAACGAACGGAATCTTTCCGCAGAACAGGATCGACCGTTTGGGGACGGTTTTGTTTTGGCGGGTTGGATATCGGTATGACCGGTGCGCGCCCGCGCCGGATAACCTGCCAAAGCAAACCCGTCTCCAACCGGAAGCTCTAGAACACGAAAGCGAGGACTTTGATGGCACAGTATCAGTTGCCCAACGACTTCTTCTTTGGCGCTGCTATGTCCGGCCCGCAGACTGAGGGTCAGTGGAACCAGGGCGGTAAGCTCGAGAACCTGTGGGATACCTGGTCCATCCAGGATCTGGGCTCGTTCTACAACTGCGTTGGCTCTTACGCCGGCAATGACTTTATGGCCAAGTACCAGGAAGACCTTCGCATTTTGAAGGACTTGGGCCTGGATACCTATCGCACTTCCATCCAGTGGAGCCGTCTGCTCGATGCCGACGGCAACCTCAACGAGGAAGGCGCCGCGTGGTATCACGAGTTGTTCCGCGCCTCTCGCGAAGCCGGCCTGGAGCCGTTTGTCAACTTGTACCACTTTGACATGCCCACCTACCTTTTTAACCGTGGCGGCTGGGAGAGCCGTGAGGTTGTCGAGGCTTACGCACATTACGCCGACGTCGCCTTCCACGAGTTTGGCCAGGAGATCAAGTACTGGTTCACCTTTAACGAGCCCATCGTCGAGCCCGAGCAGCGCTATCAGGAGGGCGTGTGGTTCCCGCAACTCCACGACTTCAACCGTGCTCGCACCGTGCAGTATCACATCTCGCTGGCACATGCGCTGGCCGTGGCCAACTATCGTAAGGCCTATGACGAGGGCGCCGTTCGCGCTGATGCCAAGATCGGCATGATCAACTGCTTTACCCCGGTCTACACCAAGGAGAACCCCAGCGAGGCAGACCTCGAGGCTGTGCGTATGACCAGCGGCATCAACAATCGCTGGTGGCTCGACCTTATTACCAAGGGCGAGCTTCCTGCCGACGTGCTCGACAGCCTGGCCGAGGGCGGCGTTAAGCTCCCGTTCCGCGCCGGCGACCAAGAGATCCTCAAGCAGGGTGTTGTCGACTGGCTAGGCTGCAACTACTACCACCCCACGCGTGTTCAGGCGCCGGCGAGCAAGGTCGACCAGTACGGCCTGCCGCACTTTGCCGACGAGTACGTATGGCCCGACGCCGTTATGAACGAGAGCCGCGGCTGGGAGATCTACCCGCAGGGCCTCTACGACTTTGGCATGGACTGCGCTAAGAACTACCCCGATCTTGAGTGGTTCGTTTCCGAGAACGGCATCGGCATCATGGACGAATACAAGAACCGTGACGCCGAAGGAACCATCCAGGATGACTACCGCGTCGACTTTGTACGTCAGCACCTGGAGTGGGTGGCCAAGGCCATCGACGAGGGCGCCAAGTGCCGCGGATACCATTATTGGGCCGTCATCGATAACTGGTCTTGGGCCAATGCCTTTAAGAATCGCTATGGCTTTGTCGAGGTCGATCTGATGGATGGCTATAAGCGCCGTCTTAAGAAGTCGGCGGCCTGGCTCAAACAGGTCGCCACGACCCACGTGGTTGATTAGCGACCGGACGAACGTCCAGACCGCGCGCCGCCGCGCGCAACACATGGCACATCTGGTGGCAGAGGGCGACAGACCACCGTGCGCATAGGAAAGGCCGGATTTGAAAGTTAGGAGCAATCATGGCCAGTGACAACGGAAAGAGCTTCCTCGACAAGTTTGCCGAGGTCTCTGCGAAGGTGGGAAACCAGGTTCACCTGCGTTCCCTGCGTGACGCCTTCGCGACCATCACGCCGCTCTATATCCTTGCGGGTATCGCGGTTCTTATTAACAACGTCGTGTTCCCTCTGTTCCCGCTCGATGCGGCGGGCCTTGCCAACCTTCAGACGTGGGGTTCGGCGATTACGCTGGGCACCCTCAACGTCTCTGCCATTATCTTGGCCGGATTGATTGGCTACAGCCTCGCTAAGAACAAGCGCTTCGATAATCCGCTTGCTTGCATGGTCGTCGCTATCTCTGCCTTCGTCATCATGATGCCGCAGCAGATCACCGCCACGCTTGCCGCCACGAGCCCACTGCTCACCGACAAGATCACCTCCGCCGAGGTCACGGGCGCCCTTTCGACTGCCAACACCGGCACCAACGGTCTGTTCTCGGCTATTATCATCGCCCTGCTTTCCGTCTCGCTCTTCATCAAGATTTCTGGCGTCGAGAAGCTCAAGGTTAAGCTGGGCGAGGGCGTGCCTCCCGCGGTCTCCAACTCCTTCAACGTCATGATTCCGATGCTGCTTAACCTCGCGGTCTTCGCTCTTGCCGCAGCCCTGCTCGCCGTGTGCGCCGGCACCGATCTGTGCACCATCATCTCCACGTGCATCTCCAACCCGCTCAAGAGCATCATGAACGCTGGTCCGTGGGCTGTTATCCTCATCTACACCCTTGCTAACCTGCTGTTCTGCGTCGGTATTCACCAGTCCACCATCTCTGGCGCTACCGTCGAGCCGATCCTGACCATGCTCATCGTCGACAACATGGCTACCTTTGCCGCCGGTGGCACCATCCAGCCCGATCACTACATGAACATGCAGATCGTTAACAGCTTCGCCCTCATCGGCGGCTCGGGCTGCACCCTCATGCTCCTGCTCGACACGCTCCTGTTCTCCAAGAACAAGGCTTCCGAGACCGTTTCCAAGATGGCTATCCTGCCTGGTCTGTTCAACATCAACGAGCCGGTTATCTACGGTTACCCCATCGTGTACAACCTGCCGCTCATGATCCCGTTCGTTCTTCTTCCCGATCTGTTCATCGGCATCACCTATGGCCTTACCTGCGCAGGCATCATCAGCCCCTGCATCGCCCAGGTGCCCTGGACCATGCCTCCCGTCATCAATGCCCTGCTCGCTACGGGCTTTGACTGGCGCGCCGGCGTGTGGCAGGCTATCGAGATTGTCATTGGCATGGCCGTCTACCTGCCCTTTATGAAGATTTCCGAGAAGGCAATCGCCAAGCAGGAGGCTTTCGCCGAGTAGAACGCCTAACGTTCGTCCCTTTCACCTTTGCGGGCGCCGGTACGCGGTGCCGGTGCCCGCAGCTCTCTCCCTTGTGTAAAGATGCAGGGGGGTGGGCACAATAGCCGCAAGGAATAAAACCAGTTGTCGTCTGCGCGCCGCGCAGTTATAAGGAGGAAACCATGAAGAAGATCATGCTCTGCTGCAATGCCGGTATGTCCACGAGCCTGCTGGTCCAGAAGATGCAGGCCGAGGTTGCAAACCGTGGTCTGGATATTGAGGTCGAGGCTCGTCCCATGAACGAGGCCCACGATCACCTGGACGAGTGCGACATGTTGCTGCTTGGTCCGCAGATCGGCTACACCAAGGGCGATTTTGAGAAGGAGGCCGCCGGCCGCTTCCCGGTCGAGGTTATCAACATGGTCGACTACGGCCGCATGAACGCTGCCGGCATCATCGACCACTGCGTCAGCGTGATGGGCTAGGTGCTCTGCATGGAGGATATGAACGAACTGCAGATGACCTGCTTTGAGATCATCAGCTACGTCGGTACCGCCAAGAGCATGTACATCAATGCCGTGCAAAAGGCCAAGGAGGGCGATTTTGACGCCGCCGAGGAGCTTATCAAGCAGGGCGACGAGGCCTATAACGGTGGCCACGATGTTCACATGGGGCTTCTGAAGAAGGAGGCCAACGGCGAGCGTAACGGCGAGGCCCCGTTGATTTTGCTGCATGCCGAGGACCAGATGGCCGGCACCGAGACCATGCGCGTCATGGCGACGGAGCTCATCGAGGTTCACAAGCAGCTGCAGGCACTTCAGGCCTAGTCGGCGTTATCGCCGCGATGGGCCGTGCGGTCCAACAGACAACATAGTCCCTTTGACGGGCGCCGGGAGCCTCCGCCTCCCGGCGCCTTTATTTTTGGGGATGGTCTTGCGCGGCCTGTTGGGCAGCCAATTGCGTTACCCCAGATAAAACCTGCCAAAACAAACCTGTCCCTTTTTGGTAGGTTTTTGCCTTGAGAGCGGTACCATACAGGCAATGTTTAAACGAGAAAGGTGGGCTCCCATGGAACCTAAGCAGTACTACATCGGCATCGACGTCGGCGGCACTTCGGTTAAGGAGGGCCTGTTCGACGAGGACGGCAACCTGCTTGCCAAGGCCAGCGTGCCCACGCCTCCTATCGTTGACGCCGCGGGCTTTGCCGCGGTGACCGAGGCTATCGACCAGGTGGTCGCCAAGGCACAGATTCCGCGTGCCTTTGTGGCGGGCATTGGCCTGGCCGTTCCGTGTCCCATCCCGGCGTCGGGCGATGCCAAGGTCAAGGCCAACATTGCCATTAACCTGCCCGAGCTGAGGGTCGCCATTCAGAAGCACTGCCCCGATGCGGTCGTTAAGTATGAGAACGATGCCAACGCCGCTGCCATGGGCGAGGCCTGGCTCGGTTCTGCCAAGGGCGTGCAGAACGTGGTGATGGTCACCATCGGTACCGGCGTGGGCGGCGGCGTTATCGTTAACGGCGACGTGGTATCGGGCGTTGTGGGCGCCGGCGGCGAGATTGGCCACATGTGCCTGAACCCGGCCGAGGAGCGCACCTGCGGCTGTGGCGGCCATGGCCATCTGGAGCAGTATTCCAGCGCCACCGGCGTGGTGAGCAACTACCTTGCCGAGTGCAAGAAGGCGGGCGTCGAGCCCATTGAGCTCACCGGCCCCTCCGATTCCAAGGACGTGTTCCAGGCCTGCCGCGAGGGCGACAAGCTCGCGCTGGCCGCAGCCGACACCATGGCCGACTACCTTGGCCGCGCCCTGGCGCTTATCGCCAACGTGGTCGACCCCGAGATGTTCCTGATCGGTGGCGGCGCGTCCGCTTCGGCCGATGTTTATCTCGACAAGGTTCGCGAGCACTTTAAGCAGTACGCGCTCTCTGCCTCGCGCGAGACGCCCATTAAGGTCGCTTCGCTCGGAAACGACGCCGGCATCATCGGTGCCGCCTACGTAGCCCTGCGCGCCGCCGGTAAATAGCTGGTGCAAGGGGGGCAGACTTCGCTCCAACACTTGCCCCAAAATATGCCGTGGCCCTTCCGTCTGCGAAGGCTCGGCATCGGCGTGCTACCATAGCTACGTCCAAGTACACATATCAAGTGGAGGATATCCATGGCAAACGTTCTTGTCTTTGGTCACCAGAACCCCGATAACGACGCCATCATGAGTGCCGTCGTCCTGTCCCAGCTGCTCAACCAGGTTGAGTATGCCGGCAACACCTACGAGGCTTGCGCTCTGGGCCAGCTTCCGGCTGAGTCCGCCAAGCTGCTTGCCGACGCCGGCATCGCCGAGCCTCGCGTGATTGATTCCGTCGAGGCCGGTCAGCTCGTCGTTCTCACCGACCACAACGAGTCCGCCCAGTCCGTCGCCGGCCTTAAGGACGCCACGGTCTTTGGCGTCGTCGACCATCACCGCATCGGCGATTTCGAGACCGCCGGCCCGCTGCACTACATCTGCCTGCCCTGGGGCTCCAGCTGCACCATCGTCACCAAGCTCGCCGGCGTGCTCGGCGTTGAGCTTTCCGACGTCCAGGCCAAGCTGCTGCTCTCGGCCATGATGACCGACACGCTCATGCTCAAGAGCCCCACCACCACCGATGTCGACCGCGCCGTCGCCGCCAAGCTCGGCGAACAGGTGGGCGTCGACCCGGTTAAGTTTGGCATGGAGGTCTTCCTCACCCGTCCGTCCGGCTCCTTCACCGCAGCCGAGATGGTCGGCAACGACATCAAGATGTTCGAGCCCGCCGGCAAGAAGCTGCTCATCGGCCAGTACGAGACTGTCGACAAGACCCGCGCACTCGGCATGATCGACGAGATTCGCGAGGCCATGCGCGCCTACGCCGCCGAGAAGGGTGCCGACGGCATTGTCCTGTGCATCACCGACATCATGGAGGAGGGCTCGCAGGTCCTGCTCGAGGGCGAGACCGAGGCTGCTCAGAAGGGCCTGGGCATTGCCGACGAGCACGACGGCGTCTGGATGCCGGGCGTCCTCTCCCGTAAGAAGCAGGTCGCTGCCCCCATCATGGCCGCCTGCTAGGTTTAGTTGACTAAACGCCACGACCGGATCGCGGACGCCCCGCGCTCCGGTCGTTTTTTGTGCACGGCGCCGCGTCGTCTCTTGGACAGGCGTGCCCGTGCCGTTGAGCAAATAATGTTCAACCTGTGGTTCCGCTTTTCGGCCACGCCTGCGTGCTTGTCGTGCAGGGTAGGCTAGATGCAAGCGTAATACGTTAGAGCGCGGCGCCGCCACTTGGGCGGGCCGTGCTTTTTTAAGACGGGAGCTTTCCCGTGAAAGGAGCCGCCCATGGCAGCAACTGAGCAGCTGTTCAACGTTCGTGAGCGCAAGCGCTTTGAACGTCACGACATTTGGGAACGCATCACCGAGAACGGCACGATTTCCGCCGCCGTCATGGTCTTCGCCGCCATCGCCGCCGTCATTTGCGCCAATACCGATGCCTACGAGGCCATCCATCACTTTTTGGAGACCCCGCTGTATGTGGGTCTGGGCAACCTTACGGCCGGTCTCACCGTTGAGCTTTTCGTCAACGACTTCCTCATGGCGATTTTCTTTTTGTTGGTGGGCATTGAGCTTAAGTACGAGATGACGGTCGGCGAGCTCAAGAATCCGCGTCAGGCCATGCTTCCCATGCTGGCGGCCGTGGGCGGCGTCGTCGTTCCCGCCTGTATCTACCTGATCTTCAACCATGCCGGCGCCCGCAACGGTTGGGCCATCCCCATGGCAACCGATATTGCCTTTGCGCTGGGCGTGCTATCGCTTTTGGGCAATCGCGTTCCCAACGGCGTGCGCGTGTTCTTCTCGACGCTCGCCATCGCCGACGACCTCATCTCCATCGCCGCCATCGCCATCTTCTACGGTCAGAGCCCCAATCCGTTTTGGTTGGGCGCCGCCGCGCTTGTGACCTGCGCGCTCGTGTGGCTCAACAAGACGCAGCATTACCGCCTTGCCCCGTATTCGGTACTGGGTCTGCTGTTGTGGTTCTGCATGTTCAAGAGTGGCGTGCACGCTACGCTCGCCGGCGTCATCTTGGCCTTTACCATCCCGGCCAAGTGCGGCGTCAAGCTCGATAGCCTCACTGATTGGTTGGGCGAGTGCCTGCCGCTGCTCGATGACCGCTACGACGACGAGGCGCACATCTTGGGCCAGCATGACTTTACCGTCTCGACCACCAGGGTCGAGCGTGTCATGCACCGCGTGACCCCGCCGCTCATCCGCATGGAGCGTCTGATCTCCACGCCGGTCAACTTTGTGATTCTACCGATCTTTGCGTTCGTGAACGCACAGGTTCGCCTGGTGGGCGTGGACATGAGCACACTGCTCACCGACCCGGTGACGCTCGGCGTGTACTTTGGCATGCTGCTGGGCAAGCCGATTGGTATCTTTGGCATGACGTTTGCCCTGGTTAAGTTTAGGGTCTGCGAGCTGCCGCACAATGTCAACTGGCACATGATTGCCGGTGTGGGCATTCTGGGCGGCATCGGCTTCACCATGTCGATCCTCATCAGCGGCCTTGCCTTCCCGACGGCCCAGTTTGAGGTTCTGGCTGCCAAGGCCGCCATCCTTGCCGGTTCGGTCACCGCTGCCGTGCTCGGTATGATCTACATGAGCGTGGTCTGCAAACACCCCGCGCCCAAAAACGAGTAAGAGCACAAAACCGGCTTCAGAACCGGTTTAGGCGCGTTCAAAATGCGGATTCGGGCGGTGTTTGCCGCCTGCCAGACACCCCAGTGGTCAAAAAACGCCGTTTGTGAGTACTGTCACAAACGGCGTTTCATTTTAGGTGTGGAAAATAATGAACACAATCTTGTTATCTGTACGTTAACGAGTAATCGCTTGACTCAAATTTGGCGACAGCTACTGCTCGGAAAGGAAATTTGGGCGCAAAAATGTCGATTTGGGTCCTGAATCGCTGCTACTAAAAAAGTAACAGTACTCATATTTGCCCTTTTTTGGCCACAAGCCCTAAAACAAGCCTCGCCAAGGTCGGGAAGCGGGCCAAATCGCCGGCCTCGAGGCTTATTCCACGGTTCCGTAGACGGCGCCCCAGCCGTGGGCGGCTAGGGCCGAGTTAAGCTGGTCACACAGCGACTGGCGGTCGTAATAGCCGGGCGGTAGCAGGTTGACGATTTCCATGAGATCGGGCGCCAGGTTCAAGATCTCGGCCTGCACGATCAGGTCCAGGCGGTCGATGGCGTGGCGATCGTAAAACAGTCCGTCGACCAGGCGCTGCAGGTCGCCGAATTCCTCGGCCCTAAACGATCCGTACTCCATAGTGCCTCCTTGGGCGCCCCACGCCGCCATGCGCGGCGATTCGTAATTCATTGCGATGAACTTAATCTATCACGGCTTCATACCGTTGCGGCGGTGGCGGTCTATACTTAGACGAACTGCAACGTCCCGCTTCGCGAAAGGTCGCACCCATGCAGACGATCTACCAGAAGATGGAAACCACCGAACTCGATGCCGCCATCGAGGCGCTCAAAGCCGAGGTCGCCGAGGTCAAGGCCAAGGGCCTGGCGCTCGACATGGCCCGCGGCAAGCCGTCGCCCTCCCAGGTGGGCATCTCTCGACCCATGCTCGATATCCTCAATGCCGATGCCGATCTGCACGACGGCAACGTCGACTGCTCCAACTACGGTTGCTTTGAGGGCATTCCCTCGGCACGCAAGCTGGCGGGGGAGTTCCTGGGTTGCCCCGCCGAGCAGACGCTCGTACTGGGTTCGTCGAGCCTGCTGATCGAGCACGATATCGCCGGCATGTTCTGGCGCTGCGGCTCGTGCGGCAGCGAGCCTTGGGAGGCTTATGAGACCGCGCATGACGGCAAGAAGGTCAAGTTCCTGTGCCCTGTTCCCGGCTACGACCGCCACTTTGGCATCACTGCCGACTTGGGTATCGAGAATGTCCCCGTCGCGATGACCGACAACGGCCCCGACATGGACGAGGTCGAGCGCCTGGTTGCCGCCGACGACTCCATCAAGGGTATCTGGTGCGTGCCCAAGTATTCCAACCCCACGGGCATCACCTTTAGCGAGGACACCGTGCGTCGCCTGGTCGAGATGCCCACGGCCGCGCCCGATTTCCGCATCTTCTGGGACAACGCCTACTGCGTGCACGACCTGTACGACGAGACCGACGAGCTCGCCAACATCTTTGATCTCGCTCGCGCGGCGGGCACCGAGGACCGCGTGGTGGCCTTTGCCTCGACGTCCAAGATCACCTTCCCGGGCGCCGGCATCGGCTTTATCGGTGCGAGCCCCGCGGTTATCGCGGAGTTCTCCAAGCGCCTGAAGGCCGGCCTTATCAGCGCCGACAAGCTCAACCAGCTGCGCCACGTACGCTTCCTTCCCACCATCGAGGCGGTCAAGGAGCACATGAAAAAGCATGCCGAGTTCCTGCGTCCGCGCTTTGAGGCCGTCGAGCGCAAGCTCACCGAGGGCTTGGGCGACACAGACTGTGCCACCTGGACGCACCCCCGCGGCGGCTACTTTGTAAGCTTCGATGGTCCCGAGGGCTCGGCCCAGAAGGTCGCCGCGCTTTGCGCCGACCTGGGCGTCAAGCTCACGCCGGCCGGTGCTACCTGGCCCTATGGCAAGGACCCGCGCGACACCAACATCCGCATCGCGCCGAGCTATCCCACGGTCGAGGACCTGGAGGCCGCGCTCGATGTGCTGGTGCTGGCTGTGAAGCTGGTCGCTGCCGAGCTTGCGCGTGCCGAGCGCGCCTAACGCGCGGCTTCCCGTACTATCCGCACTTTCGATACGTAAAGGAGCGTATACATGGATTTGGGTATTTCCACCAACCCCACGCCAGAGCTCTATACCATTAAGGTAACCGGCGAGATTGATATCTCCAATGCCGATAGTCTGCGCAACGCCATCGACTTGGCGCTCGAGCAGCCCACCGAGGCCGTTGAGCTCGACTTTGCCCAGGTGAGCTACATTGATTCGACGGGCATTGGCGTGCTCGTGGGCGCCGCGCACCACGCGGTCGACCACGGCAAGCGCTTTAGCTGCACCAATGTGCAGCCCCCGGTGATGCGCGTGGTTCAGCTGCTGGGCGTCGACCAGGAGATCTCGATCACGGCGGCATAAGCCCTGCCCCAAAAGGGGCGTGCCGTTTGGCATATGTTTGTGATGCGCTCGGACGTTTTGGCGTCCGGGCGCTATACTTGACCGAATGAATAGACGAGTTCCGGCCGAATGGCGCGGTGCGGGCTCGACTCACATCGAGCCTTGGAGGTATGTGTGTTTGGTATTGGAGAGGGTGAGCTCGCGATCATCGTGGTCTTCGGCTTTTTGCTGTTTGGCCCGGATAAGCTCCCGCAGATGGGCCGCACAATCGGCCGTGCCATCCGTCAGTTCCGCGAGACGCAGGAAAAGATGACGGCCGTTGTTCAGTCCGAGATTATCGATCCGGTAAGCGAGGCCGCGTCGGCCCCGGTCAAGCCCAAGAAGGCTGCCGTCGATGACGATTCCGATGCGGACGAGGGTGCCGTCGAGACGGCTGCGCCCGCAAAGAAGGAGACTTTTGCCGAGCGCCGTGCCCGCCTTGCCGCCGAGAAGGCTGCGAGCGAGGGTGCCACCGAGGGCGAAGGCGCTGCTGATGAGGCCGAGAGCGCCGAGTCCGCCAAGGCCGAGCCTGCCGCTGCCGTCGCCGAGCCCGAGCCTGCTGCAGAGCCGGAGCCCGAGCCCGAGCCGGCAGAGCCCACGACGGCTGACCTCTACGCCCGTCGTCCCCGTAAGCGCAAGGCTGTCGTCGACCAGCTCGCTCGCGAGCTCGAGGCCGAGGACGACGCCGCTGCCGCCGACGCCCCGAAGGGAGGCGATGAGTAATGCCTATCGGACCTGCGCGTATGCCGCTCTTCGATCACCTGGGAGAGCTCCGTCGCCGTCTAACCATCGTAGTCGTGTCGGTGTTTGCCGCCGCTATCGTGCTGTATTTCGCCACGCCCGTGGTGCTCGACATCCTGGAAGACCCCATCCGCTCCTTTGTACCGGACGGTAAGTTCTACATCACCACTACGCTCGGCGGCTTTGGCCTGCGCTTTTCGCTAGCCATCAAGATGGCCGTTGTCATGTGCACGCCCATGATCATCTGGCAGATTCTGGCATTTTTCCTGCCGGCGCTTCGCCCCAACGAGCGCAAGTGGGTCGTGCCCACGGTGCTCGCCTCGACGGTGCTGTTCTTCCTGGGCGCCATTTTCTGCTACTTCATCATCATTCCTGCGGGCTTTGAGTGGCTCATCGGCGAGACCTCGGCCGTCGCCACGGCGCTGCCCGACCTGGAGAACTACGTCAACATGGAGCTGCTCTTTATGATCGGCTTTGGCGTGGCGTTTGAGCTGCCGCTCATCATCTTCTACCTGTCCGTCTTCCACATCGTGTCCTACGCGGCCTTCCGCAGTGCCTGGCGCTACGTGTACGTAGTCCTGCTCGTGGGTTCGGCTGTGATCACGCCCGACGGCTCGCCTGTCACCCTGGGCCTTATGTACGGCGCCCTGCTTTCGCTCTACGAGATTTCGCTCGCTATCGCGCGCGTGGTCATTACCGCGCGCGAGGGCAAGGAGGGCCTGTTCGTGAGCCGTCTGGACCTGTTCTCGGACGACGAGGGCGACGAGGAGTAAATCGGTATGCACGAGGTTGGCATTGTCAACGGCATACTCGATACAGTGATTCGCGCGGCGCGTGGGGCGGGGGCCTCGCGCGCCGTTTTGGTAACGCTGCGTATCGGGGATATGACCGAGGTCGTGCGCGAGGCGCTCGACTTTGCGTGGGAGACATTTCGCGACGAGGACCCGCTCACGCGAGGCTGCGAGCTTGCCGTGGAGGAGGTCCATCCACAAAGCGAGTGTCTGGACTGCGGCAAGGTTTTCGACCACGATCGCTTTCACTGTCGCTGTCCCCAGTGTGGTGGTGCCAACGTGCGCCTACTGCACGGCCGCGAGCTCGATATCGCGAGTATCGAAATCGAAACCCCCGACGATTAGCCCGCTAACCATCTAGTGATGGGGTATAAAGGGGCCAAAGTAAGGAGCGCTAAGTATGGCCGAGAAAACGATTGATATCGCGTCGCCGATTCTGTCGCGCAACGAGCGCCTGGCAGATCAGCTGCGTCAGCGATTTAATGAGACAAACACCTATGTGATCAATGTGCTGTCGAGCCCAGGTTCGGGCAAGACCACCACGATCCTGGGCACCAACGAGCGCCTGCGCGACAAGGCTGGCCTGCGCTGTGCCGTCATTGAGGGCGATATCGCCTCGGATGTCGATGCCATCACCATGAAGGAAGCCGGCATGCCCGCCATCCAGATCAACACGGGCGGCCTGTGCCACCTTGAGGGCAACATGATCATGGAGGCTGTCGATGCGTTCGACCAGGCCGTCGGTCTGGAGAACATCGACGTCATCTTTATCGAAAACGTTGGCAACCTGGTCTGCCCGGTCGATTTTGACCTGGGCGAGAACCTGTCCATCATGATTCTCTCGGTGCCCGAGGGCGACGACAAGCCCATCAAGTACCCGGGCATCTTCCAACACGCCGCCGCACAGCTGCTCAACAAGGTCGACGTGGCCCCGGCTTTCGATTTTGACATGGATAGGTATACTAAGACACTCGATGACCTCAATCCGCAGGCGCCGCGGTTTGCCGTGAGCGCGCGCAAGGGCGAGGGCATGGATGCCTGGTGCGATTGGCTCATCGGGCAGATTGAGCAAGCAAGGGCGTAAGTCGGCCGCCATACGGGCGGGCGTAGCCGCAGAGATACGAGATAGGAGCCTCTTTTGAAGCTCATCATCGCCGAGAAAAACGACGCTGCGCGTCAGATCGCTGAGCGTCTGTCCACGGGTAAACCCAAAAAGGATAAGGTGTACAACACCGCCATCTACCGTTTTGAGTGGAAGGGCGAGGAGTGCGTGACCATCGGCCTGGCCGGTCACATCCTTGCGCCCGATTTTTGCGACAGCGTGCTGTTCGATAAAAAGCTGGGCTGGTATTCGGTCACCGAGGACGGCGAGATGCTGCCGGCCGACATGCCCGATGGCCTGGCTCGTCCGCCCTACGACACCAAGCGCAAGCCGTTTCTTGCCGACGGTATCTCCATCAAGGGCTGGAAGCTCGAGAGCCTGCCCTACCTCACCTGGGCGCCCGTCATTAAACTACCGGCCGAGAAGGAGCTCATTCGCTCGCTCAAGAACCTTGCCAAGAAGTCCGACAGCGTCATCATCGCTACGGACTTCGATCGCGAGGGCGAGCTGATCGGTTCGGACGCCCTCAACAAGGTGCGCGAGGTTGCGCCCGACTTGCCGGTCGCCCGCGCCCAGTACTCTTCGTTTACCAAGGCCGAGATTACGCACGCCTTCGATAATCTCGTCTCGCTCGACCAGAACCTGGCCGACGCCGGCGAGAGCCGTCAGCACATCGACCTTATCTGGGGTGCGGTGCTCACGCGTTACCTGACGCTCGCCAAGTTTGGCGGCTTTGGTAACGTGCGCTCCGCCGGCCGCGTGCAGACCCCGACGCTTGCCCTGGTGGTCGAGCGCGAGCGCGAGCGCATGGCGTTTGTGCCCGAGGACTATTGGCAGATTCGCGGCATGGGCGCCGCGCAAGGCGCTGCCGAGGACGATCGCTTTAAGATCGCGCACAAGACAGCGCGCTTTACCGACAAGGATGCTGCCGAGACGGCGTATAGTCACGTCGACGGCGCCGAGACGGCAACCGTCGCCGCGGTGACCAAGCGCTCCCGCAAGCAGCAGCCGCCCACGCCGTTTGCGACGACCTCGCTACAGGCCGCCGCCGCGGCCGAGGGCATCTCGCCTGCGCGTACCATGCGCATCGCCGAGTCCCTCTACATGGCGGGCCTCATCAGCTACCCGCGTGTCGACAACACCGTGTACCCCGCGACGCTCGATCTGGGCGCCGTGGTGAGTGACCTGGCAAAGATCAACCCGGCGCTGGCGCCCGTGTGCAAAAAGGTACTCGCTGGCCCCATGAAGCCCACGCGCGGTAAAGTCGAGACCACCGACCACCCGCCTATCTACCCCACGGGCGAGGGCGATCCGTCCACGCTCGACGGCGGCCAGCGCAAGCTCTACGACCTGATAGCCCGTCGCTTCCTGGCGACGCTTATGGGTCCCGCGACCATCGAGAACACCAAGCTCGAGCTCGACGTGAACGGTGAGCCGTTCGTGGCTTCGGGCGATGTGCTCGTGACTCCGGGCTTCCGCGAGGCGTATCCGTATGGACTTAAGCGCGATGAGCAGATGCCGCCGCTGGAGCAGGGCGATACGGTCGATGTGTTCGACATTAAACTCGAGGCCAAGCAGACCGAGCCGCCCGCGCGCTACAGCCAGGGCAAGCTCGTGCAGGAGATGGAAAAGCGCGGCCTGGGTACCAAGTCCACGCGTGCGAGCATCATCGAGCGCCTGTATGCCGTGCGCTATCTCAAAAATGATCCCGTTGAGCCGAGCCAGCTGGGCATCGCCATCATCGACGCGCTGACGCAATTTGCCCCGCGCATCACGAGCCCCGATATGACCAGCGAGCTTGATGGCGATATGACCCGCGTCGAGCGCGGCGAGGACACCGAAGAGCATGTCGTGACGCACTCGCGCGCGCTGCTGGCTGGCGTGCTCGACGAGCTGCTCAAGCACACGCAGGAGCTGGGCGACGCCATCAGCGACGCCGTTACGGCCGATGCGCGCGTGGGCGCCTGCCCCAAGTGCGGCAAGGACCTGGTTATGAAGACGAGCGCCAAGACCCGTGGCAGCTTCATTGGCTGCATGGGCTGGCCCGACTGCGACGTGACCTATCCGGTGCCGAGCGGCGTCAAGGTAAGCCCGCTCGAGGGCGAGGCAGCCGTGTGCCCCGAGTGCGGCGCGCCGCGCATTAAGTGTCAGCCGTTCCGCCAGAAGGCTTTCGAGATCTGCGTGAACCCGACGTGCCCCACCAACTACGAGCCCGACCTTAAGGTGGGCGAGTGCAAGGTGTGTGCCGAGGCCGGACGCCATGGCGACCTGATCGCACACAAGAGCGAGAAGAGCGGCAAGCGCTTTATCCGCTGCACCAACTATGACGATTGCGGCGTGAGCTATCCGCTGCCGGCGCGTGGCAAGCTCGAGGCGACGGGCGAGACCTGCCCCGAGTGCGGTGCCCCCATCGTGGTGGTCAACACGGCGCGCGGTCCGTGGCGCATCTGCGTCAACATGGACTGCCCGACCAAGGAGAAGAAGCCGGCTCGCGGCCGCAAAACTGCGACCAAGGCGAGTACGGCAAAGAAGACGACGGCGGCAAAGAAGACTGCTGCCAAGAAGACGACCGCCAAAAAGACGACGGCCAAGAAGTCGACTACCAAAAAGACCGCTGCCGACAAGTAGCCGCACGGTCGAAACATCACCTAAAACAAAAACAAGCGAGGACCCCGCGATCCTCGCTCGTTTTTTAGGCAGTCATTGGGGACGTTCTTTAATGACTAGTCGTTTAAGACCGTCGCATGTGACTAGTTCACTTCGACGGGTTTGGCGCCGGGATAGCGCTCCTCAAAGTCTAGGCGGTACTTATTGTCATTGGTGCCCGCCACGTTGTCGCGCGACAGCGGCGCCACGATCTCATTCTTGTGGTCCGCAGGCTTGGCGTATTTCAGGCTGATCTCCCAGGCATCACAGATTGCGTCAATGCGGTGATCCAGGTCGTCGTACAGGGCGATGATGTCCTTCCAGGAGCTGTAGTTCTTGGAGCTCGTCGGGACGTCTAGGTCCTCGACGATGTCGTAATACTGCTCGATGGTGTTCTCCGTGCGCTCGGCGACGTCGGCGAGATTTTGACGGGTGGTTCGATCCTCTTCCAGATAGCTGCCGTTGAAGTTCTGCGCGCAGCCACGGACGTAGTTGTCGAGGTCTTCGAGCAAGTCGTAGTATTCGCTTAGTCGGCGGTAGAGATTCTGCTCGGAGAGCGTTGCTTCGCCGCCATCCTCGTCGTCGTCATCGTCATCATCGTCGTACAGGCTGTTGGGATCGCCGAGAGGCTTTAGGTCATCGTCGTCGACGTCATGGTGCAGCTTAGCTACCTCGGCGGTCGTCTGCGTGGCGGCGTTGTCGAAAGGCTTGATCACAAAGAAAACGACCAGGGCGATGATGATCGCCACCAGCACAACGATAACGGCGATAAGCGGCCCGGTGCCGCTCTTTTTGGGAGCGGGGGTCTGTGGTGAAGCGGGCGCGTATGCGGGAGCCGGCTGCTGTTGGGGCGAGCCACTCGCGACGGGTACGCGCTGCGTAGTCTCGACGGTCGCGGGGCCTGCGGCGGGGTCGGGGCGATAGGCGAGGGGGTCGTCCGCCTTGGCTTGCGGCGTATCGAGGGAACCGGTCTGCTCAAAAGCGGGCTGGCTATCGCTCGCGGTTGTTTGCTCAACGGGTGCACCGCACGAGGTGCAGAACTTGGCATCATCTGCAAGAAGCTTGCCGCACGAGGCGCAATACCGAGACATTGCCACTCCTTTCGCCACATTTCAATGCAATACGACGATTATACCCAGCGTCCAAAATTCCCCATCATAAGTTGCGGTGAAATAGGGACTGTTTGGCGGTCTCAGGGCTTCAATCAGTCCCTATTTCACCGCAACTTTGGAAAGGCACCTTTAGCCATTGGGGACGCACCGAGCACTGGGGTATCATGGCTTGGTTGGTATATCTGCATTTACGCGCTTTGTAGGAAGGGGCTGCGCCCATGGCTTTTGAGCCCGCTCAACATAGCTTTATCACGCTCGAGGGCGTCGATGGCGCCGGCAAGTCCACGCAGGCGCGCCTGCTTGCCCGCGCGCTCGAACTCGCTGGCTACCAGGTTGTGAGCCTGCGCGAGCCGGGCGGTACCGCCATCAGCGAAAAGATCCGTGCTCTGCTGCTCGACCCCGCCAACACGGCGATGGGCGACACCTGCGAGTTGTTGCTCTACGAGGCGGCGCGCGCTCAGTTGGTGCACGAGGTCATCGTGCCCGCCCTTGCTGTCGGTAAGGTGGTCCTGTGCGATCGCTTCTACGATTCCACGACCTGCTACCAGGCGTTTGCCGATGGCCTCGATCGCCAGATGGTGCGCGACGCCAACAACCTGGCCGTCGCGGGTACGCACCCGGCGCTCACGCTCGTCTATCACATCACGCCCGAGCAGGCGGCGCTGCGCATGGCCGACCGCGGTGCGGCCGACCGCATGGAGGCCAAGGGCATGGCCTTCCAAGAGCGCGTCTACCAGGGATTTTGCGCCATTGCCGCCGAGGAACCAAACCGCGTAAAGCTCATCGACGCGACCGCGTCCATCGAGGACGTCTTCGCGCAGACGGTCGAGCGGGTTCGCGCCTACGGCCTCGACATTTCCCAGGACGCCGTCACCGCCGCGCTTGCCCAGGAGGCCGAGTAACATGGCCCCCGCTCAGGCAAGCCTGCTGGCCAAGCTCGACACCCAAGAGCGCGTGCGCGACTTTTTGACCAATGCCGTCGCCGGCGGTCGTGCATCGCACGCCTACCTGTTTTTGGGCGCGCCCGGCGCGGGTAAGCTCGACGCCGCGTGGGCGCTCGCCCAAGCCTTCCTGTGCGAGCAGGATGGCTGCGGCTCATGCGATAGCTGCGTGCGCGTCGCCCGCCATACGCACCCCGACGTGCACTATTACACGCCCGAGAGCGCCACGGGCTACCTCATCGCCCAGACCCGCGAGCTGCTCGACGACGTGCCTCTGGCGCCCATCCGTGCCAAGGCCAAGGTCTACATCATCGACCGTGCCGAGCAGTTGCGCGCCAACACCGCCAACGCACTGCTCAAAACGCTTGAGGAGCCGCCCGAGGGCGTCATGTTTATCTTGCTGGGCACCTCCGCCGACGTGATGCTGCCCACCATCGTGAGCCGCTGCCAGTGCGTGCCGTTTCGGCTGGTATCGCCCGCCGTCGCCGCGCAGGCCGTGAGCCGCGCCACCGGTCAGGACCCTGCGCGTTGCCGCATGGCCGTCGCCGTAGCGGGAAGCCCCACGCGCGGTATCGAGTTCCTTAAGAGTGCCGAGCGCCAGGATGCTCGCCGCCAGATGGTCCGTGCTATCGATTCGCTCATCGCTGCCGACGAGGCCGATGTGCTCAGCCACGCCAAGTCGCTTATTGTCGCCGTTAAGGCACCGCTCGCCGAGGTCAAGTCCACACAGGAAAAGGTGCTCGAGCAAAACGCCGACTACCTGTCGCGTGGAGCATTGAAGCAGCTTGAGGACCGCAAGAAGCGCGAACTCAACGCGCGCGAGCGTTCGGGTATCATGGAAGCGCTGGCGAGCGCGCGGACGCTCATGCGCGACGTGCTGCTGACACTTCAGGACGAGGCAGCCGACGTGGTGAACGAAGACGTGCGCGACACGATCGGTCGGCTTGCCGCCGCGACCAATGTTGCGGGTGCCACGCGGGCGCTCGAGGCAGTCGCGACCGCCGAGCGCAACATCGCCAGAAACGTTACTCCCCAGCTGGCCATCGAGGTCATGCTGTTCGATATCAGGAAGGCACTGAAATGCCGTTAGTCGTACCCGTTAAGTTTACCTACGCCTCGCGCGACCTGTGGTTCGACCCGCAGGATCTGGATATCCTCGAGGCAGACTACGCTATCTGCTCCACCGAGCGCGGAACCGAGATCGGCCTGGTCACGGCCGATCCCTTCGAGGTGCCGCAAGATGAGATCGGTCAGCCGCTCAAGCCCGTGCTGCGCGTGGCGAGCGACATCGACCTGCAGCTTGCCGACGACTTGGCCATCCAAGGCGACGAGGCGATGGTCGATTTCCGCCGTCTGGTCAAAGAGCTCGACCTCGAGATGAAGCCGGTGGGCGTCGAGTACCTGTTTGGCGGCGAGAAGGCCGTGTTCTACTTTGCGGCCGAGGAGCGCGTCGATTTTCGCCAGCTCGTCAAGGACCTGTCCTCGACGCTGCACATTCGCGTCGACATGCGCCAGATCGGCGTGCGCGACGAGACCCGCCTGGTGGGTGGCTACGCCCAGTGCGGACAGGAGCTCTGCTGCACGCGCTTTGGCGGACAGTTTGAACCCGTCTCGATTCGCATGGCAAAAGAGCAAGACCTGCCGCTCAATTCCTCCAAGATCAGCGGCGTGTGCGGTCGTCTGATGTGCTGCCTGCGCTACGAGTTCGAGGCCTACAAGGACTTTAAGAGCCGTGCGCCCAAAAAGAAGACGCTCATCGATACGCCGCTTGGCAAGGCGCGTATCCAAGAATATGACACACCGCGCGAGCAGCTGGTGCTGCGCCTGGAGAACGGCAAGGTCTTTAAGGTCAACCTGGCCGATATGACCTGCTCGGAGGGCTGCAAGAAGAAGGCTGCCGAGCAGGGCTGCAATTGCCGCCCCGACTGTGTGACGCGTGACGTGCTCGAGCGCATCGAGTCGCCCGAGATGCGTCTGGCGCTCATGGAGCTCGATCGCGAAAACGGCGTCGATGTGGGCGATGGCCTGTCGAGTGCCGACCGTCTGGCCGGCACGTCGATGCCCAAGCGCCGTCGTCGCGATGCTGAATCCGATGCTCGCGCCGGTCAGAGCCAAGGCGAGGGCCGTGGCCGCGGAAAGGGCCGTGGTAAGGTCGAGGCACCCGAGGCCGAGGAGGCCGCCGGTGGCCGTCGTCGTCGCAAGCGCTCGGGTTCGGGCGATGCCGGCGAGGCCGCTCCCGCAGGCAAGAACGCTTCCCGCGAGCGCGAGGCTCAGCAGCCCCAGCAGCAGAATCGCGGCGGTGGCATGAACCCCACACGTCGCCGCCGCCGTCATCTGTCGAGCGAGGAGCGCGAGGACGCCTTCCGCGCCGCAGCTGCTCGCGAGGCCGGTGCCGCTTCCAAGGGTCCCTCGGTCTCCGATGCGTCTGCCGACAAGGGCGGCAAGTCACGTGGCGAGGAGGAGCGCGCGCCGCGTCCGCGCCGTCGCCATTCCTCGGGCGCGCAACAGAAGCCCTCAGTGCCCTCCGTGGCCGATCAGGTCTCGGATGGCGAGGTCAAGGTCACGCGCCGTCGTCCCGGGGATGGCGGGGGAGCGGCTGCCAAGGCTTCGCGTGGCGCCGCTCGCGACGAGCGCGAGCCGCGCGAGGATCGCGGTGGCGAGGGCTCGGCCGACCAGGGTCAAAAGCGCCGTCGCCGTCGTCGTTCCCGCAAGCCGCGCCAGGATGGTGGCGAGGGCTCGACCCCGTCTTCGTCCGCACCACAACCGCCCGCCGGCGAATAACGCCCGCGAGCGGATTTAGCCCGCCTTGCCCCGAGCGCATCGGGGTATCATAGCGCCGAATCAACAACCCTCCCTGCGGCCGAACGTAGGGAGGGTTGTGTCTTGAAGAGCCATCTGAACATATTGAGCTGTTTGCAGGGTGCCGGTGCCCTACCGTTTGCGGACGAATTGCTACCGTTTGCCGAGTGGGTGGCACGCGAGGCGCTCGAGGCATTGTCGCCAACACGATGTGCCGGCTGCGAGCGCGCCGGTGCGCTTATTTGCCAAGACTGCCTTGCCGCGTTCACGCTCATCGACCCACGTCATAGCTGCACCCGATGCAGCGCCCCGTTTGGGGATTTGCTGTGCACTGAGTGTTCGGTCGAGGGCACGTCCTCGGCAATGACGGAGGCGCTCGACCGCTGCCTGGCGTGCGCCGTCTATGCGCATCCGCTGCCGCGCATCATTAAAGCGTACAAGGATGCGGGCGAGCGACGTCTGGCTCCGTATCTGGCGGAGCTGCTCTACGACACCGCCCTGCATGCCCAGGTCGTAGCGCCCGATCGCTATGGAGGTGTGCTGTCCGGTGCGGATGCGGTGGTGTTTGTGCCTGCGACGGCGGCAGCGTTTCGGCGGCGTGGTTTTGATCATATGGAGGCTATTGCGCGTCCATTTTGCGAGCTGTCGGGTGTTCCCCTGCTCGACGCCCTCGTTAAGTACGGCCATGGTGACCAGCGCGAGCTCGGTCGCGATGAGCGCCGGGAACACGCTCGGGGTATGTACGAGACGGTCGAGGATGTGCGCGGCCGCCGCCTGCTGCTCGTCGACGATGTCATTACCACGGGCGCGACCATGGCAGCGGCCTCGGCGGAGCTCAAGCGTGCCGGCGCCGCGGCAGTCGATGGTCTCGCTATCGCACGCGTTTGGTAGGGGTGGTTTTGTGGCAGTGAAGATTGAGCGGCGCAACGAGCCGACAAGCGAACAGCTAGCGGCTTCCGTAATCCTAACAGGCGCCTCGGCGCTACGCATGATGCGCTCCGAGCGCCGGCAGATGGGCTACATAAGCTGGAGGGACCTTGATCCCGATGAAGAGCGCCATGTGCTGCGCACGTCGTCGCCCTCGACCGAGGACATCTATCTTCCCGACTTGGTGCGGATTGGGGCCGCAAGCGGCGAGGTGCAAGAAGATCTGTGCTTGCTGGTGGGATCTGCGGCGCAGCGCCGCCGCATGCCTGACGTGGGCTGGTCCGTGTGTTCCGGGTTGCCCGCCGGCTCGATTTTAGAGGTAGAACCGGGGGTGTACAGCCTATCTCCCGAGGCCCTTTGTGTTGCCGTCGCCCGCGAGGTCGGCTGTATCCAGGGGTTTGCCCTGGCCCAGGAACTGTGTTCCAAGATTTCACTGAGCGATCGCGGGAAGTATCTGCCTCCCTACACCTCGCCTGTTGCGAATAGACTTGCAAAGGACAAGGATCAACCGGCAGACGTGGGCTACTTTGAAGTCGAGCCGGTGCTGACGCCCGATCGCCTGGCAGATTACCTCGCGGTATGCAAGGGGAATGCGGCCAAAAAACTGCAGCGTCTGTGTCCCTACTTGTCAGAAAACTTGCGCTCGCCCATGGAGTGCATCATGCTCGCTCTGTTTTCGCTTCCGTTTTCCTATGGCGGATTTGCCTGCGGTCCCTTTAAGACCGACTACAAGATTGAGTTCGATGACCGCGCGCAGGCAATCTCGGGGATGCCGCATGCAGTTTGCGATGCGTATCAGGAAGCAGCCCGGTTTGACCTGGAATACAACGGTGAGCTGGGTCATTCCTCCCGGAGGGGACGTATCCATGATGAAAAGCGCAACACGGGCTTGATTACTATGGGAATCGAGGTCGCGACGGTCAACAACGAAATGCTCCGCGACATGGAAGCGGTGGAAGCGCTCGCATGGCGCATCCACCAGCGTATGGGTAAGCGATATCAGAATCGCGTAGAGGCTCGTCGAAAGAGGCAAGATGCTCTGCTGAATACGCTTCGAGCGTGCTTTGGGCTCAAGCCAGCGTAAAACTATGGCTTTATAGGGGGTCTGTTTATATGCTCTGTGCAAAAAACGGCAAATATGAGTACTGTTACTAGATTAGTGACAGCAAAAACAAAGAAACTTGGGCCGAAAATCTGGATTCAGCGAAGAGATAGTAAACGAATGTGGAATATCTTGGCGCCAAGCAGGCTGTGCGGAACTCAAAAAGGGCTCGTGAGGCGGTAATACGCTGCTACTAAATTGGTGACAGTACTCATATTTGCCGTTTTTTGCACAGGGCGCCCTGAGACGGGTGCCCCGGAGCTCCCCGTGGGGGAGCTCCGGGCTTCATGGGGGCACGAATAGCCCGCTCCGACCTGCGAAATCTGTACTCGCGATGCGAATGACGCCCCTAACCTTAAACTTTAGCTTGAACTTAGCTATAATGCGCTTCGTTCCTACCAGGCTGTGGTTGCGGACGGACGAAATGCCCGTCCTAGTCCAAGACAGACGCGGTCAAAGGGATCCACGTAAGCGACCGCGTGCGCGCGGCGCGATCATGGCGCGTCCTAGATGTAAGCCGCACCGTCCGTTCTACTTTCTTTGGGGCAATACCGCCTCGCGGGCGAGCGGGTCAGTCGTGAAGGTGGCTGCGGCCTCCCGAGCAAACACCCCGGTGCGCAAGTGTGGGGTCAAATACCAGGTCAGCTGGTGGGAACAACCTGATATTCCGCGCAACGCACGGATCGTATACGACACAGAAGGCAGGGTAGTGGACATGGTGAGGGGCAGCTTGATGCACGCGGCTCGGTTAGGTGCTGGGACCGCAGCGGTCATCGCCGTTTTGGGCCTGAGCGGATGCGCGTTCAACCCGCTGTCTACGTTCACGACTCCCACGATCGACCAGATTGAGCACGAGACCGTCACGTCGGCGGTGTCGGACGATGCCCTGGTCACTCCCGGAACCCTGACGGTTGCCCTCGATACTTCCGATGCGCCGCAGGCAATGCAGGGCGCCGACGGCGAGCTTACGGGGTATGCAGTCGACGCTGCCCGCGCCCTCGCAAGCCGCATGGGCCTTAAGGTCGCCTTTGTCGATGCGTCCTCGGCAGGTTCCGCGCTCGGCGACAAAAAGGCCGATATCTTTATCGGCGAGATCAACTCCACAGACGGGGACGTTAGCTCGCTCGGCACCTGCCTGTACGATGCCGCTTCCGTGTTCGGTAAAACCAGCGATGGTGGGTCGCTAAGCGTTTCCACCGATACCCTTAACACGTCTACCCTGGGTGTCCAGATGTCCTCGGCCTCGCAGGAGGCGCTTGCCAAGCAGAGCATTACCGCCAACCAAAAGACCTACTCCAACATCAACGAGTGCTTTGAGGCGCTCGAGTCCGGAGAGGTCGACTATGTGATCTGCGACTCCACGGCCGGCGGCTACCTTGCACGCCTGATGAGCGAGATCTCCTATGTCGGTGCGCTCGAGGCGCCCTCGACGCTTGGTGTTGCGGGCCTCTCGTCCAATGACGAACTGTGCCGTGCCGTGAGCGATGCCCTCGACGACATCACGGTCGACGGCACGCTCGAGGCAGTTCACTGCGTCTGGTATGGCAGGATGCCCTACGACCTCACCACTAAGACGGTTTCGGGCGCTAACGTGCAGCCGGGCGACTCTGAGTCCAGTGAGACCACGTCCTCCGGCAGCGAGTCTTCCGATTCCAACAATGAGACCGCATCCTCCGAGGACAAATCGTCCAGCCAGGAAGGCACCATCACCGACGACGACATTAACAAACTCAATAGCTAGTTATTGCTAGGGGTGGTGTCTCCTATACGTTGGAAAGGACACCTCTTCACGGTTTCAACACGCACTGCCGGGCTTCCCCGATGGGGGAGCCCGGCTTTTTCATCCCAATAAAACAAGCAGGTCAAAGCCAATTTTCGGGACCAAATACAAAGCTGTTGGCTCCCTCCTATAGCGCACTTTGCCATGGAAAAGTACGAGACTTCGGTATGCGGTATCAAGCAATCGTTATTCGGGTCTTTGGGAATCCGCGTGATTAAATGCACGGCAATGGGTACATAGCCAGTACAGTAAGTCCCCGAGGCAGATTGGAGCCACGTATGGATATCAAGGTTTCTGGACGCAAGACGACGGTAACCGATGCTCTGCGTGCGCATGTGGATGAGAAGATCGGCGAGGCGCTCAAGGTTTTCGATATCGAGCCCATGACGGTCGACGTTGTACTTCGCTATGAGAAGAACCCCTCGAATCCCAACCCGGCAATCGTCGAGGTTACGGTTCGTGTCCGCGGTTCGGTGATTCGCGTTGCCGAGCACGGTGCAGATATGTACGCCGCCATCGACCTCTCCGCCGATAAGGTCACCCGCCAGCTGCGCAAGTTCAAGACCAAGGTCGTGGACAACCGCCAGGGCGGTGCCAGCGCAGCGGATGTCGCACCGGTCGAGCGCGTCGAGGATCTGGCCGACCTGCTGCTGCCCGAGGAGGAGGACGACCTGCTCGTCCGCGAGAAGGTCATCGATGTCACCCCGATGACTGAGGAGCAGGCGCTGGTGCAGACCGATCTGCTGGGCCACGACTTCTACGTGTTCGAGAACGCGACGACTGGCCTCATCAATGTGGTGTATCACCGTAAGAATGGTGGATATGGCATCATCAAGCCTCGCATCGAAACACTTGACGAGTAAAATACGTTAACTTGCATGAGTTAACGGTTGGCGGCCATCCCATGCGGGTGGCCGCCTTTTTACGTAAGGAGTCGCTTTGATGGACAAGGCCGCATCCGCCGGTCATTCGGACCGTTGCCGCATCGTCGTCGATACCTGCTGCGACTTTAGCCCCGAGGTCGCAGCGAACCTCGATGTCGACATCCTGGGCTTCCCCTTCATTATCGATGGCGAGGAGCGCACGGATGACATCTGGTCGAGCATCACACCCAAGGAGTTCTACGACCGCATGCGCGCCGGTGCCCGCGTGTCCACCTCGGCTGTGTCGCTCGGTCGCTATATCGAGTTCTTTACCGAGTGCGCCAAAGAGGGTACGCCCACGGTCTACCTGTGCTTTACCTCGGCGCTGTCGTCGAGCTACAACTCCGCGTGCCAGGCGGCGGGCGCCGTGCGCGCCGAGTATCCCAACTTTGAGCTGTACGTGGTCGACAACGCTCTGCCCTGTGCGACCGGCGAGCTCTTGGCGCTCGAGGCCGTGCGCCAGCGTTCGGCGGGACTGACCGCCAAGCAGCTGGTCGACTGGGCAAACGAGGCCAAGACCTACGTCCACGGCTACTTTACGCTCGAGAGCTTTGACGCGCTGGCGGCCGGCGGCCGCATTCCGCCCGCGGCAGCGCAGCTCACGGCAAAGCTCGACGTCAAGCCCGAGCTCTCCTACGACCTGGCCGGCTCGCTGTCGCTGATCGGCGTCAACCGCGGCCGCAAGAAGGCGCTCAAGTCCATCCTCAAGTCGTTCCGCGAGAACTACGTGCCCGATCGCACCATGCCCATCGCCATCATGACGGCCGACTCCGAGAAGGACGGCGATTGGCTCGAGGCCGCCATCCGTAAGGAGGAGGGCTGCGCCGACGTCACCATCATCCGCAGCTCCGTGGGCCCCACCATCGGCTCGCACGTGGGCCCCGGTATGGTGGCCCTCGCGTTTTGGGGCAAGAACCGCGCCGAGAAGGCGTCGCTTTCCGACCGCATTGCGCGTCGCGTGCGCGGCGAGTAGGCAGACGTCATGTCCATAAGCGCCCGCAGTTCAAACGTTGGCACCGAGTATTCAACCTGGTAATAACACCCAACCCAAAAGGAAAGGTTTCATGGCAAACAAGCTCTCCGTCGCATTCATCGGCACCGGAATCATGGGTGCCCCCATCGCCGGCCACATCCTGGATGCCGGCTATCCCGTCACGGTCAACAACCGTACCAAGTCCAAGGCCGCCGCACTCGTCGAGCGCGGTGCCGCCTGGGCCGATACGCCGGCCGACGCCGTGGCGAACGCCGATGTCGTCTTTACCATGGTGGGCTATCCCTCCGAGGTCGAGGAGCTCTACCTGGCGGGCGACGGCCTGCTCGCGTGCACCAAGCCGGGCGTGGTGCTGATCGACCTCACCACGAGCTCCCCCGAGCTGGCGCGCGACATCGCCGAGGCCGCCCAGGTTTCCGGCCGCATGGCGTTTGACTGCCCCGTCACCGGCGGCGAGTCGGGTGCTATCGCCGGCACGCTTACGGCTATCGTGGGCGCTACCGAGAACGACATCGCGTCGGTCCGCGACATCCTTTCCACCTTTGCGGCAACCATCTGCTGCTTCGACGGCGCCGGCAAGGGCCAGGCTGCCAAGCTCGCCAACCAGGTGTCGCTGGGCGCCTGCATGGTCGGCATGGCAGACGCCATGGCATTTGCCGAGCTGAGCGGCCTCGATCTGGAGAAGACCCGCCAGATGATCCTGGGCGGTACCGGCAAGTCCGGCGCCATGGAGAGCCTGGCTCCCAAGGCGCTCGACGGCGACTACAAGCCCGGCTTTATGGTCGAGCACTTCATCAAGGACCTGCGCTTGGCGCTCGCCTATGCCGACGATCGCGAGCTTGCGCTGCCCGGCGCCGACGTGGCCTTTACGCTCTACGACATGCTCGACGCCATCGGTGGCGCCAAGCTGGGCACCCAGGCCATCACGGTCCTCTATAAGGAGGAGGCCGATGCCATCGCCGCCGGTCTGGACTGGTCGCAGTATCGTCCCGAGGAGCATGGCGCTCACGAGGAAGGTTGCGGTTGCGGCGAGCACGGCGAGGACCACGAGTGCTGCGGTGGCCACGGCCATGACGACGGCCACGAGTGCTGCTGCGGCCACCATCACGGGGAGTAGCGCCTATGAGCTGGACGTTCGTGGTGCTTGCGCTGGTGCTCTTTCTCTTTGCGATCTACATCGGCTTTTTGTGCGGCCAGTGGGCCTGCGAAAAGCGCGTGATCACCAAGCGCGACTACTGGATTGCCAACTTTGCGGGTGCGGCGGCAGTCGTCCTGCTGACCTGGGTGTTCTCGCTGTTCCCGCTGGTGCAGTTTGCGCCGATCGGCTGGCTCGGCGGCTTTATCGCCGGCCTTAAGATGAGCTTTGGCGAGTCCGTCGGTCCGTGGCGCAAGCACGACGAGGTCTTTAACGTCAACAAGGCTCATCGCGCCGCCGCCGACGCGGGCGACGCCGAGGAGCGCCGCCGCGCACGTCGCAATGGCGCGGCCGACCGACAGCTCATCTCGGTCACCGATGACAGCAAGGGTGCTGGCAAGCACGCTAAGAAATAGTAAGAAGAGGTAACTATGGCAGAAAACAAAGACGAACAGCTCACCGACGAGGAGCTGGCACAGCTCCAGCTGGCAGAGGAGAACGAGAACGCCGTCGATCGCCTGGTCCAGGAGCTCGGCTGCCCCACGCGCCGCATCCGCCAGTTTGCCGCCCGCGTGCTGCACCTGCTTGCCGAGCGCGATCCGCAGCGCGTCGTGCCCTGCGTGCCCGCGTTGATCGAGGCACTCGACCGCCCCGAGGCGCAGACCCGCTGGGAGGCCCTCGATGCCCTGACGGCGCTCGCCACCACCTGCCCCGAGCAGCTGGGCGATGCCTTTGAGGGCGCCGAGACCGCACTGTTCGACGAGATCTCCTCCACGCTGCGCTATGCCGCCTTCCGCCTGCTGTGCGTGTGGGGTGCCACGAGTGTCGAGCGTTCGCGCGAGGCTTGGCCCATCCTGGACGAGGCCATCCAGTGCTACCACGGCGACCTTGAGTATCGCGACATGCTCGGTTGCCTGTACGAGTTTTGCCAGGGCGAGATCGACGCCGAGGTTGCCGAGAAGCTTGCGCTGCGCCTTAAGTTCGATGCCGAGAACGGTAAGGGCAGCTATCTCAAGGCCCGTTCGAGCGAGATTTGCGAAATGCTTGTTAAACGTTTTGGCCTGGATCTCTCCAAAAAGAAGAAGCGTGCTAGCGTTAAAAAATCTGACGACGCCGAAGACGAGGAGTAACAGATTATGGCGCACGATGTAGTCCTGATTCCCGGTGACGGTATCGGTCCCGAGATTACGCAGGCCATGCGCCGCGTGGTCGAGGCCACCGGTGTCCAGATCAACTGGAACGTCCAGGAGGCCGGCGCCGGCGTCATGGACGAGTTTGGCACGCCGCTGCCCCAGCACGTCCTCGATGCGGTCGCCGAGACCAAGGTTGCCATCAAGGGCCCCATCACCACACCGGTCGGCACGGGTTTCCGCAGCGTCAACGTGGCCCTGCGCATGCATTTCGACCTGTACGCCTGCGTGCGCCCTTGTCTGTCGCAGCCGGGTGACGGCTCGCGTTTCCGCGATGTCGACCTGGTCATCGTGCGCGAGAACACCGAGGACCTCTACGCCGGCATCGAGTTCGATGAGGGCGCTGCCGAGGTCGAGGAGCTCTCGCAGCTCGTCGAGCGTTCGGGCCAAAAGACCTTCGCCGCCGATTCCGCGATCTCGATCAAGCCCATCTCCATTGCCAAGAGCCGCCGCATTGTGGAGTATGCCTTTGAGTATGCCCGCCGCTGCGGCCGCAAAAAGGTGACGGCCGTGCATAAGGCCAACATCATGAAGGCGACCGATGGCTTGTTCCTGCGCGTGGCGCGCGAGGTGGCCGCCAACTATTCCGATATCGAGTTCAACGATAAGATCGTCGACGCCACCTGCATGGGCCTGGTCCAGAACCCTAACGACTTCGATGTCCTGGTTCTGCCCAACCTGTACGGCGACATCGTCAGCGACCTGTGCGCCGGCCTGGTGGGCGGCTTAGGGATGGCCCCCGGCTCCAACATCGGTGCCGACTGCGCCATCTTCGAGGCGACGCACGGCTCCGCGCCCGATATCGCTGGCCAGGATATCGCTAACCCCACGGCCGAGATTCTGTCCGCGGCTATGATGCTCGATCACCTGGGCGAGAACGACGCGGCCAATCGCATCCGCGCCGCCGTTTCTGCCACGCTCGACGAGGGTGAGCAGGTTACCGGCGACGTTCGTCGTGCCCAGACCGGCTCCGTTGAGGGCGCTGTGGGCACGCAGGCCTTTGCCGATGCCGTTATCGCGCACCTGGCCTAAGGCATGCAGACTGCAAACGCCTAAATAGTACTTAAGTGTTTGCGTATAACCTGAGAATCAATACGCCCGGCGCTTTGTCGGGCGTATTCTATTGCGGACTATGTTTCCTAACAAGGAGTAACTGATATGGGTCTGATTCAAAAGAAGGACGAGAAGGACGAGATCGACGGCATCCAGATCATCGAGCGCGGCGAAGGCCCCGATGGTGATGAGGAGGAGAAGATCGATCTGGTCGCCGGTACGTCTGCCGAACATATTGCTGCCGGTACGACGGCCGAGGAGGAGGACGCTCGCCTGGAGGCAAAGATCGCCGCGGACGCCGCCGACGAGAACCTCATGCCCGAGGAGCAGGACGAGGACGACGATATCCTGGGTTCCGACGAAGACGACCGCGCATCCAAGCACAAGAAGACGATGATTGCCGCCTTCGTGGTTGCAGTCGTGATCGCTGCTGTGGTCGGCTTCTTTATCGGCAACGGTGGTTTTGGCGGCAAGGGCGTCGGCTCGGCGACCCTGTCCGAGGACCAGCTCGATTCGACCGTGGCGAGCTATAGCTACAACGGCAAGAAGAGCGACATCACCGCGCGTGAGGCCATCGAGAGCCAGTACAGCCTTGACACCGTCAAGGACGACGACGGCAACTACACCGCTCCGTCTGCCGACGTTATCCTGTCCTACGTGCGCAACCAGATTCTGCTGGACGCTGCCGAGGACGAGGGCATTACCGTCTCTTCCAAGGAAATGAAGCAGTATGCCGAGGATTCCATCGGCACCTCCGACTACAAGACCATGGCCACGCAGTACGGCGTGTCCAAGGACCAGGCCAAGCAGATCGTCCGCCAGTCCGCGACGCTGCAGAAGCTCTACAAGAAGAAGGTGGGCGATAGCTCCGCAAGCATGCCGACCGCCCCGACCGAGCCTGCTGACGGCAACGAGGAGACCGCGAGCAAGGACTACGCCGATTACATCATCAACCTTGCCGGTGACGAGTGGGATAGCGAGAAGGGCACCTGGAAGGATGCCGACAGCACCTATGCCAAGGCCTTCGCTGACGATGCCTTTACGGCCGATAGCGCTACCTATAAGCAAGCCATGACCGCCTATTACACCGCCTACCAGCAGTATTCCTCGCAGGCTTCGAGCGCCAGCTCCAAGTGGACCGAGTATGCGAACGGCCTCTACGCCAAGGCCAACATCAGCATCTACGGCCTGTTTGCGTAAGGTTTGCCTGCACTACTGCGCGCTAACCGATCTACCTGATTGAGCCCGCTAGAACGGACAACGTTCTAGCGGGCTTTTTGTTGCCGAAATCAATAGGATAGGCCTCGCGCCCGCACAAGCGCTCCATCGGGTTCCCCTAATTCATCTGGGAAAACAACTGCAAACGATTGCAAGTGACCGGTGAACGGTCGAAAACTACCGTTCACCGATAATCTCAAAACTGGTTCTAACTGGTATTAAGTCAAAAAGACCAATTCACATATCTTCACAATGACCTGCAATTTTTCTACACGCTATTTTTAGCCGCCCTGCGTTGTTTAGACACCGG
The DNA here is from genome assembly GCA_900550195.1 of uncultured Collinsella sp. Taxonomy (GTDB): domain Bacteria; phylum Actinomycetota; class Coriobacteriia; order Coriobacteriales; family Coriobacteriaceae; genus Collinsella. The sequence continues at coordinate 32,906 of URRB01000021.1, forward strand.
GAAAGATCCGTTCTTTTGCCAAAGCGTTTCGAAACGGTTTCAAAACCGCAGGTAGAAGTGTTAACGAGCGGTAAACGGTCGAAATATCACCGTGAGCGGTGCAAAAACGTTTTACCGTATAAATCAACGAAAGCGACCTCTTCTGGGGTGATATAGTGACAACAACACGTCACGTGGTTACTACCAGTTTAGAAACCACTGGTCTTCAAAGAACGCTTTCTAAGAAGCTTTAAGGGCAAGTGCCCGCTGGCTTCCGAAAATCATCGGACTCAGATCGTACACACCTTCGGAAGGGAAATTTGAATGGTTGGCTTTATTCTTACCGGTCATGGACAGTTCGCACCCGGCCTTGCAAGCGCTATCGCTATGGTCGCTGGTGACCAGCCCGCTTTTACCGTCGTTCCTTTCGAGGGCGACCAGGCTGCTTCCTACGGTGAGGATCTCCGCGCCGCTATTACCGCCATGCGCGAGGAGTGCGATGGCGTGCTCGTCTTTACCGACTTGCTCGGTGGTACCCCGTTCAACCAGTCGATGATGATTGCCCAGGATGTCGACAACGTCGAGGTTCTGACTGGCACCAACCTTCCCATGGTTATTGAGCTCCTGTTCCTCCGCGGCAATGCCACGCTCGCCGAGCTTGGCGAGCAGGCCGTGACCGTTGGCCAGACGGGCATCACCGCCCAGACGGTCGCATCCGTTGCCGGCTCCGAGGAAGAGGATATCTTCGGCGACGAGGACGGCATCTAATGGCCGATTTCGGAGCCAACGTCCTGAGCTCCTCGGTCGCCCTTTTAGGCCTGCTTGTCATCATGGGCTTGATTTACACCATCTGGTCGCAAATCAACATGGAGAAGAAGCAGAAGTACTTCAAGGAGCTGCACACCGAGCTCAAGCCGGGTCAGGAGGTTCTTTTCGCCGGCGGTATCTACGGAACCGTCAAAGGCATCGAAGGCGAGAAGGTCCAGATCAAAGTCCGATCCGGAGCCGTCGTAGATGTTTCGCGTTACGCGATTCAGGAGATCAAGTAACTGTCGTCAGCAAATATCGAAAGGAAGCTGATCAACATGGCAGAACCCAACATTCTTCTTACCCGCATCGATAACCGACTGGTTCATGGTCAGGTTGCCACCCAGTGGAACTCCACTCTGGGCTCCAACCTCATCCTCGTCGCCAACGACGACGTGGCGTCCAACACCATGCGCCAGAACCTCATGAAGATGGCCGCTCCCGCCGGCGTCGCTACGCGTTTCTTCTCCCTGCAGAAGACCATCGACGTCATTGGCAAGGCGAGCCCGCGCCAGAAGATCTTCATCGTGGCCGAAACACCGGAAGACGTGCTTACGCTCGTCAAGGGCGGTGTGCCTATAAAGAAGGTAAACATCGGCAACATGCACATGTCGGAAGGAAAGCGCCAAGTCGCCACCTCCGTCGCAGTTAACGACGAGGATGTCGCTGCGTTTAAAGAGCTGCAGGAATTGGGGGTGGAGTTGGAGATCAGGCGCGTTCCGAGCACGCCTGTTGAGGACACGAGCAAGCTCTTCTCGTAATCCTCGTGATCCACGTTGTCAGGAGTGAAACCCTGACGTTCTGTACGTGATATCCAAAGTGCGTACATTCATTTTGAAAGGAGGAGCAAGATGGAATACTCGATCATCCAGATCGCTCTGGTCTTCGTCGTCACGTTCATCGCGGCAATCGACCAGTTTGACTTCCTCGAGTCTCTCTATCAGCCCATCGTCACCGGCGCCGTCATCGGTCTTATCCTTGGCGACCTCAACACCGGTCTTCTCGTGGGTGGTACCTATCAGCTCATGACGATCGGCAACATGCCGATCGGAGGCGCTCAGCCGCCTAACGCCGTCATCGGCGGCATCATGGCAGCCATTCTCGCTATCGCCACGGGCCTCGAGCCCAACGCGGCAGTCGGCCTCGCCATTCCGTTCGCTCTGCTTGGCCAGCTTGGCGTTACCCTGGTCTTCACGCTTATGTCCCCGCTTATGTCCACGGCCGATAACATGGCTCACAACGCGGACACCAAGGGCATCGAGCGCCTGAACTACTTCGCCATGGCTCTGCTTGGCCTGATCTTCGCTGTCGTCGTCACCCTGTTCTTCATCGCTGGCGCTACCATCGGTCAGACCATCGCTTCTGCCATCCCGACTTGGCTGCAGACCGGTCTGTCCGCTGCAGGCGGCATGATGCGCTTCGTCGGCTTCGCCGTCCTGCTCAAGGTTATGATGAACCGCGATATGTGGGGCTTCTTCCTCATGGGCTTTGGCCTCGCGCTCATCACCGTTGCCAACGATTCGCTGGCAACCCCTGCTCTGCTCATCCTCGCTCTCATCGGCTTCGGCATCGCTTTCTGGGACTTCCAGCAGCAGACCGAGCTGAAGGGTGCAGCTGTTTCTGACGGAGGTGACTTCGAAGATGGCATCTAATGAGTATGTGATCCCGGAGCACTACGAGGATCTCACTCCTGCTCCGCAGCTCGACCAGAAGACCCTCAACAAGATGGCTTGGCGCTCCTGCTTCCTGCAGGCATCGTTCAACTACGAGCGCATGCAGGCCGCTGGCTGGCTTTACTCCATCATCCCCGGTCTGGAGAAGATCCACACCAACAAGAACGACCTCGCGGCTTCCATGAGCCACAACCTGGAGTTCTTCAACACCCACCCGTTCCTCGTCACCTTTGTTATGGGCATCGTGCTTTCGCTCGAGCAGAACAAGGTTGACATCCCCACGATCCGCGCCGTCCGCGTCGCCGCAATGGGCCCGCTCGGTGGTATCGGTGACGCCCTGTTCTGGCTGACGCTCGTGCCTATCACGGCCGGCATCACCTCCAACATGGCCATCAACGGCAACGCCGCTGCGCCGATCATCTTCCTGGTGATCTTCAACGCCGTCCAGTTCGCTCTGCGCTTCTGGCTCATGAACTGGTCCTACAAGCTTGGCACCAGCGCTATTGACGCTTTGACCGCCAACATGCAGGCCTTTACGCGTGCCGCTTCCATCATGGGCGTCTTCGTCGTCGGTTGCCTGGTCGTCACCATGGGTGGCACCCAGATCAACCTCGAGATCCCCAACGGCACCACCCGTGGCCTCTCCGCCACTACCGTGATCGTCTCCGAGAAGGAGGCCGAGAACTTCACCGGTATGGAGGGCATCGATACCGAGACCGCTGAGGCCGGTACCATCGCCATGACTAATGAGGACGGCGACGCCCTCACCGCCACCGATGCCGACGGCAACCCTGTCGAGTGCGGCGTCACCGATCTGGGCAACGGCATGGAGTCCGTTACCTACGGCACCGTTACCGAGGATCCGGTCAACTTCTCTGTTGCCGACACCCTCAACACCATCGTCCCGAAGCTTGTCCCGCTTATGCTTACGCTGCTGCTTTACTACATGTTCGCTAAGCACAGCTGGACCCCGACCAAGGGCATTCTGCTGCTCTTCGTCCTTGGCATCCTGGGCGCTGGCCCGCTTGGTCTCTGGCCGAGCATCTGGTAAGGCTCTAGCTTGAGGGGTGTGTCCCTACGCGGCTCACACCCCGACCCCTTAAGCCATGTGTATGTTAAAAGCCGCGTGCTCGAAAGAGCGCGCGGCTTTTGTTTTCTTGATGATTCGGGTGTGGCAGACAGATAATGCTAAGCACCCTAGGTAGCTAGCCGAATTCGAGCAAAAGGGAGGATAGGATGGCGATCGGAGCGCGTAAGCAACCGCTGTACGATCAGCTGGTCGATATTCTGACCGAAAAGATCGACCATGAATATCGCGCCGGTGACATGATTCCTTCCGAGCGCGAACTTTCGGAGCGCTATGGTCTCTCGCGTACTACGGTACGCCTGGCTCTGCAGGAACTGGAGCGTTTAGGACTGGTGGTTCGGCAGCACGGTCGCGGTACCTTTGTGACCGACCGTTCGGCAAAGGCAACCAATCTTATGCAGTCCTACAGCTTTACCGAGCAGATGCGCGCGATGGGTCGCGACCCCGAGACCACGATTCTCGAGTTTTGCGAGATGGAGGCCGATAAAAATCTGGCCGAGCATATGGGATTGCGTATAGGTGATCGCATTTTTAAGCTTAAGCGCCTTCGTTCTGCCGACAACATGCCCATGATGGTCGAACGCAGCTATCTACCAGTTCGTCAATTTTTGTCCCTAAAGCGACCGCTGCTGGAGCGTAAGCCGCTTTACGATGTGATTGAGCAAGACTTTCAGCAAAAGATACGCGTGGCCGAAGAGGAGTTCTATGCGAGCATAGCCCGTCCCACCGACGCCCACCTTTTGGGAATTGTCGAGGGCTCGCCTGTGCTCGATTTGGTCAGGACTACGTATAACGAGTCAAACGAGGTTGTGGAGTATACACTCTCGGTTGCTCGTGCCGATCAGTTTAAATACAAGGTTTACCACCAGCGTAGCGACTAGTGTTCGCATCGTATCCATATGATGATTCTTTGCATTTAACTGGTTACTACCAGATAACCAACTGAAGTGTATAATTGCACGTCAGAGGATTACTTCTAGAGAGAGGTATTAGAAATGTTCGAGAAGAGTGTCGAGGAGCTCACCGAGCTCGGCGCCCAGATCACCACGGCCGAGATTGCTCAGCAGCCCGAGCTTTGGCGTGATACGCTCAACATCTATCGCGAGAACAAGGAGGCCATCGAGGCCTTCCTGGCCGAGGCTCGCGCTATGGGCGAGGGCCGTCTGTCCGTTGTCTTCACCGGTGCCGGTACGTCCGACTACGTTGGCGATACCTGCGCCCCGTACCTGCGTCACGCTGGCAACACTGATCTCTACGACTTTAAGCCCATCGCCACGACCGACATCGTGAGCGCCCCGCGCGACTTCCTACGCGCCGAGGATCCCACGCTCGTGGTTTCCTTTGCCCGCTCTGGCAACAGCCCCGAGAGCCTTGCCGCCGTTGCCGTTGCCAAGGAGCTCGTCCACAACGTCAAGTTCCTCAACATCACCTGCGCTCCCGAGGGCAAGCTCGCCGTCGAGTCTGCCGATGATCCCAACGCGCTGACGCTGCTCATTCCGCGCGCCAACGACAAGGGCTTCGCCATGACCGGTTCTTATTCCTGCATGACCCTGCTCTCCACCCTTATTTTTGACACTGCCTCTGACGAGCAGAAGGCCGAGTGGGTCGAGACCATCGCCAAGATGGGCGAGGAGGTCATCTCCCGTGAGCCCGAGATCGCCGATTACCTGGCTGGCGACTTCAACCGCGTGACCTACTTGGGTTCTGGCTCCTTCGGTGGCCTTGCCCAGGAGAGCCAGCTCAAGATCCTTGAGCTCGCTCACGGTCTGGTCGCTACTTCCTACGACACCTCCATGGGCTATCGTCACGGACCTAAGTCCTTCGTCGACGATAAGACGCTCGTCTTCGTGTTCGTCAACAACGACGCCTACACCCGTCAGTACGACATCGACATCCTCAACGAGATCGGTGGCGACGAAATCGCTCAGCACACCATCGCCGTTCAGCAGGAAGGTGCCACCGTCTACGAGGGCGAGTCCTTCACCTTTAAGGGCTACGAGGCACTTCCCGAGGGCTACCTTGCTCTGCCGTTCGTGATGTTTGCCCAGGCTATCAGCCTGCTCAACTCCGTGCGCGTGGGCAACACGCCCGACACGCCGAGCCCCACTGGCACGGTCAACCGCGTGGTTAAGGGCGTGACGATTCACCCCTTCACCGCTTAATCGCGTCCCCCTGTAAGGGCGCCCGTCCGCTCATAACGGCGGGCGGGCGCTTTTTGTTTTACGTGAGCTGGGTATAAGCATCACCACAGTCAACTGCTTTAGAAGCGAGGAGTGCATATGAGCACGTACGCAATTAAGGCTGACAAGTTCTTCTTGCCGGCAGGCCCGCAACTGGGCGGCTATCTTATGGTCGAGGATGGCGTCTTTGGCGCCTGGCAGGCCGACGAGCCCTCTTGCGAGATTAAGGACTACACGGGATCGTGGATCGCACCGGGTATGGTCGATACTCACATCCATGGCTTCTACAACCACTCAACTACCGATAACGATCCCGAGGGCATCGATATCAGCTCGACCGAGCTCGCCCGTCGCGGTACCACCAGCTGGCTGCCCACGACGTTCACCGATGGCGTCGAGCAGATCAAGGACGCCTGCGCCGCCATCGCTCAGGCGGACGAGGGTCGCGGCCCCGACTTCTGCGGTGCCCGCATTCAGGGCATCTACCTGGAAGGCCCCTTCTTTACCATGAAGCACGTGGGTGCGCAGAACCCCGCTTACCTGATCGATCCCTCCGAGGAGGTCTTCGATCAGTGGCAGGAGGCTGCGGGTGGTCGCATCGTTAAGAGCGCCATGGCGGCCGAGCGCGACGGTGCCGCTGCTTATGCGGCTGCTCTGAATGCCAAGGGTGTGGTGACCAGCATCGGTCACTCCGACGCCACCTACGATGAGTGCATCGCCGCCATCAACGCCGGTGCCAGCTGCTTTACGCATACCTATAACGGTCAGCGCGGGCTGCATCACCGTGAGCCCGGTGTCGTGGGCGCTGCCATGTCCACGCCCGAGACCTACGCCGAGATCATCTGTGACGGCAAGCACGTTAACCCTGCCGCCATCAAGGCGCTGCTGCAGGCAAAGGGCTGGCAACACACGGTGCTCATCACTGACTGCCTGGGTTGCGGCGGCATGCCCGAGGGCAGCTACACCAGTGGTGGCATGGACGTCATCATGAAGGACAACCTGTGCTGGCTCGCCGACGGCAAGAGCATTGCCGGCTCGGTGCTCACGCTTGCCCAGGGCGTCAAGAACATCGTTGACTGGGGCATCGCCAGCGCCGATATCGCCATTCGCATGGCAACCGAGGTGCCGGCACGCTCCGCGCACATCGAGGATAAGTGCGGCAGCATCATGCCGGGTCGCGACGCCGACTTTGTCGTGTTCGACCATGAGCTTACCCTCGTCGAGACGTATGTTGGCGGCCAGAGCGTCGGCAACGCCTTTACCGAGTAACGATAGAAAAAAACGGCGGGCCCGAATCTGCTCGGACCCGCCGTATGGGTTAAACGCTCAAAAGCACCTTCACAGTTACAGCTTGTTAGCGATCTTCTTTGCCGTGCGCTTGACGCCGGCCACCAGGCCTCCTGCAGGATGCTCCTTCTCGTATGCTAGGCGCTTCTCGCGCTTGGCGTACTCTTCGACGATGATGTCGCCATACTCGTCTTCGATCTTGTCGAAGAAGTCGACGGCGCCCTTAATTTCCTCAGCGGTCGGGTGTCCCTTTTGGACACCGCCGGTGAGTTTGAACGGCCCCCACGTATCAAAGCCGGGGCAGCCGTAGACACCCATAAAGATGGCCTGCCTCATGCGGCAGATGCCATCGATATCCTTGCCGTACCACTTGTTTTTGCCACCGTAGGTCATAAGGCCAAACACCTTGTCCTGCGGCTGCAGCACGTTCGTGAGCACGCGTGCCATGTCCTTGTCGATCTCGGAGTAATAGATGCCCGTGGCGACACCGATCAGATGATATTCGTGCAGGTTGGGATACTCGTTTTTACCGAGCGTCTTCACATCGAGGGTATCGATCTCAGGGTGTGCCTCGACGATGGCGTCCACGAGCTTTTTCGTATTGCCGTGATGGCGCGAGGCGTAGAGGATGATGGTTCGCATAAGAAGGCCTTTCAGCTGTAGTTGCATCAATGTCTGTATGGTACCCCGTTACATGGCTGGGATACCGGACGCATCGATGAACGTGCGGGTTTGTCCTTTGGTTAGGGCCGAGACGGGTACTTGCGAGCAAAAAGCAGTTGTTCGAAAGGATGGGCAATGGAATACGCTCTCTCCAACGATTCGATTTCTATTAAGGTGTCCACGGCCGGTGGTTCGTTTACCTCGATCGAGGCCGGAGGTCGCGAGTATCTGTGGCAGGGCGATCCCGCCGTGTGGTCCGGCCAGGCACCGATTTGCTTCCCGATTTGCGGAGGCTTGCGCGATAACAACGCCATGACGTTTGCCGGGCATCATGTAAAGCTCGCCCGCCATGGGTTTGCGCGCAAACAGGAGTGGAAGCTGCTGAGCCAGAGCGAGAACGAGCTGGCGATGTGCCTGGCTTCGGAGGATAACGCCGCGCTGCTGAGCGATTATCCGTACCCGTTTAAGCTTGTCGCCCGCTATACGCTTGAGGGGGATGCCGTTCGCGTCTCCTATGAGGTGACCAACGAGGGAACCGAGGACATGCCGTTCTTTATCGGCGGTCATCCCGGCTTTAGGTGTCCGCTCGATGAGGGCGAGGCCTATACGGACTACGAGTTGCGCTTTGAGAAAGACGAGGCTGCGGAGCTCTGCACCGCCGTTCCCTCGACTGGATTGATTGACGTGGCAAACCGCTCCAAGAACCCCATGGTGGGAAAGACGCTGCCCCTGTCGCACAAGCTCTTCGATTTTGCGGAGACCATCTTTGACGTGCTCGAGAGCCGTCAGGTCACGCTTTCCAAAAAGGGCGAGGACAAGGGCGTCCGCCTGAGCTTTGAGGGCTTCCCATATCTCATTGTGTGGAGTAAGCCCGAGGGCGATTTTGTGGCGGTTGAGCCTTGGGGCGGTCTCTCGACCTGCTCCGATGAGGACGACGTGCTTGAGCATAAGCGCGGCTGCCTTATCGCCAAGCCCAAGGAGACCGTCGTTCGCTCGTTCACGATTGAGATTCTGTAATTCCGTTTTGTCGACTCGTATCGCGAGGCACAAGGAGCCTGCGAGATAAGGAGCTAAAAATATGATCCTCACCGTTACGATGAACCCGTCTGTTGATACGCGCTATCAGCTCGATGAGCTCGTTATCGACGACGTCAACCGTGTGACGCCCGAAAAGACCGCCGGCGGCAAGGGCCTCAACGTGGCCCGTGTGCTGGGTCAGCTGGGCGACGACGTTGTGGCAACCGGTTTGCTCGGCGGCCACATGGGCGCCTACATGGCTGAGCTCATGGACGCCAACGGTATTAACAACGACTTTGTGCCCATCAAGGGCGAGACTCGCATTTGCCTCAATATCCTCCACGCCGGCAACCAGACCGAGCTGCTCGAGAGCGGCCCGACAATTGCCCCCGAGGAACTCGATGCCTTTACCGCCAAGTTTACTGAGCTTGCGGGCAAGGCCGACGTCGTCACCATTTCGGGTTCGCTGCCCCGCGGCGTCGAGGCAGACTACTATGCCAAGATCACGGGCATTGCCGAGAACGCCGGTGCCAAGGTGCTGCTCGATACCTCAGGTGCTTCGCTTGAGGCAGCGCTCAAGTCCGAGGTTAAGCCCGAGCTGGTCAAGCCTAACCTGACCGAGATCAACGGCCTTCTGGGCACGAGCTTTACCACCGACGATGTGGACGAGCTCCGCGCCGCGCTCGCCTCTGATGCCCGCTTCTCCGATATCCCCTGGGTCGTCGTGTCCATGGGCGCTGCCGGCTCCGTTGGCTTCCACAATGGCCGTGCGTTCCGCGCAAAGACGCCCGATATCCCTGCCGTTAACGCCACGGGCTCTGGTGACTCCACTATCGCTGGCTTCGCGCATGCCATTGCTGCTGGCGCAGACGACGAGACGGTGCTGCGTACCGCCAACACCTGCGGCAAGCTCAATGCCATGGATCCCATGACCGGTCATCTAGTCATGGACCGTTGGGACGAGGTCTACAACGGCGTTGTCGTGACCGAGCTGTAAGGGCTTGGGCGACGGCCCCGGCATCGCTTGCTAGCTCATGTCGACGACAAGTGCGATAGCATTATGTCGGGGCGCGACGCCGACGTTGTCGTGTTCAATCCCGACCTTACCCTGGTCGAGACGTATGTGGGCGGCAACAGCGTCGGTAACGCGTTTATCGAGTAGCCGCCAAAGAAACGATCCGAGAGGGGATTTAGATGATTTACGGTGCATTGGGCGATATCGAGGAATACCGCGGAATGCTCAAGGGCCTCGATGTGCTGATTGACTGGCTCGAGGAGAACGATCCGGCGCAGCTCGAGGTCGGCAGCCATCCGATTCTGGGCGACAAGGTCTATGCGAACGTCATGGCTCCCACGACGCGTCCCGAGGCCGAGGCTCACTATGAGACGCATCAGCGCTATCACGACCTGCAGATCGATGTCGAGGGTCGCGAGGCCTTTAAGGTCGCTACGGGCAGCTTGACGCTGGTCCAGGAGTTTGACGAGAAGGACGACTACGATCTGGTCGATTCCGACGCCTCGATCGCCGGCGATCTTGCTGACGATAAGTTTGCACTGTTCGTTGCCGGCGAGCCTCATATGCCCACGCTCGAGTTCCCGGACGATGGCGCGCAGCCGGTCAAGAAGATCTGCTTTAAGCTGCTTGCAGACGCTTACTGGGAGGAGTAACGCACTGCTCGGCTGAGCTGCTCGTCTGATGACGTGATTCCATTGAGGAGCGCGCTTGAGCCCCGTTAATCGCGGTTCCCTTGGGGATTGCGGTTGGCGGGGCTTTTTTGTTGAGTAGGGGAGTTGCCGGCGGCGTTTTGCTTGGATTTATTTGCGAAGAACATCGGCTAGCCGCAGGATTGAAATCATCGACCGATAAG
>URRB01000022.1 GCA_900550195.1 uncultured Collinsella sp.
TCACGAGCGGGGGCTCCTGTCGTTTCCGTGCCCCTGGATTGGGTCATAGTGTCTGCCGTTGCCAAAACATCGGCGTTGCCTTGCTTCGGGAATGCGGCAGATAGAGACGTTCCTTTTTTGCTGGCAGTTTGGGACACTCCTTACGGGGCACCCCCTCCACAGCGCCTATGCCAGCTTGTCGATTTGCCCAATCTCCCAGAGCGGAATATTGACGAGCGTGCCTTCGTCTCTATATGCCGCTAACGATGTTCTCACGCAGCGCTCGAGCTTGAACTTCTCGCAGGCAATCCTCAGGCTCTTTGCTTTGAGATTCTCTGCCGCCTTGACCTCGAGCGGAAGCACGGTCCCCGCATGGTCGACGGCAAAGTCAGTCTCTGCATTGCCGGAGGAGGATGACCAATACGCGGGAGTATTGCCTTGGAGCAAAAGCTCCTGTGCGACGTATTGCTCGGTCAGCGAGCCTTTGAACTCCGTAAAAACAGCGGGCCCGTTCAGAACAATGGCTGGCGTGAGGCCGGAGAGTGCTCCGAGGATGCCGGTGTCGATGCAGAACAGCTTGAAGCCCGAGAGATCCTCGTAGCTTGTGAGCGGTGCTCTTAGGGCGGAAACACGCGGTACCTTATGAACGATTCCATAGTCCATGAGCCACTGGAGGCTTTCCTCAAAATCGCGTGCGCGCGCCCCGGGACGAAGCGCGCCGTAGACGAACTTCTTGTTTTCCTTTGCGAGCTGGCCGGGAAGGGATTTCCAAACCAGCCTCATGCGCTCGACGATGCGGGCTGGCGCATGCTTGCCAAAATCGGATTCGTAAGCTTCGATGATTTGCTGCTGAAGCCTGCGGGCCTCGATGAAATCGTGGGAGGCGGCGAAAGCGGAGACAACTTCTGGCATGCCACCGACAACGAGGTATTCCTTGAGCAGGCGCTCGAGCTTTTCGGAAACGTTCGCCAGCAGGTCCATGTCTGCGGCAAGGATGGCATCTGCGAGCGGATCGCCATCGACGGCACGAACGAACTCGACAAACCCCATGGGGCGCATGGTAAGCTGGTCGATCTTGCCGACGGGGAACGACTCGTTTTCGCGTCGGAGCGCGAGCCCCATATAGGAGCCGGCTGCCATGATATGGTATTCCGGCGCCAGCTCGTTGAAGTATTTGAGCGAGGTGATGCCACGCGGTGCCTCTTGGATTTCGTCGAAGATGATGAGCGTGTCTGTCGGCGTTATGGTCTGGCCGCGCAGGAGCTCTATCTGGGAGATGATGCGTTTGGGGTCAAGGCTTCCGTCGAACAGCGAACGTGCGCCCGGTTCGAGCATAAAGTCAAAACGGATGACGTTTTGATACTGCTGGCCTGCGAATTCGTTGAGAAGCCAGGTTTTTCCCGTCTGGCGGGCCCCCTTAAGCAGGAGGGGCTTGCGGTTTGCCCTAGATTTCCAAGCGATGAGTTCGTCCATTAGCTGTCGCTGCATACTGCCCCCTAACGATCATGGTTAGTATAAGACCGTCTTGGTCTTTCCATCGAAAAATGTGGGAGTAAACCACGTTTTTCCATCGAATAATGTGGGAGGTAACCACGTTTTTCCATCGAATAATGTGGGGTTTAGGTCGGCACCTGGGGCGCTCCTTCTCTGCCGGCAGTTTGGAACACTCCTTGTTTTGGTGCAAATTAGCTACCCTTGCATCAGAAAACGGCGCCCGCCGGCGATGTTGCCGGCGGGCGCCGTTGTCGTGTAGGTGGCTATGTCGTGGGGGCTGCCGTTGAGCGTCCGGGTCTGTGCTCTACAGCGAGTCGATAAAGCGCTGCTGGGCGGCACGTCCTGCCTCGTCCCACTTAAAGACGCCGGCGTTGTCGAGCACGTGGCCAAACACCACGCCGACCTCCTCGTGCAGGATATCGATGGCGTTGTCGGCCGTAAGCTCGTCGGCGCGGCGGGCAAAGACGTCCTCAGCCCATGCGGCGTGGCTGCGGCAAAGATCATCGCCCTCGAGCGCACCGGCAAGGTCGTAGCTGGCATCGACCTTGGCTGCCAGCAGATGCTCACGGACAGCGCCAAGCTCGGGAACCAGGCGCGGCGGCAGAATGGCAAGGCCCATGACTTCGATCAGGCCGATGTTCTCCTTCTTAATGTGGTGGTACTCGGCATGTGGGTGGAAAACGCCCAGCGGGTGCTCGTCGGTCGTGATATTGCAGCGAAGCGCCAGGTAGGCCTCGTAGATTTCGCCGCCGGCATTGCCGCGGGAGTCGACGCGGCGGATGACGGGCGTCACGGTGTTGTGCGCCACGCCATCGGCTGTGTGCGCGACGACGCCGACCGACTCATCGGTCCACTCGCGCCAGGCGAGAATAATCTTCTCGGCGGCGTCGAGCAACTGGGCGCGGTCGTGCGAGCGCAGTCGCAGCACCGAAAGCGGCCACTGCAACACGGTGCCGCTGACCTGGTCAAAGCCGGGCACGCTAAACTGCGAGACCTCGGCGGCATGCATCATGGGGAACTCGTGCGCGCCGCCCTGGAAGTGGTCGTGCGACAGAATCGAGCCGCCCACGATGGGCAGGTCGGCGTTAGAGCCAATAAAGTAGTGCGGGAACAGGTCCACAAAGTCGAGCAGACAGGTCAGGCCCTTGCGGTCGACGTGCATCGGGCGATGCTTGGAGCTCATGGCAATGCAGTGCTCGTTAAAGTACGCGTACGGGCTGTACTGGAAGCCCCAGCGCTCGCCGTTGAGCAGGATGGGGATAACGCGCAGATTCTGGCGGGCGGGGTGGGCACCGCCGTCGGCTGCGGCGGAGCGTCCAGGGTAGCCCTCGTTTTCGATGCAGAGCTGGCAGGCGGGATACTTCTCGCCCGTGTTTTTGGCGGCGCCGGCTGCGGCAATGTCGCGCGGGTCCTTCTCAGGCTTGGACAGGTTGATAGTGATTTCCAGGTCACCCCAGTTGGTGGAAGTGCTCCATTTGATGTTGCGCGCGATGGCGGCGCGGCGCACATAGCCAGAGTCACAGCACAGACCGTAGAACCAGTCGGTCGCGGCGCGGGGCTCGTTGACGCCCATACGTCCGTTGAACTCCTCGTTTACAACCGAAGGCCTCGGCATGAGCGCGCCCATGATGCGCATGGCGATGCGGTCGCGGCCCGACGCCGTGTCCTCGGCGGCGCCGTTGGCAACGGCGGCCTCGGCAAGCGCGGCGAGCGTGCCCTCCAGGTCAAAGTCGGGCAGGGTATCGGGGTGCAAGAGCGAGAGTTTCTCAACTTGGAGTGCCCAAGTCATGTCGAGTGCGGGGCCCGTGGCGCCGATGCACTCCAAAATGGTGTTGTATGCCCAGATGCGATCGTCCTGGCCGATCATCGATCGGTGGATAGCGTACTCGATCAGGTTCTGCGCGGCCTCGCGCACGTCAGTCATTACAGCCATGCCGCGTAAGCCCCCTTGTCAGAGATGGCATAGTGACGGGCAGAGCCTTCGCCCAGCCAGCCGTTCATCTTGGCGATGAAGGTGTCGACCAGGTCGAGCGGCACGAAGGCCTGGATGGTGCCACCAAAGCCGCCACCGTGGATACGAACGGCGCCGCGGCCGTCGAGCACGTGCTCGGCCAGCGCCAGGGCATACATGGAAGGCTGCTCGGAGCCCAGCTTGGCAACGACATTCTGCAGGTACATGGCAGAGCTGGCGCCGGACTCGCGCGTCAGGACCAGGAACTGATCGATGTCGCCGGCGTTCAGGGCCGCCCAGCGCTTATCGACCAGGCCATTCTCGTACCAGTAGTGAACGGCGCGCAGGCAGGCGCGGTCGCCCAGCTTGGCGCGCAGCTCGGGGAGCTTGGCGTCAAAGTCCGCCACGTTTACCTCGCACAGGCGTGCCTTGCCAAACTCGGCAGCGACGTCCTGCATCTCGCGCGGAACGGCGGCGTAGTCGTCGGTGGCGGCCACGTGGTCGGCACCGACCTTAACGAGCACGAGCGCATAACCGTGATCCTCAAAGTTGAGCTCGAGCTTCTGGGTTTTAGGCTGAGCCTGGTCCTCAAAGTCCATGTAGGCAAGGCCGCCCATGCACACAGCGGCCTGGTCCATCAGACCGCAGGGCTTGCCGTAATAGTTGTTCTCGGTGCGCTGGCTCATCTGGGCGAGCGCGACGGGCTCGATGGCGGGTGCTCCCCAGAGCGTCTCCATGGCGCGACCGTATGCCGCCTCGACAGCAGCGGAGCTGGAAAGGCCGCCGCCCGAGGGGACAGAGCAGGTGAAGGCGAAGTCGAAGCCCTGGGGCTCAACGCCCAGAGCAGCGATTTCGTGGGCCATGCCGCGGACGAGGCTCGCGGACGTGCCCTTCTCGGACTCCTGAACGTCTAGCGTGTCGAGCGCGATTTCAAACGTGGGATAGCCCTCGTCGGCTACGCGAACCTTGTTGGAATCGGTTGCCACGGCGATGCCGTCGACGGCGACATCGAGCGAGCCGGCGATAACGTGGCCACCCTCGTGGTCAGTGTGGTTGCCGCTGATCTCGGAGCGGCCGGGCGCGTGTACGTAGAGCACCTGGCGGTCGCCGATGGGGCCAAACTCCTCCTCGAACAGCTTGGTGAGCGTGGCGAATGTCTTTTCGTCGGGGGTGGTCATGGGAGTCCTTTCCTTGGCGCGCCCGGGTGGGTTTTGCGTCGTTATGAGTACGTTAACAACTTGAAGCGGCATGAACCAAGTATTCACGATACCGCACGCTACGGGCTATGTTAACGTACTCATAACACATCGCTTGTCACTTTTTGAGAATCTGGTAATCGGTAGAAATTCAGCCGTGAACGGTACTGCCGTATGGACTTATAAAGCAGAAGAGATGCAGATAGAAAAAGTAGAGTACGTTAACATGCGTCCGACGATAGCGGGCCTCGGCGCGGGATGTATTTCTGCCCGGGCCGGCATTCACGCTATTCAAATCTCGCAAGGGTGAAGGTGATCCTGTGGCAAGGCGCCCGTCCAACGATACAGGTACGCGTCCGGTCTCCATGGCCGACGTCGCCCGCGCTGCCGGCGTTTCGCAGCAGACGGTTTCGCGCGTCGCCAACGGCTTGCCCAACGTTAACGAGCAGACGCGCCAGCGCGTGCAGGCCGCTATGCAAGAGCTCGGCTTTCGTCCGAGTTATGCCGGTCGCTCGCTGCGCGACGGTCGCTACCATTCGGTCGGCCTGTGCATCAACGATGTCACCAAGTTTGGCAACCTCTCAATGATCGACGGCATCGCCAGCGCTGCTCGCGAGCATAATTGCGCCATCACGCTGGTCGAGATGTCCAAGACCGAGGAATTCTCGCTTGCCGAGGCCACGCGTCGTATGGCCGCATTGCCGGTGGACGGCATCATCATCGGCATGAGCCGCATGGCGCCCGATTTTGAGACGTTTGATCCACTGCCGGGCATTGGCACGGTCATCGTTACCATGTATGCGCACCCGCGGGTGACCACGGTCGATTCCGACCATTACGGCTGCTCGCTATTGCTTATGGATCACCTGTTTGAGCTGGGGCACGAGCAGATTCGCTATATTGGCGGCCCGTCGTTCTCGGTCGACGAGCAATTTCGTCGCGCCGGTTGGCAAGATGCACTCGAGCGTAAACACATCGAGCCGGTAGAGCCGCTCGAGGGTGACTGGTCTGCCAACAGCGGTTACGAAGCCGGCAGGTATCTGGCCGAGCACGACCGCACCATGACGGCGATCTATGCGGCAAACGATCAGATGGCAAATGGCGCGATTGCCGCGCTGCGTGATAGCGGTCTTCGCGTGCCCGAGGACGTAAGCGTGGTGGGCGTCGATGATTCGCTCGATGATTTTGTAGCACACAACGAGCTCACGACCGTGCGATTCGATCTACATCAGCGCGGACGCGAGGTGTTCGAGCATGCGGTTCCCGAGGCGGGTGCGGCGGGCAAAACCGTTGCCATCCGTATTCCCGGCCAGCTCATTATTCGACATAGCACGGCGATACTGCGCGCATAGTTTGTGCAGGTAAACGGCGGTATATTCCGCCTCAAAAACAATCGGTAAGGATGCTGACAGATAGCCGTGGCTATGAAGGCGAGTGCTATGATAGACGGGTTCTTTTGTCTATCTAGGAGGCTTTGCCTGATGGAGATCACCAAGGATATCCGCTACATCGGTGTCGACGATCACGACATTGACCTGTTCGAGGGCCAGTACGACGTGTCCGAGAACGGCATGGCATACAACAGCTATGTTATCTTGGGCGATAAAATCGCTGTCGCCGATTCGGTTGACGCTGGCTTTGTCGACGAATGGCTCGGCAACCTCGAGGCCGCGCTCGACGGCCGTACGCCCGACTACCTGGTCGTCCATCACATGGAGCCCGATCACTCCGCCGGTATCGCCGCCTTTATGGAGCGCTATCCCCAGGCACAGATTGTGGCCAGCATGGGAGCCTTCCGCATGATGGTCAACTACTTTGGCACCGACTTCCCCGAGCGCAAGATGGTCGTCAAAGATGGCGACGTGCTCGACCTGGGCGGCCACAGCCTGACGTTTGTCGGCGCTCCCAACGTGCACTGGCCCGAGGTGCTCTTCTCCTACGAGTCCACCGACAAGGTGCTCTTTAGCGCCGACGGCTTTGGCAAGTTTGGCGCCAACGACATCGAAGATCCCGAGGGTTGGGCCTGCGAGGCACGCCGTTACTACTTTGGCATCGTCGGTAAGTTCGGCAAGTTCGTGCAGGCCGTCCTCAAGAAGGCCGCCAATCTGGACATCCAGATCATCTGCCCGCTTCACGGTCCTGTTCTTAGCGAGAACCTGGGCTATTACCTCGACACCTACAACACCTGGTCGAGCTATCAGCCCGAGGACAAGGGCATCACGATTGCCTATGCGAGTGTGTATGGCCATCTGAAGGCTGCCGTTGAGGAGCTCGCTTCTGCGCTTGAGGCTCGCGGCCAGAAGGTTTCCGTCTTTGACCTGGCTCGCGACGATATGGCCGAGGCTGTTGAGGATGCGTTCCGCTATGACCGTCTGGTGCTCGCCTCCATTACCTATCAGGGCGAGATCTTCCCGTTCGTGAGCACCTTTATCCATACGCTTGCCGAGCACGCCTATCAGAACCGTACGGTGGCACTCGTTGAGGCTGGCTCCTGGGCGCCCACCGCTGCCAAGGTTATGACCAAGGAGCTCGAGGGCATGAAGGACATCACCCTGACGCAGAACAAGGTGACTGTGCTGGGCTCGCTCAACGAAGCCTCGCGCGCTCAGATCGAGGCCCTCGCCGACGAGCTGTCCAAGTAGCGACACGTTCACTTTTGACGCTCAGCCATCACAACCACCACAAAGGGGACAGGCACCTTTGTGGTGGTTTTTGTTTAAGCGCCGGCGATGACGAGATTTGGGCGGGCGTCGTCGGCGGTCTCGGCGATTGAGGTGGCGACGGCGCCATCGGGGTCACGGTCCATCACGATGGTGTCGACATCAGTCAGTTCGGCAAAGCGGTACATGCCGCGTCCGTTAACCTTGCTAGCGTCCATGAGGGCGACGCTTTGATGGGCTCCGGCGATCATAGCTGTTTTGGTCTCGGCCATCTGGGGAAAGTCGGTCGTAAAGCCGCAGCCGGGAACAAAAGCGCCAGGGCACATGACGGCAAGATCGGCGTGGACCATTTGGAGAGCCTGCATGGTAAGTGGGCCGTACAGATAGCGATGACCTTTGCGCAGTGTCCCGCCCAGCATGACGACATCGACCGAGGGCATGCTCTCGTCGATGTAATCGGCAATGGTAATGTCGGCCGTGATGACGGTGGTGCCGTTGCGCTGGTCGAGGAGCCGGACAAACTCGAGCGCCGTGGTGCCCGAGTCGACGAGAAGCGTGTCGCCGTCATTGACGAGCTCGATGGCGCTTTGCGCGATGGCCTGCTTGGCGGCGACGTTGACATTGATGCGGCGATCCTGCGTGGAAACAGTCAGACGCTTGTGGAGCGATACGGCGCCACCATGCGTGCGGCGCAGCTTGCCTGCTTCGGCGAGCGCGTCCAGGTCGGCGCGGGCGGTAACGGAGGACACGCCAAAGGTCTGGGCGATTTCTGCTACCTGCACCGAGGCATTATGCTCAAGCATTTCCATGATGGCGGCACGGCGCTCATCGGCGAAGGCTCGGGTTGTTGCGTGGGCCATAGCTGCTCCATTCTCGGCCAAATTTGCAGGAATTGTGTTGACTCTATTTTCGTTCATTTTCTTTTTGAGTAAGAAAACGCCTTTCGATTACTTATCTTTTCTATAAAAGAAAGACGCTGAACGCCCAAAATTCAATATCGAACACGCCCGCCCGGCCCCAATTCCTTCCGTTTACTTTTCAAAAACGACTGTATTGACCTGCATGGGCTCAATATCTCGCACATGCAAAGACGCTGAATTTCATACAATGAGCGCAGTAAAACGCAAGGTAAAACGCTTTGCGAACAACTACGCCCGATGTCCAGATGCGGGCGAGGGAGAGGAGCAAACGCTCATGGCACTTGTTACCACCGAAAAGATGCTCAAGGACGCTCAGGCCGGCCATTACGCCGTTGGCGCGTTCAACGTCGAGAACCTCGAGTTTGTTATGGCCGTTCTGGCCGCTGCCGAGGAGACCAAGTCCCCCGTCATCATGCAGACCACCCCGGGCACCATCAAGTCCGCTGGTCTGGACTACTTCTACGGCATGGTCAAGGCTGCTGCCGAGCGCGCTTCCGTGCCCGTCGCTCTGCACCTCGATCACGGCGATGGCTATGACCGCTGCATGCAGGCTTTCCGCACCGGCTATACCTCTGTCATGATCGACGGTTCGCACGAGTCCTTCGAGGACAACATCGCCCTGACCAAGTCCGTCGCCGACGCTGGCCGCGCCATGGGCGTGCCCGTCGAGGCCGAGCTCGGTAAGGTTGGCGGCAAGGAGGACGACGGTCCCGCGGTTGAGGGCGAGAGCCCCTACACCGATCCGGCCGAGGCCAAGGAGTTCGTCGAGCGTACCGGCTGCACCTCGCTGGCTATTGGCGTTGGCACCAGCCACGGTGTGTACACGAGCGATCCGCACATCGAGCAGTCCGTGGTCAAGGCCATCCGCGACGCCGTCGACGTGCCGCTGGTTCTGCACGGCACCTCCGGTGTGCCCGATGAGCAGGTTGCCGAGGCTGTGAAGAACGGCATCTGCAAGGTTAACTACGCCACCGAGCTGCGTCAGGCCTACACCAAGGGCTTCATGGCCTACATGGCCGAGAACCCCGCCTGCTTCGATCCCAAGAAGCCGGCCAAGGAGGGCATGCGTGAGATCACCGAGCTGGTTAAGATCCGCATGACCAACCTCAACTCTGTGGGCAAAGCAGAGTAACAGCAAGGGTACTCTGATCCCACCGGACGGTTTGGGCGGGTCCCGTACTTAGTTTCCAAAACGTCCTCGCGCATGAAGGCCCCCGTTGTCTCGCTTCTTCGAAGCGTTGACAACGGGGGCCTTCGCGCTGCGGAATGATTTTGGAAACTAAGTACGGGACCCGCCCAAACCGTCCTGCTCAATCGCCCTTGTGGCGTTAGTGTCGGAAAAATAAGACGTTGCTTTTTGCCCCCTGCGGAAAGATTGGAGAACTAAGCCCTCGTCCCTCCCAGGTTGACCTACTCGAGGTCGTCGGCCTTGTGGCGTTGGGGCTGAAAGGGTGGGGCGCGGGGGTTACTTGGTTGTTAGGGTTAGCAGGTCGTTGGGGGTTTTGAGGTTGTAGGTGGCGTTTGGGATGTCTTGGTGTGATCCCCATGCCGCTCTGGCAAAACTGACCCCTGCCGAAGTTGCGCATTGTTCGTCGTAGACGGTGTCGCCAACGTAGACGACGTTGCCAGGATTCGCGCCCGTACGCCGGAGATATTCGAGCATGGGTGCGGGTGCGGGTTTATGTTCGGTTGTGTCTTCGACAAGGATGATGTGCTCAAAATACTTATCGAAACCAAGGGGTGCAATTTCTTTTGCGTATTCGTCGCGCGCACGTGAGGAGACGATGCCAAGTTTGCAGCCGCTATCGGCGAGTGTTGCGATGACTTCAAGCAAGCCTGGAAACACGCTGATGGTGCTTTTAAAGCTGGCGGCAACTTGGCACCAGCGATCCAACGTTGCCTGCGAGTAGATTCCAAGTTTCTCAAGGGCATCCTTGCCGGGTATGCCGAGGGCAAATTCAAGCTCGTGTCGGGGGAGCGTTTTGCCGGTCTCTTCTTGGACAATCTGGACAAGCGATGATAGAACGCTTTCTTCTGTATCTGCCAATGTCCCATCAACGTCAAATACGATATGTTCAAAGTGCTTCATATGATTGCTCCTCTCTGTTGTTTGCCTGCAAGTTTGATGCGGTGACAGAAGAAAGGCTAGCGGGATTTCTGCCTGGTGCTATCGAGATTCTGCCTCGCTGCTCGATAGCTCGAAGGAGTGCACCCCATTTGTTCTTTAAATACCTGGCCAAGATGGCTTGCTGTTATAAATCCGCATTGGCGCGCGACTGTCTGTACCGTTCGCGTGGTGTGTGCCAAAAGTTCGCAAGCACGGTTTATGCGGTATGCGCGTAGATATGCCGCCGGGGTCGTTCCTGCACAAGTTTCGATAATGCGGTAACACTCTCTTTCGCTTACGCCGGCTGCAGATGCCATCTGGGGCACATCTATAGCGGCTGCATAGTTTGCGCGGATAAAGTCCAGGATTCCCTTGAACTGTACGTCGCGGCCGGTCATCCAAGAGGCGCCGTCGGAGGAAAAGAGCGGTTCGGCCTTGGCGTAAATCTGAATCCAGAGCTCTGACAAGTTATTTCGAAGTGCCATCTCGTTCTGCGGCCGTTGAAGGTCGTGGCTAAAGGAGCTCTTCAGCAAATCGATAAAGGGCATATCGTCGGGGTTGGTGGGCGACCATTTGAGCACATCGACGCCTCGACATTGAAGTAATGGATTGATGTAGCGCTTTTGGAGACGTCCCGCGGGATCGCCGAGCATCGACGGCTGAAAGATATGCAACATTTGAATGGCTGGTGCCGAATTGGCTGATTGCAGCGTGCTGTGCAAAACGCCGCCGTTGATAAAGCCGGCTGACCCTTCCTCAAAGCGTACGTGCTCATGAGCCGCGCGCGTTCGATAGTCAATCGCTCCCTGCTCCATGTAGAAAAGCTCAACTTCGGAATGCCAGTGCCAGGGGACGGAATTGCCCGGATAGCGAGCGAATTCTGCGCGTTCGGCAATATAGGGCCAGTCTTCGGCGGTCTCGGGAAACGCTTCCTCGCGTCCTCCGCGGTGCAATTCTATGTGATCCATGTTTCGCATGGCATCAGTATAAAGCGCGATGGGCTTAGATTGCTCTTGCCTGTTCGGGGAACGCCTTGTCTAGGGATGCTTGGAGCTTTTCGAAGGATGCTCGCAAGTTGTGGCTCTGGTTGGTTGAGCGTTTGGGTTTTGTGGTGGGGGAGTCGAGGAGGCCGTCTCTCTGTGTCGGGGGGAAGGAGAAAAGGTTTGCATGTGTTAGGGATGGCTGCTGTGCTGCGTTATTGGAAGAATGCATGCTTATGCGGCCTCCTCGATGTCCACCAAAAGGTTGCGCACAGGGTGTGCTGCTAGGCCCCGTGCGTTGGCAGTATTATGCAGCGGACCGTTCAAAGAAGCGCTAAAGAAAGGCTTAACCTGGTTTGGTGTTACGATGAAACCGCAGGTCAAGGCTATTGAGTAACACTCTTGAAAGGTTTTGAGCTTAAGGGCTTTCTAAGGTTTGTGGCGTAGACGTGGCGCGGACGTGCGGAGCGTGTGAATGCTCGCTGTTAGCGCTGCGGTTCTGCGGCCCGCACCTGCTCGATGACCTTTTCCATGGTGGCATCGATGCGGTCTTTTTTGAGCTCGCATTCCCAGATGGTTATGGGCGTCCAGCCCATTTGAGTGAGTGCTGCCACGGCAGCGCGGTCGCGCTCGACGTTGCGACGGAACTTTGCCTCCCAAAACTCAACGTTGCGCTTGGGCTGGCTAGGGTTGCACTTGGGGCAGCGGTGCCAAAAGCAGCCGTTGACGAAGATGGCGATCTTGCGCCCGGGAAAGGCGATATCGGGCTTGCCGGGAACCTTCCATTCCAAGCGATAGCCGGTAAGACCTGCTGCCCGCAGGCGCTGGCGAACGAGCAGCTCGGGTTTGGTGTTCGCACGCTTGTTGCCCTTCATGGACTTTTTGATGGCGGCGCGACGGCGCACCAGTTCGCGCTCGTCGGCGGAAAGGTCCGAGGTGTCGATGCCGTCGAGCAGGCCGGGCTTGGCGCGCTTTTTGCTGCGGCGTTTAGGTGCGCGCTTGGGCTTGGTGGCGGGCTCGTCGGTCGCGGCGGCCTCGGCGTCGTTGACAGTGCCGTTGGCCTCGAGCCGGTCTTCCTTCAGCTCAATCAGGGCATCAATGAGCCCCTTGTCGGCGGGCATCCACTCAACGGTGGCAAGCGAGGTGCGTGGAATCCAGCGGATATCAAGCTGACGGTCATGCTTCTGAGGCTCATCGGATTCATCGGCCAGCGAGCAGTAGTAGCACTCCATGGAGAGATGAAAATCGGGGTAGTCATACTCAACGGTATAGAAATCGCGCAGGTTGGTGACTTTTACCCGCAGCTCTTCCATGAGCTCGCGGCGCACGGCGTCTTCGGGTGTCTCGCCGCGCATGAGCTTGCCGCCGGGGAACTCCCAAAGTCCCTGCATGTCGCCGTAGCCGCGCTGCACGGCAAGCAGCTCGTCAGATCCTTCCTTGCGAATGATCCCAGCGGCAACATGAACAGTCTTCAACAGGAGTCCTCTCTCAACATCAATACGTAACAGGGTGGCTACCCGTACCTTACACAACGGTAAGGCAAGCGTAAGCCATATCGATGGTAGCCGACTCGTCTTCTTGCGACTATAGATGCCGTAGACTAATCGCAAGAAAGGACTCGGTATGCAAACCACGCACATGGCGACCCCGGTACTGGAGGTCGCGCATCTCGAAAAGGTATATGGGGCGCTGGGCAACGTGACCCGCGCGCTCAACGACGTCAGCTTTACCGTCAACCGCGGCGAATTTGTTGGCATCATGGGCGCTTCGGGCTCGGGCAAGTCGACCCTGCTCAATTGCGTCTCGACCATCGATAGCGCCACAAGTGGCACGATCCGCATCAACGGGCAGGACGTGACGCGCATGAAGCAGGCTAAGCTTTCGCAGTTTCGCCGTGAGGAGCTCGGCTTTATCTTCCAGGACTCCAACCTGCTCGATACGCTCACGGCACGCGAGAACATCGCCCTGCCGCTCACCATCGCCCGCACAAACTCGGCAGAGATTTCGACCCGCGTGCAGGATGTGGCAGCGCGCCTGTCCATCAGTCAGGTGCTCGACAAGTATCCCTACCAAATGTCCGGCGGCCAGCAGCAGCGCGTCGCCGCGGCTCGCGCGCTCGTCACCGACCCCACCATGATCATGGCCGACGAGCCCACCGGCGCCCTCGATTCCAAGAGCGCTCGCCTGCTGCTCGAGAGCCTGGAGGCACTGAATCGCCGCCTGCGTGCCACCGTGCTCATGGTCACGCATGACAGCTTTGCCGCCAGCTACACGAGCCGCGTGTTGTTTATCCGCGACGGCAAGATCTTCACCGAGCTGCGCCGCGGCGACACCGACCGCCGAGAGTTCTTCGACCGCATTATGGAGGTCGTTGCCATGATGGGCGGTGAGGGCTCCGATGCTCTGTAAACTCGCTTGGGGCAACGTCCGCCGTGCCGGCCGCGACTACCTCGTCTACCTTTTGACGCTCACCCTGGGCGTCACGGTCTTCTATGCTTTTAACACCATCTCGATGCAGGTCGACATCGCCGGAATCGATGAAGAGGGCTTGGCGCAGGTTATGGGCAGCATGCTCGGCGACCTGACGTACTTTTTGGCCGGTGTCATGGCCTTTTTGATGGTGTACGCCAATAACTTCATCATGAAACGCCGCAAGAAGGAGTCTGGCCTGTACCAGGTGCTCGGCATGGGGCGCGGGCGCGTCGCCACGATCATGGCGCTCGAGACGGTGATCGTCTCGGTCGGCGCCTTTGTCGCCGGCATTGTGCTGGGCGTGGGACTCTCCCAGCTCATGACGTTCTTTACGGCCTCGCTCTTTAAGACACAGATCGCCAATTTCCACTTCTTTTTCTCGGTGCATGCGTTCAGCCTGACCCTTGCCTGCATGCTCGTGATGTTTGTGCTCACGCTACTGCTGAACCTTCGCGCCGTGCGTCGTACCAAACTCATCGAGCTTATGGGTGCCGAGCGTCGCAACGAGAGCATCAAGACACGCAACCCCTGGATCGCGATTGCCATTTTTGCCGTGGGCGTGGTGCTTGTGGGCGTGGCCTATTACCGTCTGCTACGTGATGGGTTCCCGCTAACCGCGACGGACAGCAAGCTGCAAGAGGCCATGAACCAGTTTGGTATTACGACCGCTATGGTTACAGTTGGCACCTTTGCCCTGTTCTGGGGACTCTCGGGCATGCTCATCAAGCTGCTGCAGAGCCTGCGCGGCGTGTATTGGCGCGGCCTCAACATGTTTACCGTGCGCCAGCTTGCGGCCAAGGTCAACACGGTGTGCTTTTCGATGGGCGTCATCGCGATGCTCCTGTTTTTGGCCATCACCTCGGTGACGTGCGGTATGTCGATTGCCAACGTGATGAACGAAAACCTGGAGCGCTATAATCCGGCCGACATGTCGCAGACGTATGTCTATTACACGCCCGATACGCTCGACTTCTACAAAGAGTCTTTCAATCCGTCTGAGGCCGATCGCATGGTGCTGGCCGATAGTACGGTCGATTTGTACTCCGCATGGCACGGCGATTCATGGCACGGCGATCGTAAGGGCAAGTCGGCGGACAACAACGACGAGACCGGCAAGAAGGTCAATATCGCCGATGTTGCAGGCGAGCATGTGCAGATCGATTCGTATCTGAGTTACCCGCTTGGCGGCTCGAATCCTTCGGTGACTCCAAGTGAGATGTGCAAGACCATGGGCGAAAAGCTTCCCAAGGCGTTCGGGGGTAGCAATGCCGATGCGATGGGTCTGTTTGTGACGCCGGCGAGCCAGTACAACAAACTGCGTCAGATGATGGGCGAGGAGCCGGTGCACATCGGTCACGACCAGTATCTGCTCACGTGTGATATGGGCGGCGAGCTGGTCGACCTGTACACCAAGTATATGGCTGGCGGCCATACCCTCACCTTGGGCGGGCATGAGCTCAAGCCCGCAGCCGATAAGTCGGACGAAGATACGGCGGCCATCGCCAACTCGGCGATGGGCAGTAATCCGGGTACCGTCGTCGTTGCCGACGAGCTACTGTCCCAGCTTAATCTGCAGCCGTATTCCAGTAGCCTGCTCGTTAACTACAAACAGGGGATAGATACGACCGAGGCAGACGAGAGCATTAAATACACTCCGCTCGACAATCTGCTCGTTGACGGCAAAGAGCCGGGGTCGTGGGGAATCTTTATCATACGCTCCGAGATGTACACACAAACAGCGCAAATGAACGGTCTTATTAGTTACCTAGCCATCTACATCGGCTTTGTTTTGGTCGTTGCATGCGCGGCGATTCTGTCGATCCAGCAACTCTCCAACGTGGCCGACGGCAGCCGCAGCTATCGTGTGCTGGCACAGATCGGCTGCGACGACCGCCAGATTCGCCATTCGGTGATGGCGCAGCAAGCGGTATTCTTCTTGTTCCCGCTGGCAGTGGGCCTGGCGCACTCCTTTGTGGCACTTAAGGTGATCATCGAGCTGGTGAGCATATTCGGAAATATGAGCATCGGCGGCACCGTGGGCCTCACCTGCGCGATCTTCCTGGCGGCATACGGTGGCTACTTCTTGGTGACCTACCTCATGAGCGCCGGCATGGTACAAGCTGCCATCGCCACCCGTTACAGCGAGTAACTCGTTCAGCTTGGAATTATCGTAGGTTGAGCATAGGTCAGCGAAAACGCCCCTAAGCGAGCAAGGTGACGTGAAAGAGGAGGGAAGCGTACTTCGGTACGCGACCGACGATTGAACGTCAGATTGCCGCTTAGGGGCGTTTGCAGCGTCGAGCCGTTACGCGGTTTGGTAAAACCGCGTAACTTCATCGTAGAAGCACGTTTGCGGGCGGCGGATGCTCGTCTCCTGTCGCCCGCTCACCGAGGCCCAAGCAATTGCCTTAATACCTTAGGGCCTCGGATCTGTCCAAGACTGAGCGAAGGAGCTCATCATGAGCGACGGAAAGAAAAAGCTTTCCTTCTTGACGGTCATTTCGACCATCATCTGCGTCGTCTTCGTTTGCGAGGCCGCCGCTCCTGCTGCTGCCATTGGCAACCAGCAGTTCTTCTGGTGGATCTTCCTGATCCTGACCTTCCTGCTTCCCTACGGCATGGTTGTCGCCGAGCTCGGTACCACCTATGACGGCGAGGGCGGCATTTACGACTGGGTACGCGATGGCCTGGGCGACAAATGGGGCGCCCGCATCTCGTACTACTACTGGGTCAACTACCCGCTGTGGATCGCCTCGCTGGCTACCATGTTCCCCGACATTTTGGGCATGGTCTTTGGCGTCGAGTTCAACTTGATCGCCAAGATGGGTATCGATCTTGCCTTTGTGTGGATCGTCTACCTCATGGGCCGCTCCAAGGCGGCCGACTCCGAGTGGGTCCTTAACGGTGGCGCCATCATCAAGGTCGCCGTTGCCGTTATCGTCGGCGCTTTGGGCATTTGGTATGCCATGGAGAACGGTTTTGCGAACGACATGTCCGCTGCCACCTTCCTGCCCGAGCTCACCAACACCAACGCTCTCGGCTACCTGTCGATCATCATCTTTAACTTCATGGGCTTCGAGGTCATCTGCACCATGACCGACGACATGGCCGATCCCGCTCGCGATATCCCCAAGGCTATCATCGTCGGTGGCCTGTCCATCGCCGTGATCTACCTGTTCGCTGGCTTTGGCATCGGCGCCGCCGTGCCGGCCGACTCCATCGATCCCGACTACGGCATGATCGTCGCAGTCCAGACCATGGTGGGCGACTCCATGATCTTTAAGGTCATCTGCATCGCCTTCCTGATCACCCTGTTCGCCAACATGGCCGCTTGGTCCTTCGGCGTTAACTCCGTTGCTCGCTACGCTGCCGAGCACGGCAACATGCCCAAGGTCTTCGCCTCGATGATCTCGGATGACGACATGCCCAACGGCGCCAACCTGGTCAACGCCATCGTTGCCTCCCTGGTGCTGTGCCTGCAGCTCGTTCCCATCGACGCCATCTCCAACGGTGTCTTCTGGATGCTCTTTGGCACCTCTGTCGTCTTCCTGCTGTTGACCTACATCCCGATGTTCCCGGCGTTCCTCAACCTTCGTAAGAACGACCCCAACCGTGAGCGCATCTTCACGTTCCCGTTTAAGGGCGCCATGATGAAGGTCATGCTGGCCATCCCCTGCATCGAGCTGGTTCTTGCCATCGTTGCCACGCTGATCCCGTTCTCCGCTGCTGAAATTGGCGACAAGGTCCCGATGATCGTTATCTTCATCGTGCTCGTGCTCATCGGCGAGGTCGTCCGCGTCGTCAGCGCTAAGGGCCGCGAGACCGAGTACAAGGGTCTGACCCCTGAGCTCGCAGCCCAGCGTCTCGCTGAGGAGGCCGCCGAGGCCGAGGAGAACTAGAGCACCCGGTTCTGGGGCTCCAACCCTCCTCGTGTACCAACGCGCGCTTCGTCGGGCTTGTCGCTCCCGACTCCGGGCACTCTAGCCTCTTCGGAGGCGTGTCCAAGCGACAGGTTTGCTAACCATTCCCCCGGGGTGGGTGTGAGCGATAGCTCCGGTAACCACCGCCCACCCCAATCTCTCTTCCGTATCCTTCGTGCGTTTTGTCTCCGCGCACTTGGTTACGTCGTCGCTTGCCGGTGCGATTCCGTGAAAACCGGCACCGGGCGCCCCGACCTTTGCCGGGGAACGGGCGCCTACCATCTCTTGGTTTTAGGCTGCGGGTAACCCGCCCGCAGCAAGCGATCGTTCGATTTGGAGGAAATCTTATGCGTACGATCACCGAGTCCGAGTCCACCCCCAAGGCCGACGGCTTCTTCATGCCCGCCGAGTTCGCCCCGCAGGATCGCGTGTGGATGGGCTGGCCCCACCGCACCGACACCTGGGCCCACGGCGCCAAGCCGGCCCAGAAGCAGTATGCCGCCATCGCCCGCGCCATCTCCGAGTTCACCCCGGTCTATATGTGCGCCAACCAGGTCGACTACGCCAACTGCAAGGCCGTCTTCGAGAACGACGAGAACGTCACCGTCATCGAGATGACCACCGACGACGCCTGGTTCCGCGACACTGCCGCCACCTACGTCATCAACGGCAAGGGCGAGAAGCGCGCCAACCACTGGCACTTCAACGCCTACGGCGGCCTCGTCGACGGCCTGTACTTCCCGTGGGACAAGGACGAGCAGATCGCCCTCAAGATGGCTGAGCTCTCCGGCTGCCGCCGCTATCGTCCCGACGACATGATCCTCGAGGGCGGCTCCATCACCGTTGACGGCGAGGGCACCCTTGTCGTGACCGACCAGTGCCTGCTTTCCCCGGGCCGCACCTGCTCTGCGGTTCTGGAGGAGGAAGAGGATCCCGAGTCCATCTGGCCCAAGTACCGCAAGAAGTTTGAGCCCTGGAGCGAGGAGCTTCGCGCCTACATGGACGAGCACCTCAAGGATTACCTGGGTGTCGAGAAGGTCATCTGGGTCAAGGAGGGCATCGACCCCGAGGAGACCAACGGCCACATCGACGACGTCGCCACGTTCATCGCGCCGGGCGTCATGGCCTGCATTTGGACCGACGATCCCGAGTATCCGTTCTACGAGCAGTGCCACGCTGCCTACGAGACCCTCTCCAACGCCGTCGACGCCAAGGGCCGCAAGATGAAGGTCTACAAGCTCTGCATGCCCGTGAACCCGCTGTTCATGGACCAGGCTTCCTGCGACACCATCGACGCCGACGAGAACGCCGAGCCGCGCGTCCCCGACGAGCCGCTGATCGCCTCCTACATGAACTACCTCGTGACCAACCACGGCGTTATCGTCCCGCAGTACGGCGACGAGAACGACCAGCTGGCCGTCGACACGCTCCAGAAGATCTACGACGAGGTCTGGGGCGAGGGCGTCTACAAGTGCGTCGGCGTTCAGTCCGAGCAGGTCGTCTTCGGTGGCGGCAACATCCACTGCATTACTCAGCAGGAGCCGTCCGCGTAATTGTCTGTCTTCCCGAGGCACGGCACCTTGCCCTTCAATCGTCGGGCATGACCCTTAAGGTCTATGCCCTCCTCTTTCAGGGCAATCTGCCGCACCTCAGAAACCCAGCCGATCAATCGGACAGTCGGTGAATCGCACCGTGACCATCTCGGGGCATTGATGGTCGGTTTATTCGATGTCTTGGTCGGCTGGGTTTTTCTTTGGGCACTCCGTTGCCTCCACTTCGGAGTGCCCGCCTCTTTGATTGAGTACGCGTCTGATCTGGGATTTATTGCGGGTTAGGCCAATTGTTCGCTTGAATATCCCAGGTCAGACGCGTCTTCAATTGCCAAAAGATTCCGGTCGCAATCGCGGCCGTTTTGATCGGAGTATCTATGTACCAGTGTATCGTTATCTACACGCGCCTGTTCCGCGAGCGTTGGTCCAACAATTGCATCCTCTCTTCTCTTTGGGATGGCACCTGCACCGGTGACGCGGCCTGCAACCCTACCTTGGGCTGCGCCTTCGGTACAGATGCCATCCTTTTTGCTGTAGGGGAAGCGTGCCATGGCAGGTAAAAAGTTCTCCCTGTTCGAGGTCATCCTCTCGGTTATCTGCGTTGTCTTTACCATCGAGGCGGCTGCTCCGGCATCTGCCATGGGTAACGTGCAGTTCTTCTGGTGGATCTTCCTTATCATTACGTTTTTGCTTCCCTATGGCCTGGTGGTGTCCGAGCTCGGTACGGCGTTCGATTCCGAGGGTGGCCTGTACGACTGGGTTCGCCTGGGCTTGGGAGACCGTTGGGGTGCACGCTGCTCCTGGTGCTATTGGGTCAACTTTCCACTGTGGGTGGCAAGTATCGCCTGCATGTTCCCCAGTGTCATCAATGCGGTATGGGGCATCGAATTTTCGTTTGGGGTCCGAATTGCCATCGAGCTTGCCTTTGTGTGGGGCGTCACGGTCATGGCAATGCAGCCGGTGGCCGAGGCCGATTGGGTCATGGATGGCGGCGCCGTCATCAAGGTGCTCATTACCGCCGTGGTGGGAATCATCGGCATCTGGTTTGCCTGCAACAACGGCTTTGCCAACGATATGTCGTTTAAGACATTTGTCCCCGATCTGGGAGACACTAACTCACTGACGTATCTTTCAATCATCCTATTCAACTTTATGGGCTTTGAGGTGGTCGCGACCTTTGCCAGCACGATGAAGAACCCATCGCGCGATATCCCCAAGGCGGTTATCGCCGGTGGCGTTGCCATCGCGGCGATCTACATTATCTGTGGCATCGGTATTGGAGCCGCGGTTCCCACCGAGCAGCTTTCACTCGATTCGGGCATTGTGGACGCGGTTGCCGCCATGGTGGGGCGCGCTCACCCGCTGACGATGGTCGTGGGCGTGGCCTTTCTGGTAACGCTGTTTGCCAACATGATCTGTTGGAGCTTTGGCGTCAACAACGTGGCGAGCTATGCCGCGCGCCATGGCAACATGCCGCGTCCCTTTGCGCTGGTGTCCAAGAAGACCGGCATGCCCAACGGCTCGGCACTCATTAACGGTTGTTTTGCCAGCTTGGTGCTGCTACTTCAGATTCCGCTGGGTGAAGGTTCCGACGTCTTTTGGGTCTTCTTCTCGATGAACGTCGTCTTTCTGCTCATGAGCTATATCCCGATGTTCCCGGCGTTTTGGCGCCTGCGTAAATACGACGACCGCCCGCGTGTGTTTCGCGCGCCCTTCGAGGGCAAGGTGCTTGCGGTAGCGCTTGCGGTGCCGGTGGTAGAACTCGTGCTTTCGATTGTTGCGACAATCGTGCCGCTTAACAGCTCGCCCGCCGAGATGTCAAAGTTGCCGATCCTCATGGGTGTGGTGATCGGCGTGTTACTGGGCGAGGTTTCGCGCCTCATATCGCGCCGCGGCCGCAGCATCGACAATCCCGGCGTTGGCGCAAGGGGGACAGGTCGCTTTGCACCAAAACAGTAGCGCCGCGAGTTGTGCGGTGCTAGATGCATCTTGGATTACTGCTCACGCTGCTCGGGATCAGATGCGAGCTTGGGTGCAAAGTAGGGGACGTGGCCCAGGTAGGGGCAGCTGTCCGAACGCGCCTCAACGGCGCAGGGGACATTGTCGTAGGTCATGGAAGAACCGAGTCGGGTGATGGCCTTGGCGGCGGGCGCGACGAGCATCTTGAGCGGAGCGATCGGTGTCATGGCATCTCCTTTCATCGGTGAGACACAGCTTGTTTATCTAAACGATACAGTACGTTTAATCGGTGAGTCTAATCTTGCGGCAAAGAATCTGTCAACATCCTCACAGCATCTAGACAGGGGAGGCGGGCATGAGTTTCGCGTTCTATATCTACACCACGATTATCATGGGTGTGGCTCTGGTGACCAGTGCCGTGGCATTGGTGGTTTGGCTCATGACGCGCCGTCGCGACAGCCTCGTGGCCGCGGCGGGTTTTTTGCTCTATATGCTCGATATGTCGGTCATCTTTTTTGACGAGTACAATCGGCTCAAATACGACTACGCCGTTACCTTTAGCGAGCCGCTGCAGCACCCCTTGCTGCGCTGCGTGCTTGGTATTGCCATCTATGCCTGCGTGGTGCTATGGATGTTTGCGCGCTTGCGCAAAAGACCGACGTCGCGCATGCTCGGACTCGCTATCGTGCCGTTTTCAATCTTGCAATTGCTGCTGGTGCCTCGCAGCGGCGCTGCCGGAGAGGTGCAGCAGTATCTCTTTTGGCTCACGCGTGACCTGGGTAATGTAGGATGTCTTGCCTATGCCGCCTGGCATTACCGGTACAGAGCAACGCGTGTTGAGAAACTCGACCTCGACCGCTCAAAGCTCTTTTGGAAGGTGGCCTTCGTTCTTGTGTTTTGCGTGATCGCCGAGGACACCTACATGATCTTGTTCTGCCGCCCCGACTCCCAAAACCCCGTCATCGGCCTCTTTTTGTGGTATCTGTCCGAGCGCAATATCTCCGAAAACGTACTGCTCGTGGTATGCGCGGCTCAGCTTTTTTGCCAGTTTAGCCATATCCTGCGTGTGTATGCCCGTCATCCGCGTGCCGATGAGGACGTGGCAGCCGAGAGCGCAAGCTCTGAGGACGATCTCGCATCGCGTGTGGTGATTTATGCCGACGCCCATAAGCTGTCACGGCGCGAGCAGGAGGTGCTCACGCTGGTGCTGAAGGGCAACGACGCCCAAAACATCGCCAGCGAGTTGGTCATCAGCCCTGGCACGGTCAAGGCACACTTGCATCGCATCTACGTTAAAAGCGGCGTCTCCAACCGAGATGACCTTATAGATACCTTTTGGCGTTCCTAGCCTCATTCTTCCTCGCATGCGGGTCTTGCTGTGTGGGCGGCCACACCGTTGGGCGTAATGAAGCGGTAATAATCTCAGACAATAAACCTGCAGGTAAAGCGTGTAAACCTGCTTAAACTGACCGTTTGCGGTCCCTGGCCTTGGCACGGATTTGCCCCTGTGTATCAATGGGTGTAGCGCGAAGCCGCGGACGTGGGACAGACGTCCGAGCACGGCTTGTAGGCACGCGCCGATGCGGGAGCGCTACGCTCCCAACCGAGTGCCCACGCGGGCGGTGCGTCCGCGTTACAACCAAAGATGCCTGAGGAGGCTCGCATGGACAAGGCTGATGTAGTTATCAAGAGCGACGCCGTCTTTACCGGCGATGGGCTCGAGCCGTTTAAGGGCGGCGTTGCCGTGCGGGGCGATAAAATCGTTGCCTGCGGTGACGATGCTCACCTGGCACCGTTTATCGGTCCCGATACCGAGGTGCGCGACTTTGGCGACCAGCTCGTCATGCCCGGCCTGATCGACTCGCACACGCATTTTGCCCAGGGCGCGTTTATGACCGACCCCGATTTTGCCGTCAACCTCATCGACTGCACCAGTTTTGAGATGGCGATGGAACGTGTCGTGGCGTTTGCGGCCGACCATCCCGATAACGAGTGGATTCTGGGCTGCCAGATTATCCAGTTCCAGTGGGATGTCCCCGAGATGCCCACGGCCGCGATGATCGATGAGTACATCTCCGACCGCCCGGTATTTCTGCAGCAGGTTGACTTGCATACCTTTAGTGCCAATACCTGCGCCATCAACAAGGTGGGAGTAACTTCGCAGACGCCCGATCCCGCAGGCGGCAAGATCCTTAAGGATGCCGACGGCAATCTGACGGGCGTGTTTTCCAACAACGCCGGCGCCTTCTTTATGGACGAGGTCTACGACCCAGCGCCCGAGGTTGTTGACGCGTCGTTTGCAAAAACCGCCCGGCGCGCCAATGCCCTGGGAATCACTACGGTCGGCATGGTCAATCCTACGTTTGTGAGCATGGAAAACCCGTATGCGGTGTTGGCAGGTCTTAATGCCAAGGGCGACTTGCCGCTGCGCGTGTTCCTGTACACCGACCTGTTCGAAAACGAGTCCTTGACGCTCGAGCAGATCAAGGAGAAATACGCCTTCCCGGGTACGCAGGTGGAGTGGCACGGCTTTAAGCAGTTCCTTGATGGTGTGTGCTCCGACCATACCGCCTGGATGCTTGAACCCTATAGCAACGCACCCGACACCTGTGGTGAGCCCGCGGAGGAGCCGGAGCGCATCCGTGCTGCCATCCTGAGGGCGCAGGAATGGGGCGTTGACACGCGCATCCATGCAATCGGCGATCGCTCGGTGCGTTTTGTGCTCGATTGCTTTGAGGAGGGCGAGCGCTTGCATGGCAAGCGGGATTGTCGCCACTCCATGGAGCACAACGAGACGGTTCAACCCGAGGATATGCCGCGTTATGCCGAGCTCGGCGTCTGCCCCGGCATGCAGCCGTGGCACATGCTGCTCGATATGGCTGACCTTGCCAAGGACGAAGCCGTGGGTCCCGAGCGTGCCGCGCTTTCGTGGCCCCTGCATAGCCTGCTTGCCAGCGGAGCCGTGGTGCACCTGGGCAGTGACTTCCCCGTTGTGGGCTTGGAGCCCATGGAGGAGGTGTACGGCGCGGTCTTCCGCATGCTCGAGGACGGTTCCAACCCTGAGGGCTGGTTCCCCCAGGAGCGCATTACCATGGCCGAGGCTCTGCGCGCCTACACCTATGGCAGCGCCTACGCCATGCATGCCGAGGACCGCATCGGCACGCTCGCGTGCGGCAAACAGGCAGATATCTGCGTGCTCGACCGCAATCTCTTTGATTGCGAGCCGGCCGAGGTGCTCGAGGCTACCGCAGCCCTCACGATGATCGCCGGCAAGGTGGTCTTTGAGGCATAGCGTCATCGTTTGATTGGGCGGCTTGGTGCCAGTTGTCAGCCGCCTGACATCCATTCAGCACTACTCTCTCAAGGAAAGGGGAGAACAATGGCAGAAGAAGTAACCGCTGCCGTGGAGGAGGAGCGCGAGCTCGCCTCCCAACCGATTCCCGGTCTGGTGCGTAAGTACACCATCGTCACCGGCCAGGGCATGCTCGCCCAGATCATCATGGTGGTCCTTGAGGGCCTCGTGATGGGTTGGGGCCTAGGTGCCCACGGCCTGGCATGTGTCTCGATCATTATGTCGGTCGAGTACATCAACCTGGCCTTTGGCAACCTGTTTGGCACCGGCGTGCCCGCCGTGGTGGGCAACCTTTTGGGTGCCGGCGACATCAAGGGCGCAAGCAAGGCTTTTAGCCAGGGCTTTTGGCTCACCACGATCGTGAGTGTGCTGCTTGCTGTGGTGATGGCAGTGTTTACCGAGCCCATCTGCACATTCTTTGGCGCCACGCCCGACATCATGGCCGATACCGTTGCCGGCGTGCGCACCTTCGCCGTGCTGCTGCCGCTCACGGTCATTGGCCAGATGATCACCGCTGTGATGCGTGTGGACGAGAAGGTTCAGATCCAGGCCAACCTCATGACCGTTTCGGCCATCGTCGCCATCTGTTGGCTCGCGCTTTCCACGTTTGTGCTCAAGTTTGGCGTTATGGGCGCCGGCGTGTACTACGGGCTTTCCATCGGTATCTGGGCCATCGGTATCTTCTGGTTCATCGGGGGCAAAAAGTCCCAGCTCCAGATTAGCCTGGCCGACCTTAAGCTCGACCTCGCCATCTGCGGCCAGATCTTCAAGATCGGCTTCCCGTTCTTCCTGGTCCAGGGTGCGACCTTTATCTTTAATACCGTTGCCAACTCGCTTTTGGGTTCGCTCGGCGGCGACATGGGCTCGCTCTACATCGCAGCCTTTGGCGTGATCAACGGCTACATCCTCTACATTACCATGATGGTTGCCCAGTGCTTCTCCTACGGTCTGCAGCCCATCGCTGCCTTCAACGCCGGCGCAAAGGCTTGGGCACGCCTTAAGGAGACGCTCTCCTGCACGCTTAAGTACCAGGTTGTGACGCTGGCGCTGGTCACCGTCGCGCTCTGGCTTGCCGCCACCCCGGTGTGCGCCTTCTTTGCCGGCAGCGATCCTGCGCTCGTTGAGGTTGCCGCCAACGCCACGCGTACTGTCATCCTGGCTGTTGCCCTGGGCTATCTTGCCATGACCATGTCGATGTATTTCCAGGCGGTCGAGAAGGTGGGTGTCGCCACGTTTACGGGCCTGCTTCGCTATGTGATCTGCTCGGTGCCGCTTATGTACCTCCTCGGCAACATGATGGGTGTCGAGGGCGTGTGGATCGCCCTGGTGGTGGCCGATGCCATTACTGGCATCATCTCCATTGCGCTCGCCGCGCACGAGTCCAAGCGCCTTGCCACGCTCTAGGCTCGGACATGGCTGGCGTACGATAGTCGAACAAGTTAACTCGCCTGCAAGCCACCACAATGGGGACAGCCCCCATTGTGGTGGCTTTTGTTATTTAGGGTCTGAGATTTCGGCTCTATAAATAATGCTTTTGAACTGGGTTACTATAAGATTATGGTAAACGCTACTATAAGATTATGGAGAATGAAACTATTCGATTATGGTAACAGCGTAATAAGGGGCGTTGATATGGCTGAGTTCATTAACAGGGATTTGCATGAGTTGCTCATTCGCATGGCAGGCTGGTTTCCTGTTGTGTCGTTGACAGGGCCTAGGCAGAGTGGTAAGTCTACGCTGGTTCGGCATGCCTTTCCCGACTATTCCTACGTCACGCTTGAGGACCCTCAAACGAGGCGCGCGGCCTTGGAGGATCCGGTGAGTTTTATCCGCAACCGAAAGGGCGGACTCATCATCGATGAGGCGCAATACGCCCCGGATTTGTTTTCAATGATCCAGGTTGTTTCGGATGAGCGGGGAGACGCCGGTCAATACATCCTTACAGGCTCGCAAAACTTTTTGATGATGAAAAGCATCGGGCAGTCTCTTGCCGGGCGAGTCGGGATCTTAAAATTGCTGCCATTATCGTTTCGAGAAGCGGAGAGGGGCCAGCAGGGGCAGCTGGAAGTGGATTTGTTCGCGCTCGAAGGGGGATACCCTCGCCTGCGTTCCGCCGGAATGCCGTCCTCGGTTTATTTTCCCAGCTATATCGATACCTATGTTGAGCGCGATGTTGTGGGCTTGCTTGATGTGCGCAATAAGGCGGAGTTTCATAAGTTTCTGTCCATAATTGCTCAGAGCGTTGGTGCCCTCATCAATATATCCTCGCTTTCTCGAGATACGGGCGTGAGCGTATCGACCATTAAAAGCTGGTTGTCCATTCTGGAGCAGAGCTACCTGACGTTTTCGCTGCAGCCCTATTATGCAAATGCCAAGAAGCGTCTAACTAAAACGCCCAAGCTCTATTTTTACGACACGGGGCTGCTCTGCTACTTGCTCAAAATTGGATCACTGGAGCAACTATTGGAGAGCCCTTATCTGGGGGCCGTTTTCGAAAACCTCATCGTTTCCGAAACGGCGAAGAGCCATCTCAACGTGGGCGAGAATCCCGA
Source organism: uncultured Collinsella sp. (assembly GCA_900550195.1). Classification (GTDB taxonomy): domain Bacteria; phylum Actinomycetota; class Coriobacteriia; order Coriobacteriales; family Coriobacteriaceae; genus Collinsella. The sequence continues at coordinate 27,093 of URRB01000022.1, forward strand.
GCTGTATTTCTATAGGGACGACAGCAAGCGTGAAATCGATTTGCTCGACTGTACAAACTCAGGGAGTCCCAAGGCTATCGAAATAAAATCATCCAGAACGTATCACGATAAGTACGCCCGCCATCTACAGACTGTATGCGATGAGATCGACATTGCAAAAGATGCGCGCTATGTTGTGGCCCGCGTGGACTCAACGTATGAGTCGAAAGACTGTAGTGTGGTTTCGGCGCGTGATTGGCTTTTACGATAACAAGCTCGGCGTATTAACGGCTGCCGCGAAGGGAACCGGCCCCCTTTTTTGCGGCGGTTTTGCCTATCTGGTGCGTCTTAGATGCAAGTGAGTAGACTTATTTGGATATGCCGAGCACATCGCAACAAATACTCAATAAAACCGCAGGTCAGAGCTGTGGCGTTTTGGGGCGTGCTTGACCTCCTGCAAAAAGCCTACTCACTTGGTTTTTCTGCTAGAAGACCGCCGCGAGGGAAGGCAGCTCCCTCGCGGCGGCTGACATTTGCCCAGATAAAACCTGCCAAAATAAACCTGTCTACTCTTTGAGCCAGAGCCGACACTAATTCAAATGGCGAAATCAAAGGGCGTTCTCTGCATGGAGGGCGCCCTTTTTTATCGCGGGATGTTTTGCGTGGCAGTCATGAGGCCCAGGCGGTTGCTGGACGCCGAGCTTGCGATAGATGGCGTTGACATGCTTCTTGACGGTTGACTCGCTTATGAATAGCTCGTTTGCCATCTGTTTGTTCGTTTTGCCGTCGAGCATGAGCCGCATGACTTCGGCTTCGCGCGGTTGGATATTGTGTTCTGTAATGAAAGCATTTAGCTGGTTTGTGTCTTCTGTCTGGGTGAGTTTAATGCCCCGAGGATAGAGGTTGGCGAGCGCGAGGCTCGCGTGCCGAGCGACTTCGAGCAGGATTGCGAGCTCGGTGTCGGTGAAGTCTCCGGCCGTGCGTTCACGAAACAGGGTGATGCTTCCTAGCGGGCTGTCGTTGTGCGCGAGCGTGGCCGTACAGCCAAAGTAGACGCCCTGCGGTTCCATCCATTTGCGATAGATGGGCGTGGCATCGCGTCGCTCGACGTCGACGAGGTCGAGGTCGCGGTAGACGCCGACCTTATGTAAGTCAAAGCTCCATGTTGTATAGTCCATCGCGGCGTAGCGGTTGTAGTAGTCGCTCAGTGCGCGGTCGTCCATTCCGCTGCTTGCGGGGTGGACGTAGCGTGGGGCATCACTGCCCGCTGCCTCGATCAGGTCGAACATGGCGATCCGATGGGGCACGAGCCCTGTCGTTCCCTCGAGGGTCTCCTTTTGCAGCTTATCGACACCGTGTGATGCGTGGATTGCAAGCGCGAGCTCGTTGAGAGCAGTCCAGGTCGTACTGTCCAACTCAATAGTCTGCTGATTATTGCATGGGGGCATAGGGCATCCTTTCCATTGTGGAACCCAGTATGTCATGTTCTCGGCCTGAATAGAACTTTAGGTCAGCGAATGGTATACCGTCGGTCGCTGAAAGGGGCTCGAGGGACCATTGAGAACATCTCGGTACGGCCGCATCATGGTCTCGTCAAGCAAAAGCACCGAGATTTAGGAGCTTGAAATGAAGACCATTTACGAGAGCGAGTCTACGCCAAAGAAGGACGGATTCTACATGCCCGGCGAGTACGAAGAGCAGGAGCGCACCTGGATTTTGTGGCCGCATCGCTCGGATGTGTGGCGCTGTGGTGCCAAGCCGGCGCAAAAGGTCTTTACCGAGATTATTAAGACCGTTGCACGTTTTCAGCCCATCACTGTGGGCGTCAACACTGAAGACTTCCCCGCGGTGTGTGAGATCTTCGACGGCGTTGAGAACGTGCGCGTTATCCACATGGAGTACAACGACAGCTGGATTCGCGACCCCGGCCCGGCGTTTCTTGTCAACGACAAGGGGGACGTGGCACTCTCGCACTTCCACTTTAATGCTTACGGCGGTTTCATTGACGGCCTGTATTTCCCGTGGGACAAGGACGCTTCCATTGGCCTGCAGGTGGCACAGCTCGAGCAGGTTAACCGCTATCGTCCCGAGGATTATATCCTCGAGGGTGGCTCGTTTAACTGCGACGGCCAGGGCACCGTGGTGACCACCGAGATGTGCCTGCTCAATGAGGACCGCAACCCCCAGTACACCAAGGAGCAGATCGAGGAGAAGCTTGCCGAGTACCTGGGCATCGAGAAGGTCATTTGGATCAAGGATGGCATCGACCCGTTTGAGACCAACGGGCACGTGGACGACGTCGCATGCTTTAGTGCGCCCGGCGAGGTCTGCTGCATGTGGACCGATGATCCCAACCATAAGTTCTACAAGGAGTGCCAAGAGGCGTATAAGACGCTTTCCGAGACGACGGATGCCCGTGGCCGCAAGCTCAAGATCCACAAGGTGATTATGCCTGCGACCTCGGTATATATGACCGAGGAGGAGGCCAGCACGATTGACCCCGTCGAGGGCGTGCTGCCGCGTACCCCCGAGGATGCTTTCGAGCCGAGCTACCTCAACTTCCTGCCCATCAACGGCGCAGTGCTTGTACCGCAGTTCGGCGATCCCAATGACGCCCAGGCGCTCAAGGATATCCAGGCTGCTTATCCGGACCGTGAAGTCATCGGTATCATGACTCGCGAGGTTATCTACGGCGGCGGCAACATCCACTGCATCACCCAGCAGCAGCCCAAGGCGCGCTGTAAATAGCAGTTCCATGGTGAACAGTGCTTGATTGTCCGCACGCGAAAGTCCGCCGACTTCAATGGTCGGCGGACTTTTTGTGTGGTGGTTTCAGCTGAACGGCGGGCCGTGCGGCTTGGGTGTGCGGGCACACAATCTGGGGAAACCAAACAGATTGGGGCCTTATATGATCGACTCGAAGGGAAACGTGCGACCCGAGGGCATGTTTAACAGGGCGTACCTGGCCCCCGAAGCCCAGCGCGCATACGATACGCTGCTCGAGTGCGTGCTCAACGGGCAGAAGGGTTGCGAGGCTTCGGCGCATGCGGGCATGGATACCATCAAGGCGCTCGTATAGCTTTACGCTTTCGGATGTGACACATAGGACTGCGTGCGCCGCTCCCGGCTATATTGCCCCCGAGGTGCTTCAACTCATGGAGATAGCCGGCATCAGCGATTTCGAGAGCTTGGCAGCGTCCACGAATGCCCCCGTGTTTACGCCACAGACGGATGACTTTGGACTCGCGGTCCATATCTTTAAGATGCTTAACCGCGGAATACACCCATACGCTTCTGGTGAGCTGGACTTGGACATATTTGACCTGGACGACGATGACATTCCGCCTGCACCATTGATAAACAGCTGCGTGTGTAATGGGCACAGCCCGTTTGTGGGGACGTTGGTCGGATACGTTGTCCCAAAGTACGCTCTTGAGCTCGATGATTTTAGCGGCACTATGGGCGAGGCACTCCGTCGATCGCTGTATGGCAGGGCGGAGGAGCGTCTTGACGCACGCACATGGGCGCGCCTGCTCGACCGCTATCTATCCGAGACAGTTGTGTGCAAGCGTGGCCATCTCCACCACTCGTTACAGCACGAATGCCCTTGCTGCCGAGGAGAGCGCGCCTTGTTGACTCGTCTTGGTTGATGGTTTGGGCCGTCTTGTAGAAAGCCCGTGAGGCGACATGCAAGTTAATCCTGCGTGTCGCCTCCGTACATATAGACGATAAATCCGTCGCCGGTGTCCTGGCTGTGATCCTCCAAGATGCGCTTCATGTTGAGGTGCTCGTAGAACTGCCAGTCGGAGTTGCAGTCGCTCATCAGGAAGAATTTGGTGCACCCGGCTTTGGCGAGTTCGGCGCGCGCAAGGTCGATGAGCGCACGGCCGAGCCCTTGCCCTGCCATTCGGGCACGATGATGATCAGGTTGAGCTGGCCTTGGGCATATTCGTTGCCCGTGGCGGCAAAGCGGTCGGCTGTTGCCTTCTCGCGGCTATCGCCAAAGAGCGAGCCTTCGAGCTTGGCATCGGCGGTCTTTGCCATCTCGGTTGCCTGGACGAACATCTCGTTGTAGCAGGGCTCCCACGTGGGATTGGTGCGTGGTTTGCCGTCTTCGAAGATACCGATGCAGCAAGCGGCGATGATGCGGCCTTCAGCTTCGGCAACGAGCGCGATGGGGGAGCGCTGCAGCTGCATGGCGATGTTAAAGCGCGCACAGAAATCGGCGGCTTCGACGTCGCCTCGGTTGCGCAGCGTGTTGCACCACAGCTGGTTGTAGATGGCGGCGATGCCGGCCAGGTCATCGAGCGTGGCGGCACGCAGAGTTACGTTGTCAAGGCTCATGGGGGCTCCTTCCAAGTTGGGTCAGGCCACCCCTGAGTGTGACATGGACGCAGGACGGCCGCATCGACCATTCGGCAGGCGAGCCTCGAATCCTCGGGGACGGAGGGTCCTAAGAAGGAATGAGGGCGGATTTTCGGACACTTGCTCGATGAGAGTGGATAATCTCCCACTTTTAGCGCTGGTATAGGCCAAAAACGGGAGATTATCCACTCTCATTCTGGGTAGTCGTTGGGGACGTTCTTAAACGACCAGTCATTAAAGAACGTCCCCAATGACTACCCCAAGGAACATCCCAAACTGCCGGCAGAGACGATATGAGCAGGACATAAAAACATTGAGAGCCCCTGCTGCATGAAAGAC
>URRB01000023.1 GCA_900550195.1 uncultured Collinsella sp.
CGGTCTTTCATGCAGCAGGGGCTCTCAATGTTTTTATGTCCTGCTCATATCGTCTCTACCGGCAGTTTGGGACACTCCTGGCTTAGTAGTCATTGGGGACGTTCTTAAACGACTAGTCAAATAAGAGCGTCCCCAATGACTAGGTTGGGCACATTGCTTTGTGAGTTTATTCAATCTTCTTTAATAACAATTAAGTTGTTTACCTGCTTAAAGTTACTTATCATTTTTAAAAATAATGCTCGAAAAAGCGTCCGAGAAGTCGCGGGACGGTTTTTGAGGGGTCGTTCGTCAAGCAATGTGGCAAGTTCTTGGTTAGATATTGGTCAGTTTTGGGTCAACCTTGCCAAAAGCTTGACGAATGCAGATTTAGACGTCGACGAATGAACATTTCAGGCAGGTTCCAAGCAAAATTCTGGGCTGATTCTCGATAATCGCCTTCAATCGTCCCTTGCCAAGCGCTGGCCTCGCGTACAATCTGCTCCGACATTCGCGCGCCGTCCGGCGCTTAAGAGGGGAGGGCCCCATGGCAAACGAGATCTGGACCATCAAGCGTTGTCTCGAGTGGACCAAGGAGTACCTGGCCGAGCGCGGCGAGGAGCACCCCCGTCTTTCTGCCGAGTGGCTGCTGTGCGCCGCCACGGGCCTGGCGCGCATTGACCTATATATGCGTATGGACGAGACGCTTAACGCGGCCCAGCTCGAGACCATGCATGCGGCCGTTGTCCGCCGCGCTAAGGGCGAGCCGCTGCAATACATCACCGGCAGCACGCAGTTCCGCATGATCGACGTCGCGTGCGCCCCCGGTGTGCTCATTCCGCGCCCCGAGACCGAGATGCTCGTCGAGGAAGTCCTCAATTATCTGGATGCCGAGGTGCTGAGCCCCGAGGCTGCTGCCCGTCAACGTGTTGAGCTGCCTTGGAACGATGAGGTCGAAGAGGCCCGCAAAGCCGAGGCGGCGCTGGCCGACGAGCGCGCGACTGCCGAGCGCCGTGCCGCTAACCTGACGGCCGCCGATGAGGCGGCACTAGGCAGCGACGTGCTGGGCAGCCGTGCCTATGCCGAGGAGCTGGCCGACCGCGAGGCCGAGGAAGCCGCCGCGCAGGCAGCAGAAGCCGACGCCGCGGAAGCCGCCGAGCCCGAGCTCGACGAATACGGCATCGCCATCGAGGGTGCCGGCCAGGAGACGGCTTCAGCTCAGGATGCCGCTGCGCCTGCCTCAGCCGAGCCCTGCACTGCCCGCGTTCTCGAGGTCGGCTGCGGCACGGGCTGCATTTCGCTCTCCCTTGCCTGGGAGCGCCGCGGCCACGTTACCTGCACCGCCACCGATATCGAGCCGCGCGCCATCGATCTGGCCACCAAAAACCGCGACGCCCTCGGCCTCACGGCAGATGAGGTTGCCTTTAGCCTCACCAACCTGGTGAGTTCCATTCCCCGCGAAGAGTGGGGCACCTTCGACGTGCTCGTCTCCAACCCACCTTACATCCCGACCGGCGTCATGCGTTCGCTGCCGCACGAGGTCAAGGACTTTGAGCCCGACCTGGCGCTCGAGGGCGGCGCCGACGGCCTCGATATCTTCCGCCGCCTGCTCAATGCGGCGCCTTACATGTTGCGCGCCGGCGGCCTGTTTGCCTGCGAGCTCTACGAGGGTGCCCTCGATGCCGCGGCCGAGCTCTGTCGCCAGGCAGGCCTTTCGGACGTGCGTATCGTCCACGACCTCACCGATCGCCCCCGCATCGTCCGAGCCATCGTCACCGAGCCCAAACAGCGTATTTAAGCTGAATAAATAGACATTTGCGCAAGTTTGTCCTTGCAATATACCGTAAAACTTCTACTATAGAAGGAGAAAGGTATGTCAAATCAGCTGCATCGGTACCGTATCGTGCTTGATTACATTGAACCTTGGCTTGATGAGCAGGATGAAGCTACGCTGAAGCAGATTTATGCAGACCTTTTGGTGCTCGAGAAGGAAGGTCCCAGCCTTGGTCGTCCGCTGGTTGACCGCGTAAAGGGCTCGAAGCTTCATCATTTAAAGGAGCTGAGAGTGACGTCGTGTGGTGGGCAGGTGATTCGCATCCTCTTCGCCTTTGACCCCAAGCGCCAGGCGGTATTGCTATTGGCGGGTGATAAGTCGCGAGCGGGATCGTCAAGGGCAAAATGGAACGGTTGGTATGCGATCAACATTCCAAGGGCCGAGCAAATATACCGTCGCCACGTAAGGAGGCTCGATCGAGATGGAACTGCATGAGTATATGGAATCTCGCGGGATAACACGCGACTCCATTACCGCCGAGCAGGAGAGGACTCGCGATCGTATCGAAGCCTATAAGCTTGCTCAGATTCGCAGGTTAAAAGATCTAACACAGGCGTCGGTCGCCCAGTCGATGGGCGTTTCTCAAAAACGTGTATCCGAGCTCGAGCGTGGGGAGTTGGGTTCGATGAGGCTCGACACGCTGAGCAGGTACGCAGAGAGCCTCGGCGGAAAACTGGTTGCAAGCATCGAGTTTCCCGATCGTACCGTTACGCTTGCGCGCTAAAAATCTTCAATTAACCCCCTCACTTTCACCGACTACTAGAGCCGCTCACCAAACCAACATGCGCTCTGGGCAAATAGGTTGAATGTTTCGTGCGAGAATGCCCCACAGTAAACAAACTTGCACCGGAGCGTAAGGGGCTGGCATACACATGCAGACGGTCTATCGGGTATACGAGGGAACGCGCGAGCCGCATCGGCTTGCCGTCGAGCGCACGGCCGAGGTGCTCGGCCGCGGCGGCCTGGCCTTGATTCCGACCGAGACCGTCTACGGTGTCGCCGTGGCAGTCAACGCCTTCTCGGACGCCGTGCCCCAAGATACAAGCGAATTCCCATCGTGGCCGCGCGATCCGCAGGCTGCCGTCAATGGCGCCGCAGTTCCTGCGCTCGGCACCGGCTATCGCCGTATCTTCACTCTCAAGCAACGTGAGCTCACGCAAACCGTCGCTTGGCTGGTCGATGGCGTCGAAGCACTCGACCGCTATGGCGTGGATATCCCGGAAGAGGCCCGCGTGCTTGCCCGACGATGCTGGCCGGGCGCCCTGACTATCGTGGTCAAGGCGGCCCCCTGCGTGCCGACCTTTATGCGCGCCGCCGACGACACGGTGGCACTTCGCGCTTCGGCTTCGCCCGTGGTGCAAGCGCTCATCCGCGCCTGCGGCAGTCCCCTTGCCTGCACGAGCGCCAACACGCACGGCGCGCCTTCGCCGGCAAGCTTTGCCGCCGTCGAGGGTCGCATCCTGGAGGGGGTCGATGTTGCCGTCGACGCCGGTGAGACCCCGTGTCGCGACGCCTCGACCATCGTGTCGTTCCAGCACGGCGGGCTCCAGATCCTGCGCCAAGGCGCACTTCCCGCATCAGAGATCGAGCGGGTCCTGTCCGACCCGATGCAATAGAAAGGTGTAAGCGATGTCGTTGAATCTGGGCAGCCTGGGCATGGAAGATGCCTCGTTTAACTTTGGCGGTTCCTACATCATGGCGCTCGACTGCGGCACCACCTCGGTACTTGCGACCATCGTCGACGAGTATGGATGCATCGTCGCGCAGGCACGTCGCAGCGTCAAAACGAGTTTTCCGCGTCCCGGTTGGGTAGAGCAAGACCCCATGGAGGTCCTTGCCAGCCAGATTGCCGTCATGATGGAGGTTCAGTTTAAGAGCGGTATCCATTCCGACCGCATCGCCGCCATCGGCATCTCCAACCAGCGCGAGACCACGGTGGTCTGGGACCGCGTGAGCGGCCAGCCCATCTATAACGCCATCGTATGGCAGTGCCGTCGTACCGCGCCGGCGATCGACGCGTTGGTTGAACAGGGTTGCGAGGAGCTGGTGCGCTCCCGCACGGGACTCACGCTCGATCCGTATTTCTCGGCCTCCAAGGTGCAGTGGATTCTCGACAACGTCGACGGCGCACGCGAGAGCGCGGCGGCGGGCGACCTCATGTTTGGCACCATCGACACCTGGCTCATCTACAACCTCACCGGCGGCCAGGTCTTTGCCACCGACTACACCAATGCCAGCCGCACGGCACTCTTTAATATCCATGCGCTCGATTGGGACGACGACCTGCTGGCGCTCTTTGACGTTCCACGTTCCATGATGCCCGAGGTTCGCTGGAGCTCGGGCGACTACGGCCGCGTCGCGAGCGACATCATGACCAACATGCCGCCCATCATGGGCGTGGCGGGTGACCAACAGGCGTCGCTGTTCGGCCACTGTTGTTTCCGTCCCGGCCAGACCAAAAACACCTATGGCACGGGCTGCTTTATGCTCATGAACACCGGCGACGAGATCGTCGAATCCAAGAATGGCCTGGTCTCCACCATCGGTATCGCTGCGGACGGCAAAGTCAGCTATGCGCTCGAGGGCTCTATTTTTGCCGCCGGCTCAACGATGAACTGGCTTCGCAACAACATGGGCATCATCTCGAGCGTGAGCGAGTCGGCACAACTCGCCGCTTCGATTAGCGACAACGAGGGCTGCTACTTCGTTCCCGCCTTTGCGGGTTTGGGTGCTCCCTGGTGGGACCCGCATGCCCGCGGTATCGTGTGCGGTCTGACCGGCGCCTCGAGCCGTGCGACCATCGTACGTGCCGCCTGCGAATCCATGGCATATCAGAGCTACGACGTGCTGCGCGCCATGGAGCAGGACGTGGGGCTTTCGATTGAGCGCCTGTCTGTCGATGGCGGTGCCTCGCGCAACGAGTTCATCATGCAATTCCAGGCCGACCTGCTGGATATCCCCGTGCTGCAATGCGAGACGGTGGAGACCACGGCGATCGGTGCCGCGTACTTGGCGGGTCTTGCCGTCGGCTATTGGGAAGACCTGGAGGAGCTGGAGCAAAATGCCCAGATCGTTAGGACCTTCCTTCCCCACATGTCCGCCGAGCGCCGCGAGCAAAACCTTGCGGGCTGGCGTGATGCCGTCAAGCGCTCGCTCGGCACCGCACAGTAGGGCTGCGATGGGCTGCTCGATACAACAAACCGCTAAACTAATGCATGGCGTGCGGCGGCAACATTGCTGCACGCCTTGTCAGCAAGGCCGTTTTGCGGCCGCAACGAAAGGGGCAATCAATCCATGACCGTCACCTACGATGCGTCCCGTGTGACGCTTGTCGATCACCCGCTCGTCCAGCACAAGCTGTCGATCCTGCGCGACAAAAACACCGGCACCAACCAGTTCCGTCAGCTCGTGCGCGAACTCGCGCTTTTTGACGGCTACGAGGCCATGCGCGACCTGCCTATGGAAGACGTCGAGGTCGAGACCCCCATCACTACCGCCACGTTTAAGCAGCTTGCCGGCAAAAAGCTCGCCATCGTGCCCATCCTGCGTGCGGGCCTTGGCATGGTCGACGGCATCCTCGACCTGGTGCCCTCCGCTCGTGTGGGCCACATCGGCATGGAGCGCGACGAGGTCACCCACGAGCCGCACGAGTATTACTGCAAGATGCCCAAGGATATCGACCAGCGCATCTGCCTGGTCGTCGACCCCATGCTCGCCACGGGCGGTTCGGCCGAGATGGCCATTAGCTACCTGCGCGAGCGCGGTGTCAAGGACATCCGCATGCTGTGCATCGTCGCGGCCCCCGAGGGCCTCAAGTCGCTGACTGAGAAGGACCCTGATGTGCATATCTATACCTGCGCCATCGACGACCATCTCAACGAGGCTGCCTACATCGTTCCCGGCCTCGGCGACGCCGGCGACCGCATCTACGGCACGCTCTAGTCGCTGGGCTAAGACGGCCGCGGCTGCAAATACGAAGAAACGGTGCGCGCGGGCGAGCAAAAGGCGACCGCGCGCACTCCTGTTAACGGACGTTTTGCCCTGCAGGGTTCGAGAAAAACGTATTACCGTACCTGCGGCATAAAGAAGGTCTTAAGAAAACGAACAGGTGCGTATTAACCGATGCTTTTTCGGTTGTACTTTAGCGATTGGCTCGTACAATAGTCACCAATGTTTGGCGGGAACTGTTCTGTGAAGCGTTAAAAAGGAAAGTGAGGACGCCAGTGTTTCAGATAGCCGATCTGCTCGCTATCGTTGCAGGCGCCATCGCGGGCGCAATTGCCTTCCTTCCCTTTGTCTTTACGCTCAAGCCGGTTCTTGACGATAAACAGAATGCGGACATGCTCAAGGGTATGGTGAGTCTGGCGGTCTCGGCAATCGCGTTGCTTGTCTTTACCTTGGTTGTGTTTGTGTTGTTCGGAGAGGCATTTCGCATGTTCCTCCTGGGCGAGGCGATCGGCTTCGTGGCCTTTATGGCCGCCTGCGCGGTTCGCGTCGCCAAGGCGCTGCGAGATCCTCATGAGGTCGAAAGGTAAGTCGTGGAAATTTTTGAAAAGCTGCCTGATGAGATTAATCATCTGGTCAGCGAGTTCAGCTCCACCCCTGTCGTGGGCGATCTGAGCTGCGGCATCACGCAGTACTCGTTTTGGCTGATCGTCTCCACGATCGTGCTCCTGATCGTCCTGGCCGTGTTCAAGAAGAAGCAGACCCTGGTTCCCAAGGGCTTCTTCGTCAACGGTTTCGAGTACATCATCGAGTACGTCGAGAACGATATCGGCAAGGGCGTCGTGGGTGAGAACTGGAAGAAGCACTTCCCGTTCCTGTGCTCGCTTTTCCTGTTCATTCTGATCAACAACATGATCGGCCTGATCCCGGGAATGAAGCCCGGCACCGGCGCAATCGGCTCCACCGCCGCGCTCGCCATCTTCGCCTTCGTGTACTTCATCTACTACGGATGCAAGGCTCACGGCGTGATCGGCTACATCAAGAGCCTCGCCCCGCAGGGCGTGAGCTTCCCGATGAACGTGCTCGTGTGGGTCGTCGAGCTCTTCTCGACCTTCCTGCGCCTCATCACGCTCGCCGTCCGTCTGTTCTGCAACATGTTTGCAGGACACGTGGTCATGGGCTCGTTCGCCATCATGGCGAGCATGTTCATGCAGCCGCTGCTTCAGCAGGTTTCCGCGGCCCACGCCGTCGGCGCCCTGCCTTCGCTGGCCTGGCTTGCCATCCTCATCCTGATCTATGCGATCGAGCTTGTGGTCGGCGCCATCCAGGCTTACGTCTTCACGGTCCTTACCGCCGTGTATGTCTCCGAGGCAGAGGAGGTCGCGGAGGAGGAGTAGTCTTCCGTTCGCGCCTTAAAGGTAAGGCAATTCGTTAAACCGCCGGTGCCCGTACCCATGGAGCCCGGCAGTTATAAAAAGGTTATCCTGCGTGAAATAAGACACGCACGACAAAGGAGGAATCGTGGGAGTTATCGGTTACGGTCTCGGTGTTATCGGCGCTGGTCTTGCTATCGGCCTGTCTGCTCTGGGTGCTACGGGTGCTATGGCCCGTCAGCCTGAGGTCCAGGGCCGCGTGTTCACCGTCTTCATCATGGGCTCCGCCTTCGGCGAGGCTCTGGCTCTGATCGGCTTCGTTGTCGCGCTGATCGTTAAATAGCACGGAGCGTCAAGTATGAATCTTTCATCCCAGAAGAGCGCGATCGCACTCTCCGCGTCCGCGGCCGCGCTGCTCATGCCGGTTTCCGCGTTCGCTGAGGACGGCGCTGCCGGTGCGGACATCCTCATCCCTAAGATGGCGGAGTTCATCCCGGCGCTTATCGCCTTCCTGATTATCTGGATCGTGCTGGCCAAGGTCGCCCTGCCGGGCATCATGAAAACCATGGAGGAGCGCGGCAAGAAGATCGAGGAGAGCCTCGACGAGGCCGAGAAGACCAAGCAGGAGGCTATCGCCAAGCGCGCTGAGTCCGACTCGATCGTCACCGACGCCCGTCGTCAGGCTGCCGACATTGTTCTCGAGGCCCGTAAGGACGCCGAGTCCGAGCGCGCCCGCATTATCGAGGCTGCTCACAAGGAGGCCGAGGAGATCATCGCTAAGGCTCATACGACCGTCGAGGACGAGCGCAAGTCCATCTACGCCGGTGCCGCGAGCTCCATCGCCGACCTGTCCGTTGCCGTCGCCACCAAGATCGTGGGCGAGGCACTCGAGGACGATGCCGAGCAGAAGAAGCTCATCGAGCGCTACATCCAGGAAGCAGGTAGCCTGAATGCCGACTAGCCGCTATCAGGACAAGGTGCTCGAGACCTACGCGCGCTCCCTTCTGGAAGCCGCTAAGGCCGAGAACCATGTGTTCGAGGACCTCGAGATGATCGAGCGTCTGGCTAGCGCCAGCCCCGAGATCATCGCCGTGCTCGACACCATGTCCAAGCGCGACCAGCTCGACCTTCTTCCCAAGGTGGCAGCTGCCTTTAAGTATGTTGCCGAGGAAGACGAGGATGTAGTGGGCGTGACCGTCACCACGGCGATCCCGCTCGACGACGAGCTGCGTCAAACCATCACTAAGAAATGCGAGCAGGACTTCGGCCGCAAGGTATTCCTTATCGAGCAGGTCGACCCGTCTATCGTGGGCGGCCTGGTGCTCGAGGCCCGCGGCGAGCGTCGTGACATTTCCATCAAGACGCAGCTGCGCATCGCGCAGGAGACCCTCGCAAACTCTGCTAATTCGTACGGAGGTGAAGCCTAATGTCCGAAACCCTCAATGCCCAGGATATCGCCAAGAAACTGCAGGAGCAGCTCACGAGCCTCTCCGCGACGGTCGATACGCATGAGGTTTCAACGGTCGACGAGGTAGGCGACGGCATCGCGCGCGTCTCCGGCCTCAAGAGCGCCATGGCAGGCGAGCTTCTGGAGTTCAAGAGCTCCGATACCGGTGAGACCGTCTTCGGCCTTGCCCAGAACCTTGACCGTGACGAGGTCGGCGCCGTTCTGTTTGGTGCCGTCGACTCCATCAAGGAAGGCGACGAGTGCCGCACCACTGGCCGCATTATGGATATCCCTGTGAGCCGCGCCATGCTCGGCCGCGTCGTCAATCCGCTCGGCCAGCCCATCGACGGCCTGGGCGACATCGTCGCCACGCACCGTCGCCCCATCGAGTTCAAGGCCCCCGGCGTCATCGACCGTACCCCGGTGTGTGAGCCGGTTCAGACCGGTCTGCTCGCTATCGACTCCATGGTGCCTATTGGCCGCGGTCAGCGTGAGCTCATCATCGGCGACCGTAAGACCGGTAAGACCGCCATCGCCATCGACGCTATCCTCAACCAGCGCGGTAAGGGCATGGTCTGCATCTATGTCGCCATCGGCCAGAAGGCCTCCACGGTTGCCAACATCCGCGAGACCCTCGCTCAGCACGGTGCGCTCGACTACACCATTATCGTTTCGGCCACCGCTGCCGATTCCGCCCCTATGCAGTACATCGCGCCTATGGCCGGTGCCGCTATCGGCGAGTTCTTCATGTACAACGGTGAGGACGGCAAGCCCGCCAGCGAGACCAACCCCGGTGGCCACGTGCTCGTCATCTACGACGACCTGTCCAAGCAGGCCGTGGCCTACCGTCAGATGTCGCTGACGCTGCATCGTCCGCCCGGACGCGAGGCCTATCCTGGCGACATCTTCTACCTGCACTCTCGTCTGCTCGAGCGTGCAGTCAAGATGTCCAAGAAGAACGGTTACGGCTCCATGACGGCTCTTCCGATCATCGAGACCCAGGACGGCGACGTCTCGGCCTACATTCCGACCAACGTCATTTCCATTACCGATGGTCAGATCTACCTGCAGTCCGAGCTTTTCTTCCAGGGCCAGCGCCCGGCAGTCGACGTGGGCATTTCCGTGTCCCGCGTCGGTGGCGACGCACAGACCAAGGCCATGAAGCAGGTCGCCGGCAACCTCCGTCTGGACCTTGCTTCGTACCAGGAGCTCGCCGGCTTCACACAGTTCGGCTCCGACCTCGACGAGGCCACGCAAAAGCAGCTTACCCACGGCGCTCGCATGACTGAGCTCCTTAAGCAGCCGCGCTACAAGCCGTTTGAGGTTGGCGAGCAGATCGTTACGCTGTTCGCTGGCAACGAGGGCTTCCTGGATGACCTGGAGATTGCCGACGTGCTGCCTTTCCGTGCCGAGCTCATCGAGTACATGGACAATGGCTTTGGCTCGCTGCTCGACAAGGTTCGCGCCAAGAAGATCGATGATGACACCAAGGCTGAGCTCTTGCGCGTCATCGGCGACTTCAAGCAGCAGTTCATGGCCAAGCACCATTCGGATGTTTCTGGATCAGAGGAGAACTAAGCCCCATGGCCAACCTTCGCGACATTAAGAAGCGAATCTCCTCGGTTACCACGACCAAGCAGATCACGCGCACGATGGAGATGGTCTCTACGGCCAAGATCCGTCGTGCCCTCGATCGCTCCAAGCAGGCTGAGCCCTATAAGGAGGCGCTGACCGACGTCATGTTGACGGTCGCCGGCGACGTCTCCTGTTCGGGCACCGATCCCATGCTGCAGAAGCATGAGAGCGTCAAGCATGGCCTGATTGTCGTTATTGCCTCGGACCGCGGCCTTGCCGGCGGTTTCAATACGACGGTGGAGCGCACGGCCGAAAAGCTCGCCGCTTCTTGGGCGAACGACGGCATCGAGTGCGAGATCATCGCGTGTGGGCGCAAACCGGCCACGTATTTCCGTGACCGCGCAAACGTCGTCATGCACTTTGAGGGCAACTCCTCTGAGCCCGATTTCAATCAGGCCCGCATGATCTCCTCTCATATCTGCGATGCGTATCGTGCCGGTGAGCTTGACCGTGTCGAGCTTGTCTACCACCACGCCAAGAACCGCGTGGATCAGGAGCTTCGCGTCGAGCATCTGTTGCCGCTCGACCCCGAGATGATCGCTATGGCCCACGGTCCGCGTAAGAACGAGACCGACGCCCCTAAGCGCATCTCGTCCACGTTCGAGTTCGTGCCCTCTCCCGAGCATGTTCTCGGCAAGCTTGTGCCGTCTTATATCCTGACGGTCATCTACCAGGCCCTGATCGATTCGGCGGCTGCCGAGCAGGGTGCACGCCGCAAGGCCATGCACTCCGCGACGGAAAACGCCACCGCGATCATCTCGACCCTTACCCGCACGTATAGTCGCGTGCGCCAGGCTTCGATCACGACCGAGATTAACGAGATCGTCGGCGGAGCCTCAGCATTGGAGGAACAGTAATGGCTAATAACACCGTAAAGCTTGCGGTCGAGGAAGCCACCAAGAAGACGACTGCCGGTGATGGTCGCATCGTGCGAATCATCGGCCCTGTCGTCGACGTCAAGTTTGACGGCGCGGTGCCCCCGATCTACAACGCGCTCACGGTCGAGGCCGAGACCCCGATCGGTCATCTGAGCACGATCCTCGAGGTCGAGAGCCAGCTTCCGGGCGGCGTCGTCCGCACGGTCGCCATGTCCTCGACCGACGGCCTGCAGCGCGGCCTCATCGCCACCGATACCGGTGAGCCCATGAAGATGCCCGTTGGTCCCAAGACGCTCGGCCGCATTTGGAACGTCATGGGCAAGCCCGTCGACGGCAAACCCATGCCCGAGGTGGAGGAGTTCTACCCCATCCACCATGCAGCGCCCCGTTTCGACGAGCTCACCACCAAGACCGAGATCTTCGAGACCGGCATCAAGGCCGTCGACCTGCTCGAGCCCTACATCCGTGGCGGCAAGACAGGCCTGTTCGGCGGCGCCGGCGTTGGCAAGACCGTCCTGATTCAGGAGCTCATCAACAACCTCGCCCAGGAGCACGGCGGCACCTCGGTGTTCACCGGCGTCGGCGAGCGTACCCGCGAGGGCACCGACCTGTTCCTCGAGATGAGCGAGTCTGGCGTTATCGACAAGACCTGCTTGGTCTATGGTCAGATGAACGAGCCGCCCGGAGCGCGTCTGCGCATCGGTCTGGCCGGCCTTACCACCGCTGAGTACTTCCGCGATCGCGGCCAGGACGTTCTGCTGTTCATCGACAACATCTTCCGCTTCTCCCAGGCAGGTTCCGAGGTTTCCGCACTGCTGGGCCGTATGCCGTCCGCCGTTGGTTACCAGCCCACGCTGGCAACCGAGATGGGCGACCTCCAGGAGCGCATTACCTCGACCAAGACGGGCTCCATTACCTCCGTCCAGGCTGTCTACGTCCCCGCAGACGACCTGACCGACCCGGCGCCTGCCACGACGTTTACGCACCTCGATGCCACCACGGTTCTTTCGCGTAGCATTTCGTCGCTCGGCCTGTTCCCGGCTATCGACCCGCTCGCGTCTTCCTCCGACGCTCTCGATCCCTCGATCGTCGGCGAGGAGCACTACCGTGTCGCCGTCAAGGTCCAGGAGCTCCTGCAGGAGTACTCCGACCTTCAGGACATCATCGCCATTCTGGGTATGGACGAGCTGTCCGAGGAGCAGCGCCTTACGGTCAACCGTGCCCGTAAGATTCAGCAGTTCCTCTCGCAGTCCTTCCACGTCGCCGAGAAGTTCACCGGCAACCCCGGTGTCTACGTCCGCGTCGAGGATACCGTCCGCTCTTTCGCCGAGATTGTCGACGGCAAGGCCGATGACCTGCCCGAGCAGGCTTTCCGCTATGCTTCCACGATTGAGGACGTGCGCGAGCGCGCCCGCAAGATGGGGGAGAAGTAGGTTATGCGTATCCGCATCGTGTGCCCCGTGAGCTGCGCCTATGAGGGCGACGCTGCGTTTGTGTCGATTCCGTCCACGGATGGCGAGTTTGGCGTTCTGCCTGCTCACTCCAGCGAGATCTGCACGATCGACCGCGGTTACGTTCGCGTTTCCGATAAGGCCATGGGCACTGTCGACCACACGTTTGCCGTGGCCGGCGGCTATGCCCAGGTTGCGGACGATGTCGTGACCGTTCTCGCCGAGCGCGCTTGCGATTTGGCGACCGTCGATGCCGACAAGCTTAAAGCTGATATTCAAGGTTTTGAAGAGAAGCTGGGTAATTTGTCGGAGGATGATGCACGCCGCGCCTACCTCTATAATGAAATCGCATGGTGTAAGCTCAAGCTTGCCCAATAGTCAAACGATTTAGCGTTCGACCATTTGCGAACACATCATGCCCGGGATGGCTCAGCCATCCCGGGCATGCTTTTTGAAAGGGTAGACCTTGGATATTATCCGCGTTGAGGGTGGCCACGCCATCGGAGGCTCCGTGCCCGTCTCGGGCGCCAAGAACTCCGCGCTCAAACTCATGGCGGCAACGCTTCTGGCGCCGGGCAAGACGACGCTGCAGAACGTGCCCGATATTTCCGATGTTCACGTGATGGGCAAGGTGCTCAAGGGTATGGGCGCCACAATCGATGTCCTTGACGAGCACACGCTCGAGATTGATACCTCTCAGGTCGATTCTTGGGAGGCCCCCTACGAGCTCGTTGCCAAGATGCGTGCTTCCACAGCCGTGATGGGACCCCTGCTGGGTCGCTTCCATCGCGCCAAGATCGCCATGCCGGGCGGCTGCAACCTGGGTGCTCGCAAGATCGATATGCACATTCTTGGTCTTGAGGCCCTGGGCGTTGAGTTCGATACCGCCCACGGCTACATCAACGCTAATGCGCCCCAAGGTCTGCGCGGTACCACCGTCACGCTCGAGTTCGCCAGCGTCGGTGCGACCGAGAACCTCATCATGGCATCCGTGCGCGCGCAGGGCACCACGGTTATCGACAATGCCGCCCGCGAGCCCGAGATCGTCGATCTCGCCAACATGCTCAACGAGATGGGCGCCAAGATTGTCGGCGCGGGTACGCCCGTCGTGACCATCGAGGGCGTGGAAGAGCTGCATCCTGTTACCCATCGCGTAGTGGGCGACCGCATCGAGGCCGGTACCTTTATCGTTGCCGGTGCGTTGATGGCCGACGATCGCGGTGTCGATGTCACGGGCTTTTGCCCCATTCACTTGGGCATGGTGCTCAAGAAGATGGAGCTCATGGGTATCGACTGCGAGCGCGTCGAGGATGGCGTCCATGTAAACCGCGCCGAGCGTATCAAGCCGGTCGACATCCAGACGCTTCCGTTCCCCGGCTTCCCGACGGACATGCAGGCGCAGATTATGGTGCTCTCCGCCCTTGCCGACGGCAGTTCCGTTATTACCGAGAACATCTTCGAGAATCGCTTTATGTTTGCCTCTGAGCTGGTGCGCATGGGTGCCGACATTCGTATCGAGAGCCATCATGCCATGATTCATGGCGTTAAGGGCTTCTCGGGTGCACAGGTTACCTCGCCCGATCTGCGTGGCGGAGCGGCCCTCGTCGTAGCGGGCTTGATCGCCGACGGGACGACCGAGGTTTCGGCCATCCATCACATCAAGCGCGGCTACGAGCAGTTTGTCGAAAAGCTGCAGGCGCTCGGCGCGCATGTCGAGCATGCTTCCGTCCCCGATCCCGTCATCTACTAATACAGGTTGCCTATGTTTAATAAAAAGCCCCTCGCGGATACCACCGCCCGAAGACCCTCAACTGGTGCGCAGGCCAAGATCTACAGTCGCGATAACGTGGCTCGCTATTCCGAGCGCGCTCGTCAACGTCGTCGTAGCCACACGATTCGTCACGTCGCGCCCATTGTCGTGCTTGGTGTGCTGCTGAGTGCCACTACCGCTGCCGGCCTGTGGTTTGCCACCATTATGGGCAAGCTCGGCGATTCTAATGTCATTACCGACAATCTGCGTCGGGTTCTGGTTGACACCGATGAGGCAAAGGATCCGTTCTACGTGCTGCTTCTTGGCACCGACGGCCGTCCGGGCGAGGATACGTATCGTGCCGACTCGATTATCCTGGCACGCATCGACCCCACGCAAAAGCAGGCGACGCTCATTTCCGTTCCGCGCGACACCAAGGTCGAGTACAAGGGCGAGACCATGAAGATCAACGCCTGCCATACCGTTGGCGGCGCCGAGGCCATGGTCGAGGCGGTCAACGAGCTGTGCGGTGTTCAGATTTCCCACTATGCCGAGGTCAGCTTCGACGGTATGCAGGCGCTGATTGATTCGGTTGGCGGTATCGACATTAACGCAACCGATGATGTTGACGACCCCGAGCACCTGGATATTAAGATTACCGCTGGCCAGCAGCATATGGACGGTGCCACCGCCCTTACCTATGCCCGCTGCCGCTACACCTATGCCGACGGCGATTACACGCGCATGCGCCACCAGCGTCAGGTGCTTGGCGCCCTTGCCAACCAGATTCTCAATAACTTCGATGCCACGAAGATCTTTGGCCTGGTTAATTCGCTGTCCGATATGCTCGTAACCGATATGAGCGTTCAGGATATCGTGGCTACGGTCAACGCCATGCGCGGTATGGATGTCGACGGTATCTACTCGGCCAACCTGCCCTCGTACGCCGACGACAGCACCATGATCGACGGTGTGAGCTACGTCTTTGTCTACGAGGACGAGCTCAAGGAAATGATGGAGCGCGTCGATGCCGGCAAGGATCCCAAGGGTCCCAACACCATGGGTCTTTCCGACGGTTCCAGCTCTACGATCGGCGACCTGAACAACAACACGTCTGACGACTACGCAAACGGTACCGCAACCTCATCGGTCAGCTCTGACGATTCCGATGACTCAAGCGATTCAAGCGATTCGGACTACTACGAAGAGCCCACCGGTGACGGCAACGGCTACGAAGCCAATTACTAGTTCCGCCGTTCTACCGAACGCCGGAACCACTCGACGCTGCGCGCCGCCCAGAGCGACAATTTGTCATTCAAAAGGCAAGGCATGACCAGAAGGTCTATGCCTTGCCTTTTTCATGCCAACTTGTTCGCTCTGGACGTCGCTCGCTGACGTTGATTCAACCAGCGATGTCGTCACTTGCAGTTGGGTAGTCCACTTGGCACTTGGGGACGTTCCTTATGTGCCGGCAGTTTGGGACACTCCTTGCGTTAAGAGGCTGGCGTGCGTCAACCTGTTCTCGTTGCAGCAAAAAATCGCCCCGTTCTCGGTTGAGGACGGGGCGATTCGTCTTTTGGGCTTATGCAGCCAGGCTTATGCAAAGCGGGCGACGAGCTCCTGCAGGACGTCGGTCATCTTGACGAGCGAGCTGACCGGGACGAACTCGTTGACGCCGTGGTAGCAATAGCCGCCGGTGGAAAGGTTGGGGCAGGGCAGACCGCGGAACGACAGCTGAGCGCCGTCGGTGCCGCCACGAATCGGCAGCACTTGGGGCTCAACGCCGCAGGCAAGGTAGGCTTCCTTGGCAACATCAATAAGCTCGGGATAGTCACGAACGATCTCGGCCATATTTCGATACTGCTGCTTAATCTCGACTGTCACGCGCTCCTCACCCAGACGCTGGTTGAGCATCGAGGCGGCGGCATCAATAAGGTCGAGTTTCTGCTGGAACTTGGCGGCGTCATGGTCGCGGATGATATAGCGCGCTGTGGCGTGATCGACGGTCGCAGATACACCCTCAAGGTGATAAAAGCCCTCGTAGCCTTCCGTATACTCCGGGCGCTGCACGTAGGGGAGCAACGCGTTGAAGTCGCAGAACAGATTGCCTGCGTTGACCATACGGCCCTTAGCGTCGCCCGGGTGGATGGACTGGCCCTCAAAGCGGACGGTCGCCTCGGCGGCGTTAAAGCACTCCCACTCCAGCTCGCCGATGGGGCCGCCGTCGACCGTGTAGGCGTACTTGCAGCCAAAGGTATCGATATCCAACAGCTCGGCTCCGTGGCCGATTTCCTCGTCAGGGCAGAAGCAAATGCCGAGTGCAGGATGGGGCAGAGAAGGGTCCTGAGCGATACGCGCGACAAGCGACATGATCTCGGCGACGCCTGCCTTGTCGTCCGCGCCCAGCAGCGTGGTGCCATCGCTGCAGACCAGGTCCTCACCCGCGAGGTCATTCAGGGCGGGAAGCTTGGCGGTGCTCATGGCAACGGGCTTACCGTCAACCGTGCCGCAGACCAGGTCGCCGCCTTCGTGGTGTACGATGTGCGGCTTCACGCCGGCGCCCGGTGCAACTTCGGTGGTGTCGAGATGGGCGATCAGGCCCAGGGCGGGCTTGTCCTCAGCGCCCGCACTTGCGGGGATATGCGCGCAGACATAGGCGTGCTCGGTCACGTGGGCATCTTCCGCACCAAGCTCGCGCAGCTCTTCAGCCAGCACGTTGGCAAGGTCAAACTGAACGGCGCTCGAGGGTACCTGGTCGCAGTTTGCATCCTCGGACTGCGTGTTGATCTGGACGTAGCGCAAAAAGCGCTCGAGGACATCGGGGTTCGTGGTGGTGTTTTCCATAAAGACCGCTCCAATCTTGGTCGTCGTGTGCAACAAGAACTCTAGCACGGTATGCCACGGCATACCGCGACGCTTGGATGGGGTAGAATCAGCCATTGAATGCAGAAGGGACGGAAGATCATGGATACGACAAATAGCTCGCGCGAACTACATCTGACGGTGGCGAACGAAGACTACTTGGAGTGCATGGTTCGCATTGAAAGCGAAGAGGGGGAAACCAACGGCGTTCGATCGGTCGACATCGCGCAGCGCCTTGGCGTCTCCAAGGCATCGGTCAATAAAGCGGTTTCGGCGCTCAAGGCATCCGAACTTGTCGAGCAATCGCACTACGGCAAGGTAGTCCTGACCGATCGCGGCCGCGAGGTTGGTACGGCTATCTGGTACCGTCATCGCCTCATCCGCACGTTTTTGGTTCAGGAGCTCGGTGTCGAATTTGAGCGAGCCGATTCCGAGGCCTGCATGATGGAGCATGCGCTTTCCGAGGACACGATGAACCGCTGGCTCGCCTATCTCGAAAAGCAGGGAATCAGCGTCGAGGAATAGCGGGATATATATGGATACGAGTTATTACAACCGCTTTGGTGCCGAGGAACTTGCGCGCCGCTTGTCGAGCGAGACCTTGTTGGCGCAGGGCCCCATGGGCAGTGTTCTGTTGAGTGAGTACGATGCCGCCGACATTCCACCGGCGTTTTGGAATCTGGCAGAGCCGCAGACCGTTTCTCGTATCCATCGCTTGTATGTCGCTGCCGGCGCGCAGGTGCTCATTACCAACACCTTTCAGGCATCAAGCTATGCCCTCAAGCACGACCAGATTGCGCCGTCCGTGGCGGAGGTCAATCGCGGGGCCGTCGACGATGCTCGCCAGGCGCACCCGCAACTGCTGCTGGGCTCGATGGGCCCGATCGGTATTGAGTGGTTTGCCGAGGACTCTGCCGAGTATCGTGAAATCCGAGGCATTGCGCGCGAACAGGCGCACGCCTTGCTCAACGCCGGCGTTGACGGTCTGCTGATCGAGACGGTGACGTCTATCCGTAATTTGCAGCCCATGCTTGCCGGCGCCCGAGATGCCGCCGACGGCATGCCTGTTCTGGTGAGTTTTGTCGTTGACGATAAAGGCGACCTGTTGGGCGATGGCCTCAACATCGAGGCGGCCGTTTTGTACGCCGAAAAACACGGCGCAAACTCGGTTGGTGTTAATTGCTGTTCGCTTGCGGCCGCGAACGCGGCGGTGCCCAGGATGGTTGCATCGGCGACTACTCCCGTCACGGTGCGTCCCAACGTAGGCGATCCGGTCCAGACTCAGGATGGCCCCGTATGGCACGAGAACCCCGAAGCTTTCGCGCGCGCATGCATCGAATGGAGACATGCCGGTGCCGCAATGGTGGGCAGTTGCTGTGGAACCACGGCAATCACTACGGCCGCGATGGCCGAGGCGCTCGATATATAAAGGGCAAAACCGCTCCATACGGGGCGGTTTTTTTTATTGCTTGCATGTCCTCGGCAGCATTTGCCCAAATGGTGAATGCTGGTGCCGGCAGGTTGCCGAGTGCATGTTGCGGGTATACCCCATGCGTACCATGATCCAAACACTGTGAGGTGTCTGCGCGTGTGCGCGATAATTCATTTTGGAACTGACGGTTGGCGCGCTCGCGTCGATGAGGACTTCACTGCCGATAACGTTGCCCGTATCGCCGATGCCGTCGGCGAGTTGTGGCAAAAGACCAATCCGGGCAAAACGGTATATATAGGGTTCGACACCCGGCCCCTGGCGCGCGAGTTCGCTGAGCTTGCGGCGGGCGTGCTAGCAGCGCACGGGCTAGACGCCGTGCTCGCTTCGCGACCTGTCCCGACCCCTGCCCTTACGTGGGCGGCGGCTTATGACGGTGAAGCGTGCGGCGCGCTCATGGTGACGGGGTCCCATCATCCGCAGGGCTATCTGTGCCTCAAGATTCGCATGGGTGACGGCTCGACCGCCAACCAGGATGTCATCGAAGAGCTCGAAGAGACTATGGCTCCCGAGCCAATGGGGATCGAGGGGCAATATCGCACCGCGGATATCATTCCTGACTATATGCAGGCGGTGGCATCGTTTGTCGATGCCGAAGCCATCCGCGCCGCGCACTTGTGCGTGGTTGTCGATCCCATGGGCGGCGCAGCCCAGGGCTATCTAGCCGACTTGCTGCGCGAGCTTGGCGTTGAGGTGCACGAGATTCACGCCGGGCAGGCGTCTGACCAAGAAGATATCTGCCCCGACCCCGTTGAACCGTGGGTGGACGCTTGCGAGCGCACGGTTATCGAGGACGGAGCTTGCGCTGGCCTGGTGACCGACGGCGACGCCGACCGTATCGGCGCGGTTGACGAGCGCGGCAGATATATACATCCGCATCAGATCATGGCGCTCGTTTTGGGCGACTTGGTTCAATTTCGTAATTTGGAGGGGCGCGTCGTCGTCAATCTTTCATGCTCGACGCTCGTGCGTCGCATTGCCGAGGCGCTTGGCTGCCGCGTGACCGTCAAACCAGTCGGTTTCAAATATATAGCGGCGGAAATGAAGAAGGGCGGCGTCCTCATGGGCGGCGAAGAAGCCGGTGGTATCGGCATCGCCGCGCATATGCCCGAGCGCGATGGAATCCTCGCCTGTCTGATTATGTGTGAGCTTATGGCAAAGACGGACGCGCCTTTGGGCGTTCTGGTCGATCAACTCGAGGACAGTTTTGGTAAGACGAGTTACGGTCGACGCGACTTGCGCCTTGAGGCCGAAGATGCCGAAACGTTACGAACCCTGCTGCCGGGCGTAAACCCCAAGTCGATTTGTGGCAAGGTGCCGCAAAACGTTAGTCATATGGACGGCTTGCGTCTGTCATTCGAGGATGACACGTGGCTGCTGGTCCGTCCTAGCGGGACCGAACCAGTGGTGCGCGTCTACGCCGAGGGGTTCTCGGTGGAAGAACGTGATGAGTTGCTCGATGCTGGCTGTGCTTTAGCTAGGGGGACGTATCCGCTTTAACCATGAGACTGCCTTATATAAAGAGATGCTCGGCGTCATGGCCGTGCCCGCCGTCTGCTGCACCTGGATCTGCTGGATGTTGTTGGGGTCCCCCTCGTAATAGGCCAGGGGCTTTGACCAGTCCAAAAACTCCTCTTCGTTGATGCCTGCGCCCTTCTTGGCCCAGAACCGGGGCTTGGCGCTCATCATGCTGTTCTCCAGGATGACCTGGCTCAGCTTGTCGATGTACAGCTGGGGGGACTTCATCAGGGCGATGCACCCAAAGCCCACCGGGGTCCCCGCCTCGGGATAGAGCACGTCCAGTTCAACGGGATACCGCCCGTGGCTGTAGAACCCGTCTTCAAATCCCGTCTCGTTCTCGCTGGCGAACAGCACCTCGCCGCCCACGAATTTGCAGTAGTGCAGCGCCGTCCTGCCGTTCCGGCTGACCTTGTAATACCAGTCCACCACCAGCGTCTTGCCGCTCACGTCCACCGTGTCGTCGTGGACATATTCCTTCACGTCGATCACGCCGCCCCCCAGCTTGCCCTGCAGCTGTGGATACTCCTGTTCCAGCAGGTCGTTGTCCTTCAGGTCCACCACGAACAGGTTCCGGCTGGCCTGCAGGTCGGTGATACCCGGTTCCCAGAACAGATTCAGGATGTCCAGCTCCCGGATGTCCACGTCCCCCAGGCCGTCTTCCA
>URRB01000024.1 GCA_900550195.1 uncultured Collinsella sp.
GAGCGGGGGCTCCTGTCGTTTCCGTGCCCCTGGATTGGGTCATAGTGTCTGTCGTTGCCAAAACATCGACGTTGCCCTTTTTGGCACTTGGGGACGTTCCTTATGTGCCGGCACTTGGGGACACTCTTTGCACTGATAGTCGTTGGGTTAGTCGTTGGGGACGTTCTTGTTTGGCTAGTCATTTAAGAACGTCCCCAATGACTATCCACTGGGCCGCGATGTAGCAAACAGCCCCCATTTCCGAAACCTTTCCGCAACAATTTGCCCTTCGTACCGCTCGCCTCCGCTCACAACGTCCCCTGCGCTACACTTAGTTGCACTATGGCGCCATCGTGCCGCGCCCGACCCAAGGGGGACTCTCATGAAGAACACTCAGCTGCTGCTGATCAACGATATGTGTGGCTACGGCAAGGTCGCGCTCTCCGCCATGCTGCCGGTGCTGTCGCACATGGGCTATCGCATCCACAACCTGCCGACGGCGCTGGTGTCCAATACGCTCAACTATCCCAAGTTCTACATCCATGACACCACCGAGTACGTGCGCCAGAGCCTCGCTATCTGGGAGGAGCTCGGGTTTGAGTTCGACGCTATCTCGACCGGCTTTATCGTGACCGAGGAAGAGACGCGCATCATCTCGGACTTTTGCCACCGCCGTGCGCAAAAGGGCGCCAAGGTGTTCGTCGACCCCATCATGGGCGACAACGGCAAGCTTTACGCCGGCGTGCCCGAGTCCACGATCGGTCTCATGCGCAGCCTACTCGAGTGCGCCGACTATGCGGTACCAAACTACACCGAGGCGTGCCTGCTCACCGATACGCCCATTGCCGAGCAAATCACGCCCGATGAGGGCCGCGTTCTTGTGGATGCCGTGCGTGCCCTGGGCGCCAAGTCGGTGGTCATTACGAGCGCTGTGGTCGACGGTGCGAATGTCGTCATCGGTTACGACCATGTGGCGGGGGAGTACTTCACGATTCCCTTCGAGCTGATTCCGGTCTACTTCCCGGGCACGGGCGACACGTTCTCGGCGGTGCTTGTCGGCCGCGTTATGGCCGGTTGGAGCCTGCAGCGCGCGACGAGCGATGCCATGCGTGTGGTAGCGGAGCTCATCGAGCGCAATGCCGACCAGGAGGATAAGTCCGCTGGCCTTCCCATCGAGGCCTGCCTGGACGTGATCGACCATGAGTAACGCTGGCGAGGGCGGCATCAAGCCTGCGGGCGAGAGCAAGCCGCTCGGTGCGCCGCGAGGCAAGCGTCCGCGCATCCGCGTGAGCTGCGTGGACCAGCTGGGTGCGTGCCGCTGCCACCATGGTCACAAGCCGGGCGACGTCTTTGACTTCGACCGAGACCGCGGCAAGATGTGCACCATGGCCTGCCATGTGGGCTTTCCCTATATAGATATCCTGCGCTATGGCGGAACCGTGCCTGGCAACGAGCCCGGTACGGCAAAGTTCTGCTGCCCCGAGGTCGATACGCTGAACGTCTGGCTTGCTGAGATCGTCGACGAGTAGTCGAGCGCAATGTGACAAAGTGACAGTTCTTTTGTCACATTCGCGGGTGCTGTCCCTTCTTTTTTGCTTATAATCTTAAATCTCTGCATTTCATCCGATTTCAGGTTCTAAAAATTCTGCGTTTCATCGATAATCAAGCGTATAAAACT
This sequence comes from uncultured Collinsella sp., assembly GCA_900550195.1. Classification (GTDB taxonomy): domain Bacteria; phylum Actinomycetota; class Coriobacteriia; order Coriobacteriales; family Coriobacteriaceae; genus Collinsella. The sequence goes on from URRB01000024.1 coordinate 1,658, forward strand.
TTGCATTTCATTTGATGACACCGAGGGGAGAGCCTATGCTGCGCAGGAAAATAGCGGCAGAGCTGGAGCGTTGGCTGAAGTCTGCCGAGCAAAAGGCCTTATTCATTACGGGTTCTCGCCAGATCGGCAAAAGCTATTCGATTCGCGCATTTGGCAAAGCCAACCATGCAACCTACATCGAGCTTAACCTCATGGAAAATCGTCAGGCAAAAGATGCTCTTCTCGAGGCGCGGGATGCCGATGATTTCATCAGCAGGGTGACGCTTCTTTCGGGAAAGTCGATTGCACCAGGCAAAACGCTCGTGTTTATCGATGAGGTCCAAGAGGCCCCCGACATCATGACGATGGCAAAGTTCCTTGTTGAGGACGGGAGGTGCCGCTGGGCGTTTTCGGGGTCAATGCTCGGGACCCAGTTCAAGGGCGTCAGGTCCTATCCCGTGGGGTATGTCCACGAGCTTAGGATGTTCCCGCTCGATTTTGAGGAGTTTTGCTGGGCAACCGGGGTGAGCGAGGGGGCTCGCCAAACGATACGTGACGCGTGTATCAGCGAGAGGCCCATTCCTGATTACATTCATGACGCGATGATGGCAAACTTCAGGACCTATACCGTTGTCGGCGGAATGCCGGAGGTCGTGCAGCGTTTCCTTGACACGCAGGGCGATCTTGCCTCTGTTCGTCAGCTACAGTCAGAGCTCAACGAACAGTACCGGCGGGATATCTCCAAGTATGCAAGCGGGCGAGCCCTTCAGGTGCAGAGCATCTACGATCAGCTCCCTATTATGCTCGAGGGCGAAAATAAGCGCTTCGTGCTCAATTCCATTGACCCCAAGGCTCACTACGAGAAGTATCAGCGAGATTTTGTATGGCTTGTCGATGCCGGCGTTGCTCTCAAAGCAGATATCGTAACCGAGCCAAAATCGCCCCTGCTCAAGACGGCACGGCCATCGCAGTTCAAGCTATATCAATCGGATACGGGCATGTTGATGGCGCGCTACCCCGTTGGAGTCGCCCAAGCGGCGTATCTTGATAGCAAGGAGCCCAATCTGGGCGGCATTTACGAAAACGTGGTGGCCCAGCAGCTGACTGCCCAAAATCGCCAGCTTTACTACTATCAGACAAAAAAGCGTGGTGAAGTGGACTTTGTGGTCGATGGACCGGATGGGACGGCTGTTCCGATCGAGGTTAAATCGGGCTCCTATTACCACGCGCACGCTGCGCTCGGCCATGTGCTTGATACGGCTGAATATGGCGTAAGGCTCGGGATTGTTTTCTCGAGAGGCAACGTTGAGCGCAATGGAGCGGTTCTCTATTTGCCGCTATATGCGACCTGGGCCCTTTCGGATGTTTTGGGCGACTCCTGTGCCGAGGGGATAAAGCTGGAGGTCAAGCCGGTCTAGGGCCAGTCCCGGATGTGACAAAGGGACAGCCCCTTTGTTACATTCATGAGTGTGGATTTTCTCCCACCGAGATAACGAGCGTGGATTTTCTCCCGTTTAGAGCGCGCTCGAACGCTCAAAGTGGGAGAAAACCCACGCTCGTTTTATGCCGATGGCGTGGCCCGTGTGCCCGCGCCGCCCGAGCGCCTACAGCTGCTCGAGCATAGCGGTGCAACCGGCGAGTACATCGCGGTAGGTGGCGTCGAAATTGCCGGTGTACCAGGGATCGGCCACGTCGCCGGGGCGATCGGTCCAATCGAGCAGGCGCGAGATCTTGCCATCGGGGTCCTTTCCAAAAATTCGGTACAGGCCGCGGGCGTTCTCGTCGTCCATATAGACAATGTGGTCCCAGTCGCCATACTCCGCGCGACGCACCTGACGTGCACGATGTGCGACGACGGGAATCCCAACCTCGCTCAGCTTGGCAACGGTACCGTGGTGTGGCGGGTTGCCGATCTCCTCGGTCGAGGTCGCAGCGGAATCGATGACAAACTCCGCCTCGCGCCCAGCGCGGCGCACGAGCTCGGTAAACACCGACTCAGCCATCGTCGAGCGACAGATATTTCCATAGCAGATAAAAAGAATGCGTTGCATGAGCGGCTTCCTTTCTAGGCGGTCGCGCAGGGCTTACAGACTGCTCTTGAGGCAGTTTGCTCCAATAAAGCCCGCTGCGTACAAGGGGAGGTGGCGCAGCTCGCGCCCGTCATCGGTTTCGCTGCGGGAAAAATTGTTCTCGGACAAAATGTAGGCATATGGCGATCGGGCTTTGTCCATAAACGACCCGAGGGTTCTCGCGCGCACGTTACGTGCGGACTTTACTTCGACGGGCACAATTTCCATACGGTCGGTCTGAAGTAAAAAATCGAGCTCGCCGGTCGTCTTCCAAGACGACGGCGGCACCCAGTAATACGTCTGCAAGCTATTGCCCGAAAATGCTTGCATGACCGAGTTTTCCGCCAGGGCGCCTCGGAAGCCGGAAGATAGCGCTATGGCGGAATCCTCTTTGAGGTCGAGCCAGAGCCGCGGGTTGATGCCGAGTTTGTAGAACATGAGGCCGGTATCGAGAAGATAGACCTTAAAGAAACTTCCATCTTCGTCGTCGAAGGGAACGAGGGGAGGCTCGATGCCTTCGGTCAGGTTGTTGACCGATATGATGCCGGCGCCTTCGAGCCAGTCGAGCGGCTCGATAAGCTTGGCGCGACGGCCTCCGCGTTCGACCTCGGAGTACTTGAATTTTTTTGTGGACGATCTCAGCAGCTGGGACGGAATGGAGCGCCAGACCTTGCGCGCCGCCACGCCGCTGATCCCGTTTTCGGGGTCGGTCATATCGGCGGTATAGGTCTCGTCGATTTCGCGCTGCTCGACGCGCGCATCCTCGATGGATAACGTCTTGCGATATGCGTTGACGGCGGCGGGCATGCCGCCCACGATCTGGTATCGATGAAACAGGCTGAGCGCGGCTTGGTGCGCGGCGTAGGTCTCGAGCGTGCCGGCGTGGGTACGAATGGCATTGGCCATCTGCTCCTCGTCGAGCGCCCAGAGAAACTCCTCGAACGACATAGGATGCATGGTCTCTTGACGAACGCCGCTGGGAAAAGGCAACTTGCGCTTGCGCGTGGCGACGCCGAGCTGACTGCCGGTCGCGCATATGCGCCAGCCCGAACCCGAAAAAAAGCGAAGCGAGTTGAGCGTCCGTTCGCAGAGCTGCACCTCGTCAAACAGGATGAAGGCGGTTTCTTTGCGAATGGGGGTGCGTTTATAGTCTGAGATTCGCGCCACGATGGCGTCAACGTCGTCGGTGGGACAGTCGAACAGCGGAGCGATCAGCTCAAGATCGGTCTGAAAGTCGAGTTTGACAAACGCATCGCCGGCGATTCGTCTGCCGATTTCCTCGGCAACGTACGTTTTGCCTACGCGTCGCGCACCACGGATGAGGATGGGGCGCGACGCGTCCTTTGTCGCCCATGATTCGATAACGGATTCGATTGATCTGCGCATGGGGCCGCCTTTCCAATTTCGTGTACTTCAGATACATAGTTTAGTACGATTTCATGTACTTGGAATACATGAAATAGTGGAAAAGTGTGTATCTGAAGTACACGAAATTGCACTGCTGGAGCTTGCAGGCGGATAAACACTACTCGTATGGGACGGTTTTCACCGGTTGCTCGCCACCTTGGGCTATGTTCGCCCCTATGCCTGCATCCGGGGCTGTGCTGATTGACGACGGCGCTCCCAGCGAGCCAACTTAATCGTCACCAGCGTGAGCGCCCAGGCCACAAGCGAGAACACGGCACCGACCGCGCCTACATATGCAATGCCAACTCCGCTTACCACGGCGCCGCCCACTGCGGTGCCAAACGAGATGCCAACGTTAAACGCCATGGGCTCAACCGAACTTGCGAGTACCATCGACTTGGGATGGCGGCTGCGTGCCACGTCCATAAAGTGCGTGATGCACGATACCGAGAACAGGTACATGAGCAACGCCAAGCTAAAGACAAAGACCAGCGCGAGCGGCATGGTGCCGCCCACAGCAAACAGTCCGAGTAACGCCGCAGCCTGCAGCACAAACGTCACGAGCAGCGCCTTCATGCCAAAGCGCGCATCGATCCATCCGCCCAGGATGTTCGAGATCAGGCAGAACACGCCGTAGGCCATAAGCGTGGTACTGGCTTCGACCGTGCCCATGCCCAGCACCTGCTCAAGATAAGGCGTCACGTAGCCATAGAAAACGTAGACCGACCCCACGCCAAACAAAAAGATGAGCATGCCGGTGACGATGCTCGGCTCGCGTAGCAGACCCGCCTGCTCGCGAAAGGTGGCGGGCTCGTCGGTTTGCCCAGCGCGCGGCATAAACATCACGAGCGCTCCGCAGATCAGAACGGCAAAGGTCAGCGTGCCGTACATGGCCACGTGCCAGTCGAGCGTGTCGGCCACAAACTTACCGATCGAGGTCACAAAGACCATCGCCACGGAAAACGCACCATATACTACCGAGATGGCAAGCGAAGTTTGCTGCGGGGACAGAAGCTCAGGGATGTACGTCACGCCCACGGCGAGCAGCGCACCCGAGACAGAGCCCAGGACAATGCGCGAGATAAAGAGCACCTGGAAGTTGGGCGCCAGTGCCATAAACAAATTGCCAAGCACAAAGACGATGCTGTAGCACACGAGCAGCTGGTAGCGGCGGAATCGCCCCGTGCTGAGCGCAAGCACCGGCGTCGCGATGGCGTAGACCAGCGCGAACACGCTGATGAGCTGGCCCGCAGTGGCAAGTGATACGCCGAGTTCCGTCGCCAGGTCGCTTTCGATGCCGATGACCACGAACTCGGAGCAGCCGAGCGAGAATCCCAACAGCACGAGCAGCGCCAGGCAGAGCTTGGTGCGCGCAGGGGAGAGCGCGGCGGCGGTTGACTTACTTTTAGGCGTGGTTGCGGCGATCAAGGTTGTCACTCCAATGTCGCATTGATAAGCGGGATTCAATCCCTGCAACTCTAACAGAATGTGACAAAGGGGCAGTCCCTTTGTCACATTGCGCTGCCGGCCAGTCGCCTAAACCGTCACAACATTCGATGAAAATCTCGAAAACGAGGAAAAACGTCGAATGTTGTGACGGTTTTCGTGTCCGGCGCGGGTGAGCTTCGGTGCCGTCTGGGGGTATAAGACTAGCGAGTGTTTATTTGCGAGGCCTAAGGGGCGCCCCGTATGGATATCGATAACTTTGAATGGTGGTATAGCGAGGGCGAGGCTCCGGACGAGGAGTGGGACGAGCCCGCGTCGCGTGACGTGTCGAGCGACGAGGACGAGACCGGCAACGATGCCGATGTCGAGCCTGATGCCGCCTCCGATGCCGCCGAGCCCCTGACCTTTGAGCAGGCTTGGGCCCAAGCCGAGGCCGATGAGGCTAAGGCCGATGCCACGGCCACACTCGGTGAGCCGGCGGACATGTCCATCTCGCCGGCAAAGATCCCGCAGCCGCGTCACACCATCGACCCCGACAGCACGGCATCCTTCAGCATTCTCGACGTGCCCGCGCAAGGCGCCCAGGCGCCTGCGCCCACACATCGCCCCGACCTGGCTCGTGAGGAAGACGCGGGCCGCCGTTCTCCGCTCGGCCCCATCCTCATCGCCTTCATGGCCGGCGTTATCGCCTGCTCGGCAATCGGTAGCGTTTGGAGCCATGTCGAGCAGCAGCGTCAAGACGCCGCCAAGGTCGAGATGTCTGTCGAGCAATCGCTCAGCCGCACGCGCTCGGTACATGTGTCGGTCGAGGTCAAGGACGGCGCGATGTGGGACACCGCGCGTGGCGACAGCCAAATGCTCATCCACATCGTGGGGCGTACGCTCAAAGGGCAGACGATTGACGAGTATCAATACGTCAATTCCGCTGGTGACGGCATCGAGCTCAAGCCCGGCGACTACGAGCTCACCGTCGACGAACCGCCCGTCGCCACCGACGGCACGCGCTTCCGCGCCTCAAAGCGCATGGTTCCCGTGAGCTTTAACTCGCAGGCGCCCGATACGGTCGATAGCACTCCGCAGGGCGGGTTTGACCTTTACGCTATTGCTCAATAACTGCGCCTGTCGCTCAACCCCGCCGCCAAGAGTGGGACAATAGCCCTCGACACTATTGTTTACTTTTGGAGGAAGTAGCATGTCTACCGTCACTACCATCAAGCGCGGCAGCCTCACCGCGGCCATCGATTCCATGGGCGCTCAGCTCACGAGCCTTGCCCTCAACGGCAACGAGTATCTGTGGCAGGGCGACCCCGCCTTTTGGGGCAAGCATGCGCCCATCCTGTTCCCCATTGTGGGTTCGCTGCGCAACAACACGGCAGCGTCTGCGGCCGGCACCTGCGAGATGCCGCGCCACGGCCTCGCGCGCATCGTCGAGCACGAGCTGGTCGAGGTTTCGGAGGACGGCTCCTCGGTAACTTACGAGATCACCGATACGCCCGAGTCGCTCAAGGCCTTTCCGTTCCACTTTAAGCTCAACATGACCTATGCCCTGACCGGCGACGCCACCCTCACGCAGACCTTTGCCGTCACCAATACCGGCGATGTGGACCTGCCGTTCTCGGTGGGCGGCCACCCCGCATTTAACGTGCCCGCCCCCGGTGCCGAGGACGAGGCGTTCGAGGATTACGAGCTGGCGTTTACCGAGGCTTGGACGAACGAGGCTCCCATCATCACGCCCGACGGTCTTATGACGTTTGAGGGCAGCTATAAGGCTCCCGACAACTCGGACGTGCTGCCCATCACGCACCGCAGTTTCGATAACGATGCCATCATGTTCACCGATACTCCGGGCTCCACGCTCACGCTGCGTGGCCGCAAGTCGGGCCACGGCGTCAAGATCGACTTTGAGGGCTTTAAGTACATTGGCGTGTGGTCTGCCGCCAACGACGCTCCGTTTGTGGCGCTCGAGCCCTGGACCGGTCATACCACCATGGACACCGAGGACGATGTCTTTGAGCACAAGGTCAACACCATCACCCTGGCCCCGGGCGAGACGGACAAGCGCAGTTTTAGCGTTACCTTGCTCTAGAGGTTCCGCCGCTCGGTCGATGCTGCGCGTCGTCCAGAGCGACAAGTTGTCATTCAAAAGGCAAGGCATAGACCTTCTGGTCATGCCTTGCCTTTTTCATGCCACTTGTTCGCTCTGGACGTCGCTCGCCGGCATTGCCAAAACATCGGCGTCCCCAATGACTACCGCGTGTCTATTAATTTTTCGAGCTTGTGCTGCGCTGCTAGTTGCTGGCGTATATCCTGTTAAGTCGTCAGCATACGATTCAACAGGGAAGGCAGATTATGCATTCTCCCCATCAACGCGACGCGCATCCACAGCCGGTGTGCAGCCGTCGTATCTTCTTAGGCAGTGCGTTTGCTGCGAGCGCTACCGTCGTCGCCGGCGCGCTTGCCGGCTGCCAGCGTCCGTCCACGCTGGAAGTTGTTCAGCCTACGACGGGTGGCGGTCGCGACGATCTGTCCGATTCCGTGATCGGCAAGGACAAGATCCGCATTGGCATGGAGGCTGCCTACGCCCCGTACAACTGGCAGGTTTCCGAGGCCAGCGAGTTCACCATTCCCATCGATAACGTGCAGGGCGCCTATGCCGACGGCTACGATGTACAGATCGCCAAGGTCGTCTGCAAGGCCCTCGGTGGCGAGCCCGTTGCCGTCAAGCAGAGCTTTTCGGGCCTTATCGATTCGCTCAACAACGGCCAAATCGACCTCATCATCGCCGGCATGAGCGCCACGCCCGAGCGCGAAGAGTCGGTCGGCTTCTCCGACCCGTACTTCATTGGCTACTTTGGCCTATTCGTAAAAGAGGGCTCGCCCTACCAAAACGCCACCAAGCTTAGCGACTTTAGCGGTGCCACGGTGCTCGGCCAAAAGGACACCATGCTCGACACCGTCATCGACGAGATCCCGGGCGTTGTGCACAAAAACCCGGTCGACTCCGTCCCCACGGTGTTCTCGAACCTGCTGCAGGGCACCTGCGACGCCGTGACCTACAACACCGAGAACGAGAAGGGCTATATGGCTCAAAACCCGGGCATCGTTCCCATTCATTTTGCCGAAGGCGAGGGCTTTAAGCAGGAGGTCGCGGCAAACGTCGGCTGCCGCAAGGGCTCGGACAAACTGCTTAAGCTCATCGACAAGACACTCAAGGGCATTAGCCAAGAGGAGCGCGACCAAATGTGGGACGCGTGCCTCGACCGTCAGCCGGCATAGGGAGGCAGCATGAAAACCGTCAATCGCCTGGCCTCCTTTATTAAGGCCGACCACCGTTATGTATACCTGGGCACGAGCGTTATCGCGGCGCTCGGCCTGGCGTTTAGCCAGCGCAACCCCACGCCGCTGAGCTTCTTGGCCCCCACCGGTATCTTCCAGGATTGCCTTTGGGCGATTCTTTGGGCCTGGATTGTCGTGTCGGCGGCGGCGCTGGTCACCAAGCTTATGCACTGGAGCGACTATCGCGTAAAGTCGCCGTTCGCCTCCGAGCGTTTCCGCCGCGGCGCGCGCCTGGGTAGCTATGTTGTGGTCGCCATCGCAGCGATCTTTTTCGTGGACCGCTGCATCATGTCGTTTATCGACCTGGTGCAGGTGAGCATTGTCTCGGATTCCAACCCCAGCGACTTTTTGTCGAGCCTGGTCTACATGACCTACAAGAGCGGCGACTTCTTCATCCGCGGCATCGAGATCACCATCGCGCTTGCCACCTTCGGCACCGTCATCGCATTCTTCCTGGCGCTGCTCTTTGTGTTCCTGCGTATTCAGACCTTCGACCGCGTGGACAACGACCTGGTGCGCTTCTTTAAGAGTATCGGCCGCGGCTTTGCGACCATCTATTCCACCATCGTGCGCGGTACGCCCATGATGGTCCAGGGCCTGCTCATCTATTACGCGGGCTTCACCGTTTTGCGCGGCATGGGCTTCGAGACCGCCCAGGCCAACCAGATCTGGAGTACCTTCACCGCCGGCCTCGTCACCATCTCGCTCAACTCCACCGCCTACATGATGGAGGTCCTGCGCGGCGGCATCGAGTCCATCGATTCCGGCCAAGCCGAGGCGGCGCGATCGCTGGGCCTGTCGCAGTGGCAGGCCATGCGCAAAGTCGTGTTCCCCCAGGGCATTAAAAATGCGATTCCGGCGCTCACCAACGAGCTCATCATCAACATCAAGGATTCGTCGGTGCTCTCGGTCATCGGCGTGTTCGACCTTATGTACGCTACTACCACGGTCGCCGGCGTGTACTACCGCCAGATGGAGGTCTACTGCGTGGCGCTCGTGGTCTACCTGATCCTGACGCTCGTGGCGAGCCGCCTGCTCGAAGCCTTTGGCAAAAAGCTCGGTGCCGAGGCTCCGGCCACGCTGCCCAGCTCTAACTAGGCTTAAGACGAGGAGAATCATCATGGCAGATACCGCCACTACCGGCGTTGCGGCCGCCGCACAGACCAATGAGCCGCTCATCCGCGTCGAGGGCCTGCGCAAGAGCTTCGGCTCGCTCGAGGTACTCAAGGGCATCGACCTGTCCGTTAACCCCGGCGAGGTCGTCACCATTATCGGCGCCTCGGGCTCGGGCAAGTCGACCTTCCTGCGCTGCCTCAATCTGCTCGAGACCCCGGACGCGGGCCACATCTGGTTCCACGGCCAGGACCTTACGGCCGAGCGCTGCAATATCAATAAACTCCGCGAGGACATCGGCATGGTGTTCCAGGGCTTTAACTTGTTCAACAACATGGATGTGCTCGACAACTGCACGCTCGCGCCCGTCACGCTCAAAAAGATGAGCAAGGCCGAGGCCGAGAAGGTCGCGATGGAGCACCTGACCAGCGTGGGACTCGAGAAGTTCGCGCACGCCGCCGTGGGCCGCCTGTCCGGTGGTCAAAAACAGCGCGTGGCCATCGCTCGTGCCCTGTGCATGAATCCGCAGATCATGCTGTTCGACGAGCCGACCTCCGCGCTCGACCCCGAGATCGTGGGAGAAGTGCTCGAGGTCATGCGCAAGCTCGCTGCCGCAGGCATGACCATGGTCGTCGTCACGCACGAGATGGCTTTTGCCCGCACGGTGTCCGACCGCGTGGTCTTTATGGACAAGGGCGTGGTGCTCGAGGACGCCGCGCCGGCCGAGCTCTTCGGCAACCCCAAGCACCAGCGCACTCGCGAGTTCCTCTCGCGTTATCTCGAGGACAAATAACCGACCGCAAACGCTTATGTGGCAGGGCCGCTCCGGTGGGGCGGCCCTCGTCATCACAATCGAAAGGATGTCATGGCCGAGGTTTGGCGCTTCTTTGCGCATGAGGATGATTTTGCCGATATAGACGAGGCTGGCGCGTGCGAGCGCTTGGGTCGCGTGCTGTCGTTTCCGACCATCTCGAGTATGGATGCCGAGGCGGTGGACTGGCAGCCGTTCGACGACCTGCGCGCGTATATGCAGCAGGCTTGGCCGCACGTATTTACGGCGGGTAAGGTCGAGCTTATCGACCATTCGCTATTGGTGACGCTTGGCGGTTCCGACCCTGCCCTCAAGCCCATTATGCTCATGGGCCACATGGACGTGGTTCCCGTGGTACCCGGCACCGAGGCTGACTGGACGCATGCCCCCTTTAGCGGACATGTGGACGACACCTACATTTGGGGTCGCGGCGCCATCGATATGAAAGACCAGGTCGCAGGCATTCTCGAGGCGGTTGAGTATGCGCTCGCGCACGGCTGGGAGCACAAGCGTACCCTGCTGCTCGCCTTTGGCCAGGACGAGGAAACCACGCAGTACGGCGCGGGGGCGATCGGTCGTGTGCTCGAGGAGCGTGGCGTTGAACTTGAATATCTGATCGACGAGGGTGACTACCGTATTGTTTCGGCTGCCGAGTATGGCGCGGGCGAGGGCTGGCTTATGCATGCCGACCTCGCGGAGAAGGGCTACGCCGATATCGTACTCAAGACGAAGAGTGAGGGCGGGCATTCGTCCAACCCCTACGGCGGCACATCGCTCGAGGTGCTCAGCCGTGCCATCACCGCAATCTGCGATATCGAGTGGCCGACGCGCATGACCGACTTGCTTGCCGCCCAGCTTGTCGAGTTGGGGCTCTACACGGCCGACGAGATTGCCTCCAACAAGGACACCATCGTGCGCGAGTGCCTCGCCAGCAAGAAGCTCTACCCGCTCGTGACGACCACCTGCGCGCCCACGCAGATCGAGGGCGGCAGTACCGGCGCCAACGTAATGCCGCAGGATATGTGGGCTAATATCAACTTCCGCATGCTCGAGGGCACGAGCGTGGCCGACGTTGTGGCGCGCTGCCGTGATGCGGTTGCCGGGGCGGACCTTGCCGGTCGTGTCGAAGTGGAGCTGGGTCCCGGCAGCTCCGAACCCTCGCCGTCCCCGCGCATCGGTGGTCCCGGTCTCGAGGTGGTTCGCTCCATCGCCGCCTGCTATTTCCGTGATCCAAAGGGGACGGAGGAAAACGGATCATTCGAGCCAGTGGCAATTGTGCCCTCGACCGTGATCGGCGCGACCGACGCTGCCAACTACCAGCGCATTTGCTCCGAGTGCATTCGCTTCTCGGCCTTTGTGGTAGACGATGACGAGTGCGACCGCGGCGTCCACGGCACCAACGAGCGCATCACCCGCCGCGCCTACCTCCAGGGCGTGCGCTTCCTCATCGCCCTGCTCCACACGCTCTAGAATCTGACAAAGGGACTGTCCCTTTGTCAGATTCCGTGCGGGTTATATGCAGGTCTGTCTGCGCACGCTATCATATGTGGGTTAGACGCAACTATGTACCCCATACGCGAAGGGATGCGCATGTATCTGAAGATCGACATGTTCTAGCAAGGCTTACCCCCGCAGCGGCGCCCCGCGCCCCATCAATTCTGCCGATTTTCACCTTCATGCATATAAAGGAGTCCGTCATGCGCGACAAGCTCGAAAAGATCATCAAGGCCTACGAGGAGCTCGAGAAGAAGCTTTCCGACCCGGCCGTCGCCTCCGATATCAAGGAGTTCACGCGTCTCAACAAGGAATACGCGCACCAGTCCGACCTCATCGCCGCCTCGCGCGAGTACATCGGCGCGCTCGATGACATCGAGGCTGCCAAGGAAATGCTGCACGATACCACCGATGCCGATGAGAAGGAGATGCTCCAGATGGACATCTCCGAAAACGAGGCCAAGCTCCCCCAGCTCGAGGAAGACATCAAGTACATGCTCATCCCGAGCGACCCCAACGACGACAAGAACACCATCGTCGAGATTCGCTCCGCCGCCGGTGGTGACGAGGCCGCCATCTTTGCCGGCGACCTCTACAAGATGTATCAGCGCTTTTGCGAGTCGCGCGGCTGGAAGACTACCGTGCTCGATTCCAGCCCCAGCGAGGCCGGCGGCTTTAAGTCCATTGAGTTCAAGGTCGAGGGCGACCGCGTCTACTCCGTTATGAAGTACGAGTCCGGCGTGCACCGTGTCCAGCGCGTCCCCAAGACCGAGTCCCAGGGCCGCATTCAGACCTCCACGGCTACCGTCGCCGTGCTTCCCGAGGCCGAGGAAATCGACGTCCAGATCAACCAGTCTGACCTGCGCATCGACACCTACTGCGCCTCCGGCCCTGGCGGTCAGTGCGTTAACACCACCTACTCCGCCGTGCGCATCACCCACCTGCCCACCAACACCGTGGTGCAGTCGCAGGAGCAGCGTTCCCAGATCCAGAACCGCGAGGTCTGCATGCAGATGCTGCGCGCCCGTCTGTACGAGATGGAACTCGAGAAGCAGCAGGCAGAGCTCGGTGCCGAGCGCCAGAGCCAGATCGGCCACGGTAACCGTTCCGAGAAGATCCGTACCTACAACCAGCCGCAGGACCGCGTGACCGATCACCGCATCGGTTTCAACTCCACCTACAACGGCGTCCTTCTGGGTGACCAGCTCGGCACCGTGATCGAGGCGCTCGCTGCCGCCGAGCGAGCCGAGAAGCTGGCACAGGCCGTTTAAGTTACGGCGTTTTACCAAACGCCGTAACTGCTCGACGCTGCGCGCCACCCAGAGCGACAATTTGGCATTCAAAAGGCAAGGCATGACCAGAAGGTCTATGCCTTGCCTTTTTCATGCCAA
>URRB01000025.1 GCA_900550195.1 uncultured Collinsella sp.
TCGCGCGACGCGCTTGCCGGCATGGGCGGAGCCGCCGCGACCGGTGCCGCCGTGGGCCTAGGCGCCGCAGCCGGCATCGCCTCCAACATGGCGAGCACTCGCGCCCCGCAGCGCCCGCTCGCCCAGCTCGTCGACGTCGTGAGCGGCGAGAGCCATAGCATCACCTCCGCACAGGTAACCATCGGTCGCGAGCGCTCAGTTTCCGACATTGCCCTGCGCGACCCCAACGTGTCGCGCCGCCACGCCCAGCTCACCTTTACGGGCTCGGATTGGTCGATCGAGGACCTCAATTCCACCAACGGCACGCTCGTCAACAACCGCCGCATTACGCGCTGCCCGCTGCGCAACGGCGATCTGCTGACGTTTGGCCTGAGCACCTTTGAATTTAGGGGATAGTCGCTTATGAACATCGATATCGTCCTTTTTGCAGGCCGCATCGTCCTGGTCGCCCTGCTCTATATCTTCCTGTTCGCCGTCATGAAGACCGGCGTGGGACTTGTGCGCGGGCAGCGCCGCGACTCGGCTATCTGGACGATTGATGTGGACAAGGGTCCGCGCGGTATCCGCGGCATCCACGTAGACATGCTCGGCCCCGTCATCGTCGGTCGCTCGCCATCTTCGGACATCTGCATCAACGAACCGTTCGTCTCGGCCTCGCATGCGCGCTTTTCGCTGCAGGGCCCGGCGCTCATCATCGAGGACCTCAACTCGCTTAACGGCACGCTCGTCAACGGCCGCCAGCTCGTGGAGCCCGCGACGCTGCGTGAGGGCGACGAAGTCCAGATTGGCGACGTGGTCATGAAGGTGAACCGTCGATGATCGACGAGGAGAACAAGTCCGCAACTATGACCGAGGCACCGGCTGCCGCCGCAGCTGCGCCGGCCCACGCCGCTCCGGCGGGCTCCGCACCCGTGGAACCCGAGGACACCGTGTTCTCCCTGCCTCTTTCGCATGTAACGCATGATATTTCGGATCTCGCCGATAACGAGGACGAAGAGGATGCCGTAGCGGCGCCCATCGGCGCACATGCTGCGGAACAGCCCACAGCGCCCGAAGCAACCCCGGCGCCGGCTCACTTTGCAGAGCCCGTCGCCGCGGCAATCAACGAGAGCGCTGCGGTGTTTGCGGCACCCGAGCCCGCCGCGCCGGCGTTTCCCATAGCCCCGGCATCCGAGGTTGCGCCCGCGTCTACGCCGGCGCCCGAGGCGGGGACATCCCCCGAGGACGGCCCTGCACCCAAGACCCCGCAGCCTGCGCCCGCAAGCGAGTCCGATGCCGTGGCCGAGCCCGCCGCCCAGTCGCAAAACACGCCCGCGCCGTCGCACTTTGCGACGCCCGAGCCTATAGACGTCAGCCCGCAAGATGACGAGTCGACCGCCCGCGTTTCCGAGGAGCCCGACTCCCCGGACACCGGCGATTCCGAATCAAACGCCGAGACCGACACCGTCTCTCCCGGTGACACAGCCGAGATCGACGTTGCCGCCGTTGAGGCCAAGCTCAAAGACCCCGGCTCGACCATGAGCTTTGAGCCCCTGACCGAGGAACGCATCGAGACCGACTCGACCTATGATGCCGGCACCACCACGCAACTCATGTGGGGCGCCCGCTCTGACGTTGGCTGCGTGCGCCCGCACAATGAGGATTCCTACCTGGTGCAGTCGCCGCTCTTTTGCGTATGCGACGGCATGGGCGGTCACGCCGCCGGCGAGGTAGCCTCTTCTATCGCTGTCGAGACCATCGCCAAGACAGCTCCTCAGTCTGCCGACGCCGCACGCCTGGCGGCAGCCGTCGAGGCTGCTAACGCCGCCGTAATCGAGGCCGCCTTGAATGGCCTGGGCAAGCCCGGCATGGGCTGCACAGCCACTTGCGCCTATATCGAAAACGACACGCTCGCCATCGCCCACGTGGGCGACTCGCGCGCCTACCTGCTCCACGAGGGCACGCTCATCCGCGTGACCCGCGACCACTCCTATGTGGAAGAACTCGTGGACGCCGGCGAGATCACGGCAGACGAGGCTCGCGTCCACCCCAACCGTTCGGTCATCACCCGCGCACTGGGCTCGGACCCCGCCATGTATGCCGACCACTTCACTCTGCATATCGAGGAAGGCGACCGCCTGATCCTGTGCTCCGACGGCCTCTCGAGCATGATTCCCGATAGCGATATCGAGAACATCGCCACGCAGTCCTCAACCGCGCAAATCTGCGTCGACAACCTAGTGGACGCGGCGCTTGCCGCCGGCGGCCACGACAACGTGACCGTAGTAGTCGTTGACCTGGTTGACGATGGCGTCATGCGCGAGGCGCAACGCGTGCGTCGCCGCAACGTTACTATCGCCGCCATCCTGGCCCTCGTCTTTGTGCTGGCAGCTGGCATCTGGGCCTACACGGGTGTCACCGGCTCGTACTACCTGGGTACCTACCAGGGCAATGTCGCCGTCTGGCGCGGCCTGCCCGGCAAGCCACTCGGACTCAAGCTCCACTGGCTCGAAAGCGAAACCAGCATCAAGCTGTCCGACCTGCCCGAAGACACGCAAAACCGCCTCAAGGCGGGCATTCCGCAAACAAGTGTCGACGATGCGCAGGACACGATATCCAAGTACCGCCACCAGATCGACGAGGAGCAGACCCGCCAGGTGATCGACGCGCAAACGATTCGCGACAACACCAATCAGGGATCGACCTCCGAATCAGATTCCGAGAAAACCGCCGAACAGTCCGCCGAGGCCGAAGCCTCCGATAAGAATTAGAAAGGGAGTGCCGCTTATGAGTCGCCGCAACACCGAGCTGCTCTTGCTCATCGCCTCGGCGTTCCCCGTCATCCTGCTGTATGCGATGTACGTCCTCACCGCGGGCGCTGCCATCTCCTTTGAGACGCTCGCCGTACCGATCGGCCTCTTTGCCGCCTTTGCCGCGGCCCACATTGCCGTGCGCATCTTGGCGCCCGGTGCCGACCCCGCCATCCTGCCCATCGTATTTATACTTTCGGGCATCGGCATCACGTTTGTGACGCGTCTCGCCCCCGCTCTCGCCATCTCACAGCTCATCATCCTGTTTGTCTCGGTGGCCCTGATGGTGGGAACGCTCGCGTTGGTTAAGAACCTCGACGTGGTCATGCGCTACAAGTACACCTTTGGCATCATCGGCATCATTCTGCTGATGCTGCCTATCTTTATCGGCACCACGATCTCGGGCTCCAAGCTGTGGATTCGCATCGCGGGCTTTACCATCCAGCCCGGCGAGTTCGCCAAGGTCTTTATCGTGCTGTTCCTGGCCGGGTACCTGGCCGAGAACCGCGAGCTGCTCTCCATCTCCAACCGCAAGATCTTGGGCTTTAAGATCCCTCGCCTGCGACTGCTACTGCCGTTGTTTGCCGTGTGGGGTGTGTGCCTGCTCGTCGTCGTCTTCGAACGCGACCTGGGTTCGGCCGTGCTGTTCTACACCATCTTCTTGCTGATGCTCTACGTTGCCACGGGGCGCTTTTCGTATGTCGTTATCGGCCTTGCGCTCTTAGCCGTTGGAGCCGTGGGCGCCTACAAGTTCCTGTCGCACGTTCAGGTGCGTTTCCAGGTTTGGGTCGATCCGTTTAAGGACGCCCAGGGTCAGGGCTACCAGATCGTCCAGTCGCTCTTCTCGCTTGCCGATGGCGGTCTGGTCGGTGTTGGCATCGGCAACGGCATGGCCAACAACATCCCTGTCGTCGAGTCCGACTTTATCTTCTCGGCTATCGGCGAGGAGATGGGCCTTTTGGGCGGCGGCGCCGTGCTCATCCTGTTTATGCTCTTTGCCGTGCGTGGCCTGACCACAGCTGCCCGCGCAAAGTCCGACCTCGCCGCCTTTAGCGCCACCGGTCTTACGGCAGCCATCAGCTTCCAGGCCTTCTTGATCGTTGGCGGCGTTACCCGCCTGATCCCGCTGACCGGCGTCACCCTGCCCTTTATGAGCCAGGGCGGCTCCTCGCTGCTGGCGAGCTTTATCATCGTCGCGCTCCTGCTGCGCGCCGGTGACGAGGCTACCGGACGCGAGGCCGAGCTTACCGGCACCGGCACCATGGCCGCCATCACCGATGATCAGGTCGCATCTGCCGCCGCCCCGACGGGCACGCGCTTTGCCACCTCGTCTTCCTACGGCAGCGGCAGCCATTCCGTCGGCTCGCGCATGCGACGTCGCCTGCTCGACACGCCTGAATCCGGTGTGCTCGGCCGCGTTGCGCTCGCCAACCGTCTAACCCGCGCGGTGCTCGCCTTTACGGCGCTGTTCGCCATCCTTATCGGGAACCTCACCTATGTCCAGGTCATTAAGGCCAAGGACTATCAGGACATGCCGACCAACAACCACACCATCGCCCGCTCCAAGTACATCCAGCGCGGCTCCATCATCACGTCCGACGGCGTGACGCTGGCCGAGTCGCTGCAGCAGGAGGACGGCACCTACGTACGCTCCTACCCCAACGGTAACCTGGCAGCGCACGTGGTTGGCTACGTGAGCCAGCAGTATGGCACCACCGCCATCGAGAGCGTCATGAACGACACGCTCACCGGTTCTAAGGACTACTCTAGCTGGAACAACGCCATCGCGTCGCTCGCGGGCCAGACCCAGCCGGGCAACACCGCCAAGCTCACCATCGACTCGCGCATCCAGACGGCTGCCGAACAGGCACTCAAGGGCTTTAAGGGCGCTGTGGTGGTCATGGATCCGCGCACCGGTGCGGTCCTTGCGTGCGCGAGCTCGCCCACCTACGACAACACCAACATCGATGCGCTGCTCCAGTCGGGCGGCGGCGAGGACGGCTCCATGTACGACCGTGCCATGGACGCGCTCTACACCCCGGGCTCGACCTTTAAGGTCGTCACGCTCTCCGCAGCGCTCGAGACCGGCACCGCCAGCCTTACCAGTACGTACCAGGCGCCCAGCTCCATGGACATTGGCAACGCGCCGGTCACCAACTATGCCAACGAGAGCTACGGCACCATCAGCCTGCAGCAGGCCTTCGCCGTGTCGTCCAACGTCGTCTTTGGCCAGGTGGCAAACGAGGTCGGTGCCAGCTCGCTCGTCCAGTTTGCCAACGCCTTTGGCTACGGTCAAAAGCTCGGCCAGGATCTGACCACCGCGGCTTCCATCATGGCCGACCCGTCGCTTATGACCGAATGGGAGACCGCTTGGGCAGGCGCCGGCCAGCCCGTCGGCATGGACCACACGCCTGGCCCGCAGACCACCGTCATGCAGAATTGCGTGATCGCTGCCGCTATCGCCAACAGCGGCGTGGTCATGGACCCGTTCTTTGTGTCCCAGATACTCGCCCCGGACGGAACCGTGGTTAAGACCACGCAGTCCCGCTCGCTGGGCCAGGCTGTCAGCTCTGCCACGGCCGACCAGGTCAAGCAGGCCATGCTCGCCGTCGTCCAGTCCGGTACCGGCACCGATGCCCAGATTCCGGGCGTCAAGGTTGCCGGCAAGACCGGTTCGGCCGAGACCGGCGGCACCAACGTCAACTCTATGTTTGTTGGCTTTGCACCTTACGATTCACCCACGGTTGCCATCTCGGTGGCCCTGGAGGATTACGACAAACACGACGTCGAGGCGGCCAAGATTGCCGGCATCGTCCTGACCGCGGCGCTCGCCGCACAGGGAGCGTGATGCCCGTGATCAAAGCGGATACTTGGGACGCGCCGCGGCCGATGAGCTAGCGGCAACGCGCCACACGGCCCCAGCGGCCATACATTTGGTACTACACACATCGTTGAGCGAATAGTTATGTTAGGAGCAGGAATGGAACAGAGGGTCCTCGGGGGAAGATACCTCCTCAAGGATAAGGTGGGAACGGGCGGCATGGCGACCGTCTACCGTGCACAGGACCAGGTCCTCGACCGCACGGTCGCCGTCAAGATCATGCTGCCGCAGTATGCCGGCGACGCAACCTTCGCCGCACGCTTTAAGCAGGAGGCCCAGGCAGCAGCCGGTCTCTCCTCCCCCTATATCGTGGGCGTCTACGATTGGGGCAAGGACGGCGACACCTATTACATCGTCATGGAGTACCTGCGCGGCACCGACCTTAAGAGCGGCATCAAGAGCCACGGCGCCCTCGACCCCAAGAAGGTCGCCCAGATCGGCTCGCAGATCAGCTCTGCGCTTTCGGTCGCCCACAAGCACGAGATCATCCACCGCGACATTAAGCCGCAGAACATCATGGTGCTGCCCGACGGCAACATCAAGGTGATGGACTTTGGCATCGCGCGTGCCAAGAACAGCCACCTCACGCAAGACAACAACGTGCTGGGAACCGCCCACTACGTCAGCCCCGAGCAGACCCGCGGTCAGGACCTCGGCCCCACCTCGGATATCTACTCGCTGGGCGTCGTGATGTACGAGTGCGCCACCGGCCGCGTTCCCTTTGACGGTGACGACGCCATCTCGGTCGCACTCAAGCAGGTCAACGAGCTGCCTATTCCGCCGAGCCAGATCAACTCCGGTGTCGACGCCGACCTTGAGCGCATCATCCTCAAGTGCATGGAGAAAGACCCGGCAAACCGCTTCCAGACCGCCGACGAGCTGCGTCAGGTGCTCAACAGCTACCTGTCGGGCCGTGCCGTCAACGTCTCGGAGCCCACGCGCATCATCGGTGCCCCCGGTGAGCTGGGCGCCACCAAGACTCGCGAGCTTTCCGATCAGACGCGCGCCATGGTGCGTCCCGTCTCGGGCGTGAGCGGCCAGAATGCCACCCGTAGCTCGGTTTCGGGCTCCACCGGCTCCTACGAGGTCGAAAAGCCCAAATCCAACAAGAACAAGATCATCGCCGCCGTGGTGGCAGCCGTTGCCGTCATCTGCATCGTGGTGGCCTTTGCCACAGGACTCTTTGGCGGCGAGCAGGTCACCGTGCCCGATGTGCTGGGCAAGGACCAGCAGACTGCCGTCGAGCTGATCAAGGAAGCCGGCCTCGAGGTCGGCACCATCGACCAAAGCTACAACGACGATGTCGACGAGGGCAAGGTCGCCGAGCAGACGCCCAACGGCAACACCAAGAAGGCCAAGGGCACCAAGGTGAACCTGGTAATCTCCAAGGGTCCCAAGCCCTCCGAGAAGGTTGAGGTTCCCCATCTTGTCGGCCTGACCAAGGACCAGGCCGAGGCCGCGCTGGCAAGCGTTGGCCTGAAGGGCAACGCCTCCGAGGAGGCCAACGAGGCCGATGAGGGTCAGGTCTTTGAGCAGGGCACCGAAGCCGGTAAGGAAGTCGCGAAGGGCACGACCATCTCGTACAAGGTCTCGAGCGGCCCGGATACCACGTCCGTCCCCGATCTGACCGACATGACCGAGGCCCAGGCGCGCAACGCCCTCGATATGGCAGGCTTTGGCGTCGACGTTAGCTACCAGGAGAACGACTCGGTTACCGAGGGCACCGTGATCAGCTGGAACCCCAGTGGCAAGCAGAAGCCCGGCGCCACGATTACCGTCGTCATTGCCAAGAAGTCCGGCAAAGCCAGTGTTCCGGGCAACCTGTACGGCAAGAGCATCTCCGCCGCCGTCACCGCGCTCAACAACGCCGGTTTCTATAACATCGGCTTCTGTGACCAGAACGGCAATCCCGTAAGCGGTAACGAAGATGCCACCGTTACGGGTGTTTCCCCCACCGGCAAACAGTCCACCGACAGCACGATTACACTGACGGTCGCACTTTCTGGCTCGGGTTCGGGCTCTGGCTCGGGCACGGGTGACGATTCCGGTACGACCAACTAGTCGCCACCCCACCGCTCATCACGGCTCTCGCCGCAAACATATTCGCTCACAGGCGCCCGCTTGCTCCCCCAGCAAGCGGGCGCTTTCTTTATCTGAAGCAGCGAATACTACGGCATCCCTTAAACCAGAAGAGTCCGGCACCGCAGCGGTACCGGACTCGATATTCCTCTGGTGCCCCCGGGCGGATTCGAAAACTCCCCCCGCGGGGAAATGAGTGACGCGGGTGCCGACGGTTCGAATCCGCCGGCAGCTCCCACAAACCAGAAACGGCGCCACTCTCGCGACGCCGTCATAATCTTCTGGTGCCCCCGGGCGGATTCGAACCGTCGACACCCGCTTTAGGAGATATGATTTAATGCTACCCCCTACCATGCATCAAGCATCATTGAACACCATATAACCGCAGATAAACATAGCAGTTTGTGTCTTTTACCTCTGATAGCTGCGCCTACGCTTTTACAAACATATTACTAACGGCTTTAGCTAAACTGCACTCAATGAATTGTTGAAAACTCTTCAAAGAAACGGAGTGCAAAGATGTCAGAACAACCACTCATTAGCGGAAGAGGCACGTGTTGGAAAGACAAGAGGTCGCCTAACACCTATCGCTATTATTTTTCACTTGGAATCAAGGATCCTAAGACGGGGCGCTACAAACGATCCCCAACTTATACGGTTCACTGCAAGACTAAAACAGAGGCAAAGGCTGCAATGCAGGCCAAGCTGGCAGAAATCAACTCTTCTGGCGCGGTCTCTAAAACTAAAAAGCCAACTCTGCTTGCGTCCTACTGCTGGGCCTTTCATGAAAATAGGAACACTGAGCTTGCGCCAACGAGCTATGAAAGAGAAGCGTACGATTGCAGGCATATCGAAGACCTATTCGGTGCGTTTCAGACAATTGAGGGGCTGACTCCCGATCTAATCGAAGAAACATATGCCGAAGCTCGTCGCACGGAAAAATACAAGCCATCGGAGCTTGTGCGGATCAACGCGAAGTTGCGTCAAATTCTGTCGAATGCAGTCGCGAAGCGGATAATTGACCGAAACCCCTGTGCCACTGTTCATGTTCGCAGACCACGCAACAAAAGAGAATCACTAACAATCGACCAAGTTGCTGCCCTATGCACACACCTTCAACACATTGAGCTCACCGCCGAAGCTGTCGGTACGCTAGTACTAGTGTATACGGGTATGCGAAAAGGCGAGATGCTTGGTCTCGAATGGCGCGATTGGGACCCCGTCAATAAAACTTTGAAAATTGACAGGCAGTACACCAACGACCATGAATTGAGGGCACCAAAGTCACAAGAAAGCCAACGCAAAATCCCCGTTGGAGAAACCTTGACCGAGCGTCTTCAATCATGGTCAGCCAAACAAAAAAAGTTCCTGGCCTCTTTGGGACTGCCTCAGACTGGCAGCACACCCATCATTAGCGATATTGCCGTCGAACAGGGAGTCCCTACTGTCTGCCACATGAAGAATTACATCTACAACCATTGGTTTCGCGATTTCGCAGTTAGCTGCAATCTTGGAATCTATGAGCCGAACGATTCAACTGGTGGAAAACTATATAAGGGAATCTGCCCGCATCAGCTCAG
Source organism: uncultured Collinsella sp. (assembly GCA_900550195.1). Taxonomy (GTDB): domain Bacteria; phylum Actinomycetota; class Coriobacteriia; order Coriobacteriales; family Coriobacteriaceae; genus Collinsella. The sequence continues at coordinate 9,330 of URRB01000025.1, forward strand.
GCATTGTGTCAGCACTTTTATGCTGGCGAACGGATCAGATATTAGAAGCGTGCAGGGCATTCTTGGCCACGCAGACCCCAATATCACCCTCAAAACGTATACAAGCCTCGTTCAACAATCAGAAATAAAAGCAGTTAAAGGATACGAAGACTTAATCAACGTCTATATACAGAGAAGCGAGCAATAGTTTGTTTTTTATTCATCGTTTCATCCATAATATTACGGTACTATAATACCGTTTCCGCAGGTAGATGCTTTATTTGATTGACATTTAATGGGTTTTATTACATGCTAAAGCTGTCAGATGGCTACGCATGTAGTCATAAAAACCGGCCCTCCCAAGTGCTTATGAACCTGGTAAGTCTTACAAGCACAGGGAGGGCCCTCATTGAAAGGATAGCTCATCATGGCTACTCCAAAGATTAGCGCTCAGGCGTCCACACCGACTTTCCCTACTGGTGCCGTTCAGTGCGATCGGTTGCTCCGCGTTAACGATATCCGCGAAATCACTGGCTGGAGCGAAAACACCGCGCGCAAGTTTATGCGTGAATCCGGCAAGCTCATCCAAATCCATCGCTCGAATTACATGCTTGAGAGCTCGTTTTACGAGCTTTTCAAGCAGCTTGAAGGTCATACGGCCCACCTTGACTAGGTGGTAAACATGAGCGAGCTGCCGTCGATTTCCGACAAATAACGCGATGATGTTAATGAGCAACGAAAGATTAAAGGGAAAATGGATAAAGCTAATTTTATTTCAGTGCCCGAGTGGGCGTGCTGCGTCACCACCGTCGCTGCCGAGCGCCTCATCCTCGGCCTTGTATGGAAGTTTGGAAAGCCTTCCACAAACAAAAAAGCCATGGGCTTTTACGCAAAAAGCAAATGGATTGAGGAGCATTACCACCTGAGCAAGAACACGATTTCCCGCGCCCACACCTCTTTGAAGGATAAGAGGTACATTCAAAAAGCGGGTGACGGCAGCTGGATGCTTAATTACGCTGCAATCTACCGCGCCGCGATCGAAAACGGCTGGGAGCCTCCGAAATCTTAAGCCCACAAACCGACTATCGAGGTCGTGAGAGTCGGCCACCGTCAGGGTGCCCACAAGAACATGCCGCGGATGTAAAATAAAACAGGGTCGAACCGAAACAGTTCCCGGACAATTGGCGTCCGGCCAGACACTTCGATTCGACCCTTTTTCATGCCCGCATCTAAAACAATCCCATAATCATTCTCGACATCTTTAACGCCATCACTCTCCCGCCACCAACACGTCGTAGGTGCCATTTTCAACGAATCGATGTGGCCGTCCATTCATGGTCTTTAAGGCACGTGATACCATGAAAACGTGCGGTATTCCTCCAATCGAAAACCTGCGTGAACGCATGACTTGAGACGCCTTTTTAGAACTCACCGATCGCAGGACGACCACAAATCAACAGCGGCCGCGTATTTGTTCCCAGCCGTACGGCGTGGCGGAGTCATGCCCATTGTTGATTGGAGTGTCGCACGATGTCAGGCGATAGAAAAATCAGGAAGATCTACGGTTACGGCATAAAGTCCGTCCTCGATGAGGCCGCCGAGCGAATCGAGGCGAGGTGGCGGGAGAAGCTGCTGCGCGAAACCGCCGACCTCAAGACCGAGAATGCACTGCTCAGGGCCCAGCTCGACGAATTCAACCGCAAGCTCGGCGAGGCGAGAGGCCGGAATGAAAAGATTGAAGCCGACTGCAATGAGCGGATTGCCTTTATAGAGGAGAAGTTCGAGCTCGATACCGCGAGCCTCGAACTCGAGAACAACGAGCTCCACGCCGCGAGCGTCAGGTACCTCGCCGATGCCAGGGAGCTCGACAGACAGGTCGTCCAGCTCCATGCCGAGGCTGAGGCCATGGTCGATGAGATCGAGCGTCTGCGCGGCGAGCGTGACGCCGCATTGAAAGCCCAAGCCGAGCTGAACGATGCGCTCCTGGCCCAGCGCGACCTGATGGCCGAGGTCGCCGCCCTCAAGGACCGCCTCGCCGCCTCCGAGCAGCGTGCAGCCGTGGCTGAGGCCAAAATCGAGGTCATGACCCAGATGAAGGGCAAGTAGTCTCGCGCCCTTCCTGTCAGGTGGCTGATTTATAGAAACCTTCTAGAGCGCTTCTAGAAGATTTCTAGAACCGGGCGCAGCATCTTCGATCGGCACGATGTCTCGGTAGACAAGGCGATGCTTGGCGTCGAGCCATTCGTCACCGTGGTAATGGCCGAAGAACCAGGCGCGGTAGCCGAGCCGCCCGTCGAGCTCGGCAAGGAATCGCTGAAGCCGGTCGCCTCGATACTCGCGTCCACGCTCGCGACACAGCCCCTCAGCAAGGGCAGTCGGTGCCTCGTGAGTCACAACGTAGTCGACTTTCCAGCCCACGCGGTCGAGCGAGGAGCGGCAGTGCTCCGTCTCTTCCTCGCTCGGCATCTCCTCGGGCCACCAGTTCCTCCCCTCCCTGCGATACTGTCTGTCGTTGCTCGCGGCACCTCCCATGGTGAGGACCGTGGTCCCCGCGATGTCGTACACCTCTCCGCGCATCAGGTGCAGCACGCGCGGTCGTGCCTCATGGACGAGCCCGCCGTTCCACTCCCGCACCGGCAGCTCGGCCAGGGCGTGGTGGTTCTCGTGGTTGCCGTCCACGAAGCACGTGGTCCAGGGCTTCGACTCGAACCAGTCGAGCCAGTATTTCTCGGCGTTGGATCCATCCCAGACAAAGCCGAAATCGCCAGCTACGATCACCACGTCATCGCACGTCAGGGTCCGGCCCAGCGGCCAATTCTTGAAGGCAAACCGGCTGGACCCGTACTCGGCCCTGCCGTGCACGTCGCCTGTCACATAGACCGTCATCAGTACGCACCCCACGGCAGGAGCTTGTCCCCGAGCCTCACAATCCGGTCGTACAGCACGGTATGACGTTCGTCCGGGTTGCCGTCTCGGTGAAAATGGCCGTAATACCAGCGCTTGTAGTCCAAGCGGTCCTCGAGCCCGTCAAGGAATCCGGTCAGCCGGTCCACATCGGGGCGTTCCCAGCCTGGGTCCGGGTAGAGCGTCAGCGAGAGCATGCGCGTGGCGCAGGTATGGGTGATGACGCAGTCGACCTTCCAGCCGACCTCGTCGAGCCTTGCCCGCGTGGCATCGAATTCGCGCTCATCCGGGAGCTCCTGAGGCCACCAACTGGAATACGGAACGCGGTATTCCCTGTCCACGCTCGTGGCACCGCCCATGGTGAAGACCGTCGAGCCGTCGAGCTCGAAGACCTCGCCGCGCGTCAGACGCCGAATGGACGATGTGTCCGACAGGCGCTGCGTCAGCCCGCCATGCCACGGCTCCATGGGGCGCTCCTCCCAGTGGTCGAAGCGCTCGTGGTTGCCGTCGACGAACAGCACCGTGTAGGGCCGCGACTCCAGCCAGGCGATGTCGGCGCATTCCTCGGCAGAGAAATCCCACGGAAAGCCAAAGTCGCCGGCGACGATGAGATAGTCGTCGCCGGTAAGACTGTCGCCAAGCTCCCAGTCGCGGAGCTTTTGCATGTCGAGCCCACTGTGGATGTCGCCCGTCACATAGACCGTCATCGAATCACCTCTTCCCTCTTGTACGCCGCCAGCTCGCGCTCGACCTGCCTGTCGCCGGTCTCGTTGACCCACCAGGGCCATTTCACCCGACCGCACGGCTCGTCGACTCCGGTGAACCACTCCCTCAGCTCGTCGAGGCTCACCGGGGCGTGCCCGTTGGCGTCGCAACCGACGTCGTAGCGCAGAAGGCCCTGCTTGCGGTTGAACTCGTTGTACGCGCCGCCGCTGGTGTGGATGTGCCCGTGGAGGTGCCACGATCCATGGTTCATGCCCTGCCAGTCGGCCATGGGGTAATGGCTCAGGACGATCTTCTGCCCGTCGATCTTGAGCACGCAGATCGGCGGCTCCACGGTGAACGCGCCCGCGACCGCCGGCTGGGTCCAGTCCTTGTCGTGGTTTCCCGGGACGAGGTGGATGCGCCTGCAGGCGATCCGCTTGCGCAGCCCGTAGGCGTCCTGGGCGGTCATCTTGAATGAGAAATCCCCCAGGATGTAGAGCTCGTCGTCCACGGCGACCCTGCCGTTGATGTTGTCGACGATGGCGTCGTTCATCTGCCAAATCGTCTCCCACGGGCGGTCGGTGAACTTCAGCACGTTCTCATGCCCGAAGTGGGTGTCGCTGGTAAACCAGATCATATTTATGTCTCCTTCTGTCGCTAAAAAACGTTCTCCTTCGAGGTCAGGAGACGTATTTTGAGCGACATGAGGCACATATCCCTCATGTTCCAAGCTCCAATCTGCCGAATTTGCTCGGATAAAAGTCTAAGGCTTCGATAGCAGGGGTTGATTTCCGATCTCAGCCGAACACATTGAGCAAATAGGCCATTCCCGCAGT
>URRB01000026.1 GCA_900550195.1 uncultured Collinsella sp.
TGGCGGACCTGTGGGCGGCGGCGCGCGACGCGGCGCTCGACATGGAGCGCGCGATCGAGGCGTCCCTGGAGGAGAACTGCCCCGCGCTGCTGGCGATGTACGGGTGCGGGCCCGTGAGCGCGGCCAAGCTCGCGGTCGCGGCCGGGGACAACCCGGGCAGGCTGCGCTCCGAGGCGTCGTTCGCGGCGATATGCGGGGCCTGCCCAATCCCCGCCTCGAGCGGCAAGACCGTGAGGCACAGGCTCAACAGGGGCGGCGACCGGCAGGCGAACAGCGCTCTGCACGAGATGCGCGCGAGGCAGAGGGTCATGCGCGACCCCGAGACCGCCGAGTACGCCGAGAGGGCCAGGGCGCGGGGGAAGAGCGACAGGGAGGTCATGAGGTGCCTCAAGCGCTACGTGGCCAGGGAGGCGTACCGGGCGCTGATGCGCCCGCACGAGATCAGGAGGCCCGAGGACGCCTCGGGGCTCGTGGCGGCCAGGCGCGCGGCGAGGGTCAGCCAGGTGAGGGCGGCGTCCATATTGGGAACCAGCGAGAAGTACATCTCGATGCTGGAGAGGGGCCAAAGGGAGCTCAAGCCCATAAGGAGGGCCTACGAGGCATGGGTCGAGGCCGGACTTCCGCTCGATTGGGACAGGCAGGCGTTCGAGGCCGAGCGCAAAATGGATTCTAAAAGACACCTTGCCAAATAGGAGCGTCAGGACGCAAAGAGGCTCGCCGCACGAAGTGCGCAGCGAGCCTCTTTGCATGTCCGAGGACACCAATTTAATTTAGCGTGGTTCCCTAAAGGACGACAACGCAGGAGACCCGGCAAGGCCGGGAGCACTTTGTCTCGCAAACATTCCGCAGCCGCGAAGCGGCGAGGACGTTTGAGAGGCAAAGTGCGTAGGCCTTACCGGGTCTCCGGTGGGAGTTGAGTCCCTTTAGAACTTGTCGTGGAAGGTACGCGAAATGACCTCGTCCTGCTGCTCCTTGGTGAGCGTGTGGAAGTTCACGGCATAGCCGGAAACGCGGATGGTCAGCTGCGGGTACTTCTCGGGGTGAGCCTGAGCGTCAAGCAGCGTCTCACGGTTGAAGACGTTGATGTTCAGGTGGTGGCCACCCTTCTCGGCGTAAGCGTCGAGCATGTGGACCAGGTTATCGGCCTGAGTCTCGGAAACTTCAGAAACCTTCATAATGTGTCTCCTTCGATTGATAGGCGCCGGCCGAAACCGGCGCGCTAATCAGTAATCGTTATTGTTAGTATAGCACTAACAATAGTTACTCGCCCAGCTGATCAAGGTCGATATCGCCAAAGAACACCTGGTCCTCCTTGCCGAGCGCACTCGGGATGATGGAGAAGGTGTTGGAGATGCCGTCCTGAGCATCGCGGAACGGGAGCTTGGAAACCGAAGACAGCGAAGCGATGGCGCCGTGGCTATCGCGCTTGTGCATGGGGTTTGCACCCGGGGCGAACGGCTGGCCAGCCTTGCGGCCGTCGGGCGTGGAGCCGGTCTTCTTACCGTACACGACGTTGGAGGTAATGGTCAGAACCGAGGTCGTGGGCACGGAGTTGCGGTAGGTGTCGTTCATGCGGATGTACTCCATGAACTGGTGCACAACGTCGTGAGCGATCTGGTCGACGCGGTCGTCGTCGTTACCGTACTTGGGGAACTCGCCCTCGGTCTCGAAGTCGACGATGATGCCGTTCTCGTCACGGACGGGGTGGACCTTGGCGTACTTGATGGCGGACAGGGAGTCAGCCACGACGGAAAGGCCAGCGATGCCCGTAGCGAACCAGCGGTGCACGTGCTTGTCGTGCAGAGCCATCTGGATACGCTCGTAGCAATACTTGTCGTGCATGTAGTGAATGATGTTCAGCGAGTTGACGTACACGCCAGCGAGCCACTTCATCATGTCGTTGTACTTGGCCACAACGTCGTCGTAATCGAGCGTATCGCCCTCGACGGCGCGATACTTGGGGCCGACCTGCTTCTTGGAGACCTCGTCAACACCGCCGTTGAGTGCGTACAGCAGGCACTTGGCCAGGTTGGCGCGAGCGCCGAAGAACTGCATCTCCTTGCCGATGCGCATGGAGGACACGCAGCAGGCAATACCGTAGTCGTCGCCATGATAGACGCGCATGAGGTCGTCGTTCTCGTACTGGATCGAGGAGCTGGCGACAGAAGTCTTGGCGCAGAACTTCTTGAAGTTCTCGGGCAGACGGGTCGACCACAGAACGGTCATGTTGGGCTCGGGGCTGGTGCCCATGTTCTCGAGCGTGTGCAGGTAGCGGTAGCTCATCTTGGTAACGAGCGTACGGCCGTCGACACCCATGCCGCCGATGGACTCGGTGACCCACTGCGGATCGCCGGTAAACAGGGCCTGGTACTCGGGGGTACGGGCAAACTTGACCATGCGGAGCTTCATGATGAAGTGATCCACGAACTCCTGGATCTGCTCCTCGGTGAAGGTACCGTTGGCAAGGTCGCGCTCAGCGTAGATGTCGATGAACGTGGAGGTACGGCCGATGGACATAGCGGCGCCGTTCTGCTCCTTGACGGCAGCGAGGTAGGCGAAGTACATCCACTGGATGGCCTCCTGCGTGTTGGTAGCAGGGTTGGAAATATCGAAACCATAGGTCTCGGCCATCATCTTGAGCTCGCCGAGGGCGCGGATCTGCTCCTGCAGCTCCTCGCGATCGCGGATGTTGTCGGCGGTCATGACCGTCGGGGTAGAAGCCTTCTGGGCCTCCTTGTCCTTGATCAGGTAGTCGACGCCGTACAGGGCAACACGACGGTAGTCGCCGATGATGCGGCCGCGGCCATAGCCATCGGGCAGACCGGTGATGATGTGAGCCGAGCGGCAAGCGCGCATCTCGGGGGTGTAGACATCGAAGACGCCAGCGTTGTGGGTCTTGCGCTCGAAGGTGTAGCGCTCGACAACGTTCTCGTCGACCTTATAGCCGTGCTGGCTGGCAGCCTGGCAAGCGATGCGGATACCGCCGTTGACGTGCAGCGCGCGCTTGAGCGGCTTGTCAGTCTGGAGACCGACGATGGTCTCCTTCTCGCGGTGGGCGTTATCGATGTAGCCAGCGGGGTGGCTCACGATACCCGTAACGGTCTTGGTGTCCATATCGAGGACACCGCCCTGCTCGCGCTCCTTAAGCAGCAGGTCGAGAACCTCGCCCCACAGCTCCTTGGTACGCTCGGTCGGGCCGGCGAGGAACGACTCGTCGCCCTCGTAGGGGGTGTAGTTCTTCTGGATGAAGTCTCGGACGTCAACCTCTCCCGTCCAGATGCCTTCCTTGAAGCCTTCCCATGCCTCCTGCATTGTGTAACCACGCTCCTAGTTACGTGTAATGCGGCGCTCTCTCACACCGCTGCTTATTGAATTCTTGAATGTTCGGCTTGCACTACCGGCTTCTTCCGTTCTTCACCACACATTGGTGCAGGGAAAACGTTTGTCCACCTTGGAACTACAACCCAAAACCCAAGATTTCACCCGTTTGAGAAGGATAACATAGCGACCCTCTCCATCTGGGCTGTTATATGTTTCTTTTTTTATATCATAAGGACGTTTTTTACAAACCCGCAGGAAATGCGAGTGCAAACAACTACCGTTCACCGATTTGTATGGTATTTTTCCTTGCCTTTGTACGACGTTCGCTCTAGCTGTTATGCCAGCTTTAGCAGGGTAAAGTGTCCCAGAGACCCTACAGAAACTGCAGGGCGGCCACGGAATCCCCCGTGGCCGCCCTGTGGCATGGCTAGTTTTTAGCTTTGATTGCCGCTTGGCATTAGGCGGCTGCGGCGGCCTTGTCGGCCGTTGCCTTGCTATCGCCGTTGCCCTGGCCCTCAAAATGCTTGTAGCACCAGCTGGTGACCAGCGGGGTCAAAATAGCCGTCACGATTGCGCAGGCAGCAACCTGTGCCGTAGCCGTCGCGAGCACGGCGCCACCGTACATGGCCCCATTGACGCTTGCCATGGCAGCAGGCGTGGCCACATTGGCTCCGGCGCAGCTTGAAATGGCCGCACCTGCGACACCCGTACCGCCCGTGAGCTTATCGACCGCGATGACGGGAATTGCAAAGACCACCGAGCAGATCACGCCGAGCAGAATACCGGGGAGACCGCCATTAATGAGCTGGCCAAAGGTCATGGTCGAGCCCATGGCAAAGAAGACGAGCACGATGATGGCGGAAAGTGCCGGTGCCATCATCTTCTTAAAGCTGGGGAACAGGTTACCCAGAATAATGCCGACGACGATCGGCAGAATGGCACCCACGAGCGACCAGCCGATCGGGGCCTGGCCGGCGGCGCCGAGCACGATCATCGTGACCGGAGGGCCGACAACCAGCGTGGTGATGGCGACAGCGCCACGCTCAGCCTCGTTGCCCATGGTACCCATCAGCCCAGCGTACATAGCGTTGTTGGCGCCGGTGCAAGCCGCCAGCATCACCATGGCAGAGATGCCAAACAAGTTGTCGTTGAACACATAAAGGATGAGCAGCGACATGGCAACGACCACGATCTGCTTGACGGCGATGATGATGGCGCCGCGGGCAGCGGCGGCAGGAGCGCTCTTAAACGAAATCGTCGTACCGACGATGAGCAAAAAAGCGCCCACGAGCGGGCCAGCGCCCTGCTGGGTCATGCCAAGCGTAAAGCTGCCGAGCGTTTTGAACAGGTCGGGGAATAGCGTGTTGAGCAGACAGCCCAACAGAAGCGGCACCAAGATATTGGCGCCCGGGATGGAGGACATCTTAAAGAACGGCTCCTTTGCCGCCGGCGTCTCCACCGCAGCCGATTCACTCATATATATCTCCTTTGGATGCATGCGAATCGTAGCCGCATGCGCCTATATCAGAAAGAAGGCGACGGTCCCGAGTCGCAGGAGCCGTCGCCGAATAATCGTCGCGGAGTATTACCCGTCCAGAACGATGCCACCGTCGCAGTCACCGATCTCGCCGTTCACGAAGCTGGCGAGGTCGGAAGCGAAGAACAGCACCATCTGCGCAGGCTCGCTGGCCTGGGCGGCGCGGCCCAGAGGGATACCGTTGATGATGCGCTGAGAGTTCTCGTCAGAGAGAATCGAGGTCATATCGGTCAACGTGAGCGACGGGCACACGGCGTTGCAGCGAACGCCAAACTTGCCGCCTTCCTTGGCGACTGCCTTGGTCAGACCGTTAACGCCTGCTTTGGAGCTCGCGTAAGCCGCGGTGCCGAGCAGGCCGCCACCGATCTTGCCCGCAACGGAACTCACGTTGACGATAGTGCCGGCATGGGCCGCCTTAAAGTGCGGGTAGACGGCGTTCATCATGGTAAAGGTACCGTTGAGGTTGATGTCGATGGTGCGGCGCCACTCGGTGTCATCGATCTCGTCGAACTTCTTGGTGCTGATGACGCCAGCGCAGTTGATCAGGATGTTGGTTTGCGGCAGGTCCGTAAAAATCTGCTCGACGGTCTCGCGCGCCTTGGGCGCATCGGCGACATCGAGCTGATAGAACTTGTTGCCCTCGCCAAGCTCGGCCACAGCGGCCTCGCCCTTAGCAGCGTTCCTTGCGATGAGCGCGACATGTCCGCCGCCCGCGACGATGCCCTTGGCGATCTCGAGGCCAATGCCCTGAGTGCCGCCCGTGACAATCGCGGTCTTGCCCGTGAAGTCAAATGCCATGACTCCATCCCCCTTTATGTAAGGTGTCTCCTTGCGGGAAGTTGGAGCATCGCACGTGGCGATTATATGAGTCCCAGTCGTCATGGTGGTGACAACCCCTCGCCTAACCGCGGGCATGATAGTTCTTTGAAACGCTTTAGCAATTGAATGATTTTAAGTCTTAATGAGCTCTTAATATTGCCTACTGTATGAGGCCCGCGTATGGGGGTATCATCTTTCACCGAAAATAGTTTCTAGTGTTAGGGGTTTTCGGTGGAAGATACCGATTTCCGTGAACTTGGGCGTCAGCTCCTTACCGAGTTCGGCAGCATGCATCAGCGCATTTCGCGTTTTGCGGACAAAGCCCTCGGCGGCGAGATGGCCGTCATGCGCGCCCTCATACTCGCCGGCGGTTCGCTCACGCCGAGCGAACTCGCTGATCGCGCCTGGGTCTCGAGCGCCCGCATCGCCAATATCCTACGCGCCCTCGAAGTCAAGGGCTGGGTCGAGCGCGAGCACTCAAAGACTGACCGTCGTCGCGTACACGTCATAGTGACCGACAAGGGATTCCAGGATCTCGAAATCAAACGTCGGGAATTCGAGGCCCGCACCGCGGCTTTCCTCGAGCAGCTCGGCGAAACAGATACCCAAGAGATGGTGCGCCTTCTTAGGCGTGCCAACGAAATTATCGACCGCAATCAAGAAAGGAGAGATGCCGAGTGAGGATTCTCAAGCTCTTTAAAAAGCATATCCTGGCACTGTTCGCAGCTATCGTGCTTATCGTAATCAGCTGCAACGCCGATCTGGCGCTGCCTACCTATATGAGCGACATCGTCGACGTGGGTGTGCAGCAAGGCGGCATCGCCTCGCCCGTACCCGACACCATCCGCGCCGAATCGCTCGACGACCTTGAACTCTTTATGAGCACCAAGGACGCCAAAGCTGTGGAGGCCGTGTTTAGCAAGGCTGACAAAAATGGCATTCGAACGTATAAGGGTACCGAGGAAGAGCGTGCCGATGGAGGCAAGATTGCCGACATTATGAGCCTGCCCGAGACTGTTGTCCTTTCGCTCAACCAGGGCATCGACGCCAACTCCATGGGCGACATGATGGGCTCGTCCAGCGAGAAAGACGACAACGCTGCCCAGGCCATGCCCACCCCCGAGCAAATGGCAGCGATGACGCCCGAGCAGCTCGCCGAGATGCAGCAGAAGGCCGCGGCGGCGCAGAACATGCAAAAGCAGATTGATGCCGACGGCGGTAAGATCACTATGAAGAGCCTGCGCCTGGGTGTCGAGGGCGGTCTGGTAGACCAAAGCAAGCTCGTCGAGGGCGCCAACCAAATGGCGGACAAAATGGGCTCCATGTCGGGCTCCATCGTCACCCAGCGCGCCGTGAGCTATGTACAGGACGAGTACAAGGCGCAGGGCATCGACCCCGCCGACGTGCAGAACGCCTACCTGAGCCGCATGGCGACCACGATGTTTGGACTGTGCCTCGTGTCGCTCGTCGCCACCATCCTGACCGGTGCCGTGGCTTCGCGCACCGCCTGCTCCATCGCCCGCGACCTGCGCCGCGAGACCTTCAACAAGGTTATGCACTTCTCGCCGGCCGAGGTGGGCAAGTTTAGCCAGGCCTCGCTCATCACCCGCTGCACCAACGACATTCAGCAGATCCAGATGGCCGCAACCCTGTTTATCCGCATGTGTCTGATGGCCCCCGTCATGGGCATCGTCGCCGTCATGCGCGTCCTGGCCAACCATACCGGCCTAGAGTGGACCATCGCCGTGGCCATCATCGCGGTCTCGGCCGTCGTCGGCGTGCTTATGGGCCTCACCATGCCCAAGTTCAAAAAGATGCAGAGCTTTGTGGACCGTGTGAACCTTACCGCCCGCGAGCTGCTCGACGGCCTTATGCCTATCCGTTCGTTCAACCGCGAAGAGCATGAGCTCGAGCGTTTTGACAAGGCTTCGCTCGACCTGATGACCACACAGCTCTACACCAACCGCGCCATGAGCTTTATGATGCCGCTCATGATGCTCGTCATGAACTGCATCACCGTGCTTATCGTCTGGTTTGGCGCGCAGGGCGTGTCCGACGGCGTGATGCAGGTCGGCAACATGATGGCGTTTATCTCCTACACCATGCAGATCGTCATGGCGTTTATGATCCTCACCATGGTTTCGGTCATCCTGCCCCGTGCCGAGGTCGCAGCCGAGCGCGTGGAAGAGGTCATCACCTGCCCCACGAGCATCAACGACCCTGTCTCACCCAAATTGCCTGCTGCCAGCGCGCCGCGCGGTGAGCTCACCTTCCGTGACGTGAGCTTCCAGTATCCCGATGCCCGCGCCGACGTCATTAGCGGCGTAAACTTCACCACGCACGCCGGCCAGATGCTCGGCATTATTGGCTCAACGGGTTCGGGCAAGTCCACGCTTGTACAGTTGATTCCGCGCCTGTACGACGTCACGGGCGGCAGCATTTCGCTCGACGGCATCGACGTGCGCGACATGACCCTCTCTGAGCTGCGCCGCCGCATCGGTTATATTCCGCAGCAGGGTCGTCTGTTCTCGGGTACCGTCGAGAGCAACCTCAAGTTTGCCGGCGACATGGTGAGTGACGAGGATATGCGCCAGGCAGCACGCGTCGCCCAGGCGGAGGACTTTATCGCCGAGCGCGAGGGCGGCTACGACTCCCCCATCAGCCAGGGCGGCTCCAATGTTTCGGGTGGTCAGCGCCAGCGTCTGGCCATCGCCCGCGCGTTGGCCAAAAAGCCCGAGGTCGTGGTGTTCGATGACTCGTTTAGTGCCCTCGACTACAAGACCGACGCGCGCCTACGCGAGGAGCTGGCCAAAAACGTTACCGACGCCGCGCTCGTGGTCGTGGCCCAGCGCATCGCGACCATCATGCACGCCGACCAGATCATCGTGCTCGACGACGGCCACGTAGTGGGCACCGGCACGCACAAGGAGCTGCTGCGCAGCTGCCCGGCGTACCTGGAGATCGCACAGTCGCAGCTTTCCGCCGAGGAGCTGGGGCTTACCCAAGAAGAAATTGCAGCCGTCATGGAAGGAGGCGAGCGCTAATGGCAGACGAGACCAAGACTCAGATTCCCAAGCCCACCCGCCAGCGTGGTCCCATGGGCCGCATGGGCGGCATGCGTCGCGGCGAAAAGGCCAAGGACTTTAAGGGCACCATGAGGCAGCTGCTCGGCTATATCGGCCAGCACAAGATTGCCGTGTTTGCCGCCGTCGCCTTTGCCGTGTGCTCGGTCATCTTTAACATTGTGGGACCCAAGGTGCTCGGCCAGGTTACGACCAAGCTGTTCGAAGGCCTGGTCGCCAAGGTCAACGGCACCGGCGACGTTGACTTTGACTGGATCGCCAAGACGCTCGGCTTTTTGCTCTGCCTGTATCTGGCGAGCTCTGTCTGCAGCCTGGTCCAGGGCTGGCTCATGACCGGCGTCACGCAAAAGATCTGCTACCGCATGCGCAAGGAAATCGCCGCCAAGATTGCCGTCGTGCCGATGAGTTACTTCAACGGCCACAGCAAGGGAGACGTGCTCAGCCGCATCACCAACGACGTCGATACGCTGGGTCAGTCGCTCAACCAGAGCGTGACACAGCTCATCACGTCGGTGACGCAGATTATCGGCGTGCTCGTCATGATGCTTTCGATCAGCCTGCCGCTTACCGGCGTCACCGTGCTCACGCTGCCGGCCGCCGCGATTATCCTGACCGTGATGATTCACTTCTCGCAGCCGTACTTCCGCGAGCAACAGCAGGTTCTGGGCGCCGTCAACGGCATTATCGAGGAGGACTTTGCCGGCCAGAACGTCATTCAGGTGTTCGACCGCGCCGAGGCCTCGATTGAAGAGTTCGACCGTCAAAACGACCGTCTCTTTATTAGTGGCTGGCGCTCGCAGTTCCTGTCGGGCCTGATGATGCCGCTTATGAGCTTGGTGGGCAACATGGGCTACGTGGGCGTCGTCGTGGTGGGCGCGCAGCTCGCGCTGACCGGCAACGCCACGCCCGGCGACATCCAGAGCTTTATCCAGTACGTTCGAAACTTTACGCAACCCGTGCAGCAGCTGGGCAACGTGAGCAACACGATGCAGTCGATGGCCGCCGCCACCGAGCGCGTGTTTGAGTTCCTGGCCGCGCCCGAGGAGGAGCAGAAGGCCGACGCGCAGATTCCCGAGAAGCGCCCCGGCCACGTGGTGTTTGACCATGTCAAGTTTGGCTACACGCCCGACAAGATCATCATCCACGACTTTAGCTGCGAGGCGCAGCCCGGCCAGACCATCGCCATCGTCGGCCCCACCGGCGCCGGCAAGACCACGCTCATTAAGCTGCTGCAGCGCTTTTACGACGTGGACGGCGGTTCGCTGCGCGTCGAGGGCGTCGACGTGCGCGACTGGGACCGCGCGGCGCTGCGCGGCGAGTTTGCCATGGTGCTGCAGGACACTTGGCTGTTTAACGGCACCATCCGCGAGAACATCCGCTACGGACGCCCCGACGCGAGCGATGCCGAGGTCGAGGCCGCTGCGCGCGCCGCACGCTGCGACCACTTTATCCATACGCTCGCCGGCGGCTACGACTTTATGATCAACGAGGAGGGCACCAACCTGTCGCAGGGTCAGCGCCAGCTCGTGACCATCGCCCGTGCCATTTTGGCCGACCGTCCGGCGCTGATTTTGGACGAGGCGACTTCCAACGTCGATACCCGTACCGAGGAACTCATTCAGCGCGCCATGGATGCACTGATGCAGGGCCGTACCAGCTTTGTCATCGCACACCGCCTGTCCACGATCCGCAACGCCGACGTGATCTTGGTGATTCGCGACGGCGACATCGTCGAGAAGGGCACGCACGACGAGCTGCTCGCCCAGGGCGGTTTCTACGCCGACCTATACAACTCGCAGTTCGACGAGGCGGCGTAAATTCGGCCGCAAGGAGCGAATAACGCCCGAGAACGGGGGCGCAGGACAACCTGCGCCCCCGTTTTTTCGTCCACGGCACTCGAATTAGCTCTCTTGGGGCCCGATTGACAGCCCCTTCCGGACCCTGTGGCCAAAAAAGGTCAAATATGAGTACTGTTACATTTTTAGTAGCAGCCAAAACCGCCTCAAATGACCTCTTTGCGGCTTCTATACGCCTTCAAATTAATCAAAACGCCCGTTAGCATGCTTCTGTGTGCCAACGTTAATGAACATATTTGCTGTTGTGCCTATTATCTTGTAAGCTCGATATGAGACTACGCCAGCAACAGTACTCATATTTGCCATTTTTTGCCCACGGGGTATGCCGCAGAAGATCCAACTTGCTCCAGCGTGCCGTACGCCGACCCCCCTTCCGGCGAGTGCCGACATTTTCCCAGATAAAACCGACCAAAATAAACCTGTCCCTTTTTGGTAGGTTTCGGGGTGACAAGGGCTTGCACTTTAGCGTGCGACAGCGGATAATGCCGAGCATTCGACAAAACGCTTATTGCTCTTTCTATAGATTGAGGAGGCCCCTATGGCCATGGAATTCAAACGCAGGCTGCCGATACCCATGGAGATCCGCGAGGAAATGCCGCTTTCTGCCGAGCTTACCGCCAAAAAGCAGGCATTTGACGCCGAGGTCGCCAAAGTCTTTACCGGCGAGGACGCACGTAAGGTGCTCATCATCGGCCCGTGCTCTGCCGACCGCGAGGATTCGGTGCTCGAGTATATGAACCGACTGGCCAAGACCGCCGAAGAGGTCAAGGACAAGCTCATCATCATTCCGCGCGTCTACACCAACAAGCCGCGCACCAAGGGCACTGGCTACAAGGGCCTGCTGCACAACCCCGACCCCGAGGCGCCCGATGACCTGCTCGAAGGCGTTAAGGCCATCCGCCACATGCACCTGCGCGTCATCGAGGAGACCGGTTTCTTTACCGCCGACGAGATGCTCTACCCGTCCAACTACCAATACCTCGTTGACCTGCTGAGCTATGTGGCCGTGGGCGCACGCTCGGTCGAGAACCAGGAGCATCGCCTGGTGTCGAGCGGCATTTCGGTACCCGTCGGCATGAAGAATCCCACTGCCGGCTCTACCACCGTTATGCTCAACTCCATTTACGCCGCGCAGGCGCACCAGAGCTTCATCTTCCGCAACTGGGAGGTCGAGTGCGACGGCAATCCGCTCGCGCACGCCGTTATGCGTGGTTACATCGGCCTCGATGGCCGCACCTACCCCAACTACCACTACGAGCACCTCGAGCGCCTGGCCGAGCGCTACACCGAGCACGCCGGCTATGCCAATCCGGCAGCGGTCATCGACTGCAACCACGACAACTCGGGCAAGCGTCCGCTGGAGCAGTATCGCATTTGCAAGGAGGTGCTCGACAGCTGCCGCCGCAACGAGTCCATCTCCAAGCTGGTCAAGGGCTTTATGATCGAGTCCTACCTGGAGGACGGCAACCAGCCGGTCGACGGCGGTGTCTTTGGCAAGTCGATCACCGACCCGTGCCTGGGCTGGGAAAAGACCGACTACCTCATCCACGAGATCGCGGAGCGGGTTTAGTTACGCGGGCCGCATTTGGACAATCTGACGTTCAACTTCAAGGGCGCGACCAGAAGGT